>NYYM01000018.1 GCA_002685815.1 Dehalococcoidales bacterium | reverse complement strand
CAAACTCAAAGACGACCCTCTGCGTGGCAATCGACACCGAGATGAACGGTCAGACCATTACGATTGTCGGTGAAGTGGTAACGGCGATACCTTCATTCACTAAAGCTAATAAACCGTTTGTCAGCGCTACCCTGGAAGATATCAGCGGAACTGTCGAGGTGGTTGTTTGGTCAAATGTCTACGAGGGAACCCGGGAGCTTTGGGGGAAAGGGAATCTGGTGCTTATTACGGGTAAAGTCAGACTAAGGAATGACGGAGCCCAACTGAATTGCGACAAGGTGGAGCGGTACCGGCCAGACGCGGGGCAGAGTGAAGAGGTTGCTGCCCGCCCGATTCAGGAAGCACCTTCGGTGGTTGAAGCAGTTGTGCCCGTAAAGACAGTCGTACCTGAGCCGGCGACGGCTAACAATTGCCGACTGGTAATAAGCATCAGCCAGACCGATAACCAGGAAAATGATGCAGTCCGGGTACGTAAATTAAACGAGGTTATCAGGGAATTCACCGGAACGGACGAGGTTGTCCTGCGGGTGGAAAACGGGACGCAAGTGAACGACGTCCGCCTTAACACAACCGGCTACTGCCCGGAGCTTTACGAGCGGCTGGTGGGGCTAGTGGGGAATGAAGGCGTCAGAGTAGAAACTCCGGCCTAGCCGCTCAGATGGCACCTTGCCTAAAGTGGTGTATTATGGGACATAGTAGGATTCCATTGAAGTAATCTTTGAGGAGTTCCGTCAGGTCAGTCAGGGAGGCGGGAGACCTGACTGCCTGATTTGCGCGGCTGCCTAACGAATAATGGGCGGCCTGATCCGTGGGCTGGGGTAGGGTGGCGGCCAGTACCCCCCGGGCCGAAGCCAGTAATCCGACCCAACCCATCTCGGTATCAAAAGTGACGTATTTCAACTCACCTTCCATTGCGCCATCCCCCCGGAAGATTCTTCGTCATCCTGATTCACTCCGTTCATACGGGATTGCTCAGAATGACATTTGAGTCACCTTCAAAACCAGGCGCCATATCCCTGTTTCCGGATTCAGGGGTTTTGGGGAGGGTTCAAGAAGGAGGTGGGGCAGGAAGATCAGACATGCCTATTGACCCACCGGGGTTATTACTCCCGGTAGGGCAGTACCATTACTTTATCCCCGACGACCACCAGCATAACCTTATTGCCGGGGGCGGTCTCTATCCGGGTGACCAGGTTGTCGAGTTCTTCATCAGAAAGGTCAGGCATGTCTTCCGGTGTCTCATCGAGATGGCGTAAGAGGCGAATGCCGGAACCCAGCTTTTGCTCAATCCTGGAAGCCAGACCGGACGCCCGTTCACTGGCCAGCAGGGTAACCGTCTTGGCTGGGAGCAGCTTCTCCGCTCCCAGATGCTGATCCTGCCTAAGGACACGCCAGTGATAGAGCAGCACCGGCACAGGTAAGAGCAGAGTCTGCAAGCTCCATTTCACGTCCCGCAGGATATTCACTCCGGGCGTACCCTGAAGCAGCCCATTCAATAATTGATATATGATATTGACCAGGTCGGCCGCCAGCAGGATGATGACTATGGCCAGAATCACGTAGAGGTAAACGCGTCTGGACCTGGCACCGCGCTCAATCACTCCTCCCTCCGCCGCCATTTGAAGGACCGTTTTCCAGTAATAGAGCCAGATGGGGGTGGCTACTATCAGCAAGGCCAGACAAATGCTCAACTGGTTCTGCCACCAACCGGCAGCCACTACGGTGACCCCACCGGCGGCCTGAATCCAGACGTTCAGCAGGATTCCCAAGAAGACCGACAGCCCGGTTATGAGAGTGACCAGACCAAGGAAAGACATCAGGTAAAGGTAAATTCGTCGAGCGGAAAGCTGCCGCTCGTGCAACTGGGCCACCTCTTCCTGTACCGCATTCTGGTGATAGAGCCAGACGGTAGCGGCCACAAGTATGGTAGGGATGGTCCAGCCCAGGAAGAGGAAGTGGGCGCTGCCATCTACGACGAGGCCACCAAAGACGAGGTGGAAGATATTGTAGGTGGATGTAACCAGGGCTACGAGCCCGGCCAGCGCACCCCCCAGAATGGCTACCAGATATATATAGACCTGACGCAGGGTGGAGCCAAAATCTCCCTGAGCCATGTAAAACCAGTGGAAAACCCAGATGCCTCCCCCGAGCAGTATCCAGCTTAGATTTTCCGGCAGACTGGTATTCCAGACCCCACTGGAGGCTATCGTTTCCCCCCAGACGGGCAGGCGAAAAATGGCGAAATTGATCGACCGCACCAGATTCAGCGATAGTGATACCAGCCCCCAGGCTGAGAGAATGTAAACATACCAGCGTCTTAACGTCCGGGAGGCCGGTGAAGGCCGTCCTTCTTCATGTTCCCCCCGCCAATGGTAGAACCAGATAGCCCCGGCAACAATCAGGTTGACCAGTCCCCCGGCAGGGAACTGTTGTTGAGGCAGCCCGGACATGAGCCAGGTCAGAAAGTCCACGGCCGCATAAAGGCTGAACAGGGCTGTCACCAGCAAGATAATGTTGAGGAAAAGCTTGCGTATCGTAGACCCGGTCTCGGCGGGACTCCCGGCGACCTGCCGCTGAACAAATCTCCAGAACGGGAGCCACAAGGCAGCTCCGATGACCAGCAAGGCCAGCCCCAGACTTAGCTGCTGGGTGGTAAATCCGGGGGACCTGATCTCAGTCAGGGTTTGTCCCCCGATCAGGTCAAAAGCGAGACGTAACAGCATCTGCCCGCCGACGGCCAGTATGCTGAGGGTGATGAGGGATACGGTGTAGAAATAGATTCGTTTTATCGTGCTCATCTAATTCCTTCCGAAGAGCCTAATAAATCCACCAAAGATTGAGGGGGGAAGTAATTTTCCAAGTGTCTGCTTCTTTAGTGAAAAAGAAAACAACCTGCGAAGTAGTCACCGAATTCTCAAAGGGACCGCGGGGCCTGAAGATATCAATCACGACCTCCACGGTGGCCTCGTCATCATCTACGAGCGAATCGCCAAAGGTGGCCTTCCAACCAGCCCCACGACCCGGCCTCATTTCCCTGAGTCGCCGGAAATCGTACTCGGTTTTCTCATCGACCGGGGGTGAAAGATAGTCCTCAGCCGCGAGATAGTCTCCGTCACTGACAGCCTGCAGGAACCGCTGCACTACTCCTTCAGGAGTGTCTTCGGCCAGCAGGGGCTCATTTCCTGACGAGGTGGAGGTTAGTACCAGGATAACGGTAGTTACCGCCAGCACCCCGATAGCCAGTCCGAAGCCGAACAACCAACGCCGTGAAGACGTCACCGATTCATACCCCCCACTTCGAACAGATTTGAGAACCTGTCGGTATTGGCCGCATTATACCACAGAGATTGAGACACGTGATATAATAGGAGACTGATAAGTGGGGCGAAAATGAGAATGAACCGAGGCTAAAAAAACCGGGGAGGAAGAGAAATGGCAATCGTGGCTAAGGATGATACCCTTCAAATAGAGAGGCTTGAGCTGGGTCCTTTCGGCACCAATGCCTATATCGTAGTTTGCGCCAAAACAGGGGACAGTATCCTGATAGATACCCCGGCGGAAGCAGGCACTATCTTGGAGAGGTTAGAGGGCACCAATCCCAAATACATATTGCTGACCCACAACCATATGGACCACCTGGGGGCCCTGTCCGAATTACACGCCAGTCTGAAGGTGCCCCTGGCCGTCCAGGAATCGGACACGGGAAACTTGTCGGTGACACCGGAAATGTTGCTGAAGGATGGGGACGTGCTTTCAGTAGGAGAGCTTAGAATCGAGGTGATTCACACCCCGGGCCATACGCCGGGAGGCCTTTGTTTTAAGGTCGGGGGCTATCTGCTATCGGGTGACACCATTTTCAGCGGGGGCCCGGGTAAAACGGGGTCACCAGCTGCCNTGAAGCAGATAATTGAAGCCATCACNGAAANGATATTTACCCTGCCCGACGATACGGAGATATACCCGGGCCACGGGGATTCCACCGTGCTGGGAAAGGAGAAGGAGAATTACGGGGTCTTTTCCTCGCAGCCTCACAGCGATGACCTTTGCGGCGACATAGTCTGGATCTCTTCTTAGCTTGTCCTTATGAGGCCCGATTTTATCGGGATGACGAAGAATCTATTCTCAGGCGAAAACAATNCGGATTCTTCGACAGGCTCAGAATGACAGAAAGATGGCATTTTTGGAGCAAGGCGCCTTTTTGAAGAGAGGGAGGTTCAGCGCTGAAACTCCACACGGTGGAACGACTCGGCCAGCTCGAATTCTTCACCCTCGGCCTGTTGGCGGTAACGGTCTTTCAATCGCTCCAGCCTCTCAGGAGAGTGTATCTGCCCTATTTGGCTCTTGTGGCAATCCCGGGCGGCAATCTTGAGATCAAAGACGTCGGTAATGTTGGAGCGATAGTTGGGGTTCTCCGAGCCCCAGAGCAATACTTCTATCACTTTATGGGGTTGAAGGCCTTCCTCCAGCATATCAGGGTAGGCGTATAAATCCCTAGCGAAGGGGAAAACGGCGTCCAGTACCACCTGGCCGGTAATCCGGTGGTCACGATGAGCTCGATAGCGGCGGTAGGGGTCGGTAGTAGCCACGGCATCGGGGCGGTACTGCCTGATCAGGCGCACAATTTCTTTCCTGAATTCAGGAGTGTCCTCCAGTCCCTGGTCGGGATGGCGTAGGAAGATAACCTCCCTTACTCCCATCATCTCGGCGGCGGCCAGTTGTTCCTCCTCACGGATTTTTATTAGTGTTTCCTGCTTCATTTCCGGGTCACTGGTGCCCTTGTCGCCGTTAGTGCAGACTACGTAGATGACATCCTTGCCTTCATTTATCCAATGAATGGTAGTTCCCCCAACGCCACCTTCGGCATCGTCGGCATGGGGGGCAAAAACCAGCGCGTGAGCCTGATCGGTCATTGTAAGGGGCCTCCTCAATCTACAACACTAAAGCATTATTGTATAACATTTCTGTGCCTGCTACAATGATAACCGAATGATGTCACTAACCGAAATGAGTAATTCTCCATATATTGTCAGGAATTATCAGCCTGAGGATTTTGATAAGTTGCTCATGCTTAAGGCAGAGGCCGAAAAGCTGGAGCCGACGGGGCGGGCTGTTTTGTCTCAGGTCATTACCGAGAACCTGGGACGGCCGAATTACTCTCCCGGAAAGGACCTGTTTCTGGTTGAAATGGCCGGCAAGAGCGTAGGCTACCTGGATATGGCCCCGGAACTGGCTATCGGACGGGTTATCCTCGACTGCTGGGTGCATCCCGAGTATCGCAAAAGAGGGCTGGCCACCACACTGCTTGCCTACGCGCTGGTGCGGGCTAAAGAACTGGGGGCGAAAGTAGCCCACGTGAACGTGATGGAGGACGATGTGGCGGGGGGGAAGATATTATCCAGGTTGGGATTTAGCTGCGTGCGTCGATTTCTTGAGCTAAGGCTGGAGATAGCTATGGTGCGCTGGCAGAACGCAGGGCAATCATCTATAATGCACCAACATCTGAAACGGGGCGATGAGGAGGCCCTGGTAAGGATTCAGAATCGTTCCTTCGGCGGTACCTGGGGATATAATCCCAACAGCGTGGAAGAAATAATCTACAAGACTAACCTAAGCAATCATTCCCCGAAAGATGTCGTTCTCACCTACGACGGGGATGAAGTGGTCGGCTATTGCTGGGCGGAGATTACCAACCAGGACGAAACTGCCGAAGACCAGAGAAAAGGGCGAGTCTACATGATGGGTACCGACCCGGATTATCGGGGCAAGGGAGTAGGCAAGAAAGTACTGCTGGCCGGATTGGCCCACCTGAAAAACAGAGGGGCGGCGATAGCCGAGTTGACGGTCGACAGCCAGAACAAGGTAGCCTCGGCCCTTTACGAGTCCATCGGGTTTAAGATCCAGGCGAGCAGCCTGTGGTACGAAAAGACGATAGATCAGGGAGCCGGAGCCAGATGACTGTCCATCACCTTCCGAAACTCTCCGGTAATTGCCTCGGCAATATGTGACCAGGCGAATTCGCCTACCGATGCCCTGATTTTGAGAACAGATTCTTTATCAAGACCCGGCCCCGAAAGGAGCAAGTCCATCTTCTCGGCCAGGTGCCGGGGTTCATTATCCGTTATCACGTATCCCGTCTCTCCCTGGCGAATAATGTTTCTTGAATCTCCCACGTCGTTGGTTACCACCGGAGTGCCGCAAGCCAGGGATTCCAAGGCCACCAACCCAAAGCTCTCGTAATATGAGGAAATCACGCAGACATCGGCGGCGCTGTAGAAATAGGACAGCCTCTCTTGTTTTATCGGGCCAAAGAAAGTAACCGAGTCCTCAATGCCGAGCTCCCGGGACAACTCTTTTAGTTTTTCCACGTGAGACTGGCTGCTTTCATCACCGCCGACGATGGCCAGTCTGGGACACCGGTCATTCTTCAAGTAGGTCATGGCCTTTAACAGTTGTTCTATACCTTTCAGCGGTTCAATTCGGCCGACGAAGAGGATAATGTTGTCGTCATCAAGCCCCAGTCCCTCTCTGGCCATTTTTTTGTCCAGAGGCTGGAATAGTTCCAGGTTGACTCCGCAGGGGACAACGCTGATGTTCTCCGGAGAAGAACCGTAACGCTGCACCAGTTCCTCTTTTTCTTTCTCCGTAGGGGCGATGATGCGATGGCCGCTCCGGGCCAGTTCCTTTTCCGTCTCGACACGGAGTTCCGGTTCATCCTCTCCAAAGCCGACTGTGTTCTTGACGGCCCCCAGAGTGTGAAACATGGTCAGGTGAGGAATATGCCACCATTCCTGCAGATATTGACCCACCCAGGCCGAAAGCCAGTAATGGCTGAATACCAGATCATATTCGAGGTCATTAGTCTTCCGGAACTCCTCAACGTTACAGGCGAACTCGGGAAGGTGGGAATAGGTGGCCAGCTTATGTATCTGCTCGACGGCGCCGGCCTTGATGTGAATGAGCCGGGCATTCTGACCGAGAGAGTAGATCTGGTCGTCGGCGGGATCATGGACACGGGTATAGACATCTACCAAATGTCCCTGTTTACCCAACTCACCGGCCAGTTCCATGATGTAGACATTCATGCCCCCGGTATCCCTGGTTCCCAGAGTACCTACCGGGCAACTATGCACGCTGATCATAGCTATTCTCAGTTGACCATCTGTCATTAATATTCTCTCTTTCCTGGTGTCACCCGATAGTTATCCGGCAACTGGACAGGGGAACTTCTTTCCCCCCCAAGTGGTATTTGTAGGTTTCATCTCCTTTGAGAAAGTCGAACTTCTTCTTGCCTGCCAGAATACTCTCTCTGATGCAGAGGACCTTGCTGAGCAGCCCGGCGCTCAAGAAGTCGTATTCGGGGTCATAGCCACTATTGTAAAGATAAGTGCCGCCGTCGTAGTCAAAGTACAGGATGGTGGCCGTGGGCAGGTCGTCCAGTTCAAGAACGCCCAACTTCAATAGTCCGGTCTCGGTCAGGGTGGCGGCCAGGGCTCGGAAGAACGATTCCTTTTGGCCGGTCAGGAAGGTCGCTTTATCCGAGCGGCTCTCGGTGAACATTTTCAGGAAAGTATCCATGGCTTTTTCAACGGCCGTTTTATCGCTGAGGACTCGGAACTCTATCTTGCCGGCCTCCATTAATCTCCTCAGCTTACGTTTTACTTCATGGCGCTGTTTTGATACCAGGATTTCCAGATATTCTTCCCAGGTAGCCGGTAGATCCATTTCCACGGAAACGTCCTCCGGCTGGCAGAGAACCTCATGTCCTCGGCCCCGGGCCATGTCTGCCAACCCCGTGAGCACCGTTGACTCGGGTCTCAAAGACCCCAACTCCAGGTAGTTGATACTTTTGCTTTTCAAATCGTCGAGCAGAACACTGAAGAAATCCTTTTCCAGGCCGGGTGTAACCACAAAGTCAAGATAATCACAGACATCAGTACTGCCGATGAAAGAAGCAGTTCCGTCTTTCAACTGAAGTGGGGCAACGCCGATGATTTCCTCGTCCTGCCTGACTACAGCCAGATAAAGGTCAGATTCAGGTTTGAACTCCTGCCACCAGACCTTCAGCCAGACCGGTAAGACGAAAACAGAATTCCAGTTCAACGGACGCCCTGGGGTTTCACAACGGGAAGCGAGGCCATCAAAGCTCTCTTGGGTGATAGTATAGTTCATAGGTATAGAAGAAGTGTAGCACTTTTGAGCGTCCGAATCAATGTGGGGTCAGGGAACAGACTGATCCGCTGTTCCAGTCGGGGTAGTTCTCTGTGCTGGAAGTCAGTCTATATACTCGAATATCTTTACCCGGGGTACCTCCCCCACATCCTGAATGCTTAAAGTGCTATTCGAGCCATGAACCAGCTGGTAATGCTCCACCGCCTCCAAGGGTACGGGGCTTATCAGCGGATTGCCACCGACTATCCTGAAATTGTTTGAATCCTGGCTGGTAAGATAGGTTTCCGCATCCTCAATGGTGGCAAATTGTTGCCCACCGTCGACTATTTTATAGACCCTGCCCGTGTCATCAGTAGTTTCCCGGTAGGAAATTACTGAAATACTATCAGGAGTTACGGCTTCGCCATCAAAGTTGTACAGCCGGACAACCATCGAGCGGTAGTATTCCGGGTAGTAAAGTACGACCGTCCGGTACTGCTGGTCTTCCTGTTGCACAAAATAGGTGTCAAAATATTGCTGCGGCGGTTTTCCTGCCCAGGTAACGATTGCCCAGAACTTGCCCAAGGTAGTCTGGTGGTCAATAACCAGGTAAGCTGAATCCAGTTCCTGTCTTATCCGATTGGCTGACGCCTCATCCGGAGAAGTAAAGAACGAGGCTATGCTGGTAATCGCCGTGGCATCCTGACTGGGATTGGCGTTGGGTATGCGGTGGGCAATGCGGGTAATCCAGTAGCCATAATCCCACCAAGCCAGCACGCCGTAGGCGGATTCAGGGTATTGATAAGTTTCTCCGGGCGAGGGTTTCCGGTGGACGGCGTAATAGGCATCAGGGTCAGCAAAAGGTTCCGGGCTGTTTTCTTTCAGCCAGGTAAGAGAACTGACCCAGGCATCACTGGGGGCATAGGACGCCCCTTTAGCCACGCCAATGGCCGGAGCCTCATCGGCCCCGCTGGATGGGAACAAAACGTTGGGAGCGAAGACAACAAATACGATCAACCCGATAATTATGGACACCACCCCGGTGATAAAATGATCTACAGTGACGGGGAAGCGTCTTTTCTTAGGTTGGGTCCTTCTGCTTCCGGGACTGCGGGCCGGTTCGTCAGCCAGGGCGGCCAGGTATCTTAAACTGACCTGCTCGATAATCAGCCACATGACGTATCCGGAGAGCAAAGCCACATTGATGGAAAAATAGTAGCCGAAGCGGCGTTGCCCCAGAGTAGCCGCCAATATCACCAGGCTCCAGACCACCAGCAGGCTCTTCTCGGGACTGCTCCGCTTTACCGCAAAGTAGATCAGGATACCCAGTGAGATAAAACTGAGGAAGAAGCTGATATTGAAGTTGCCCCAGACCAGTGCGAAGGCACTACCTAGTGATTCCTGGAAATTACTGCCGATAAATTGTCTGATGAGGGGTTGCATCTCAATAGTAGTAAGCTGGGCGCCTTCCGGGGCGAAGATGCGAAATGCCCCCGCCATGGCACCGAGGAGAGGGGGGTTGACCAGGTAAAAAAGCCCCCCCGCGCCCCCCCCCAGCCCGAGCAGAGCCACAATATAGTAGAGGGGTTTTATCTCTTTGTTGGCTACCAACTCGTAAACAACGCTCAGTACGGGTATCATCAACAGGGCGGTGGCCAAGAGAGCCACGAAACTCCCATTTATCGCTAATATGGAGAGGGCGACAAAAAACAGGACAACGCCCCCGAGAGCTGCCAATTCAGCCCCTCTACTGGCCGCGGCTTCGTCCGATCTGGCCTCATTGTGGAGTATCAGTCTACNGAGACCAAGCATTACCGGCGGGATAAGTAGGGCGATGGCCAGTGAAGCGGTATAAATCGAACTNGAGGATATTAGCAGGGAAATAACCAGGGTGACGGAGAAAAAGACAGTACTGGTGATGGTGAGATAAGCGGTAGATTTTCCCTTCAGGTGGTCCACGATGAACTGGANCACAAAAAAGACGGCGACGATGAAAGCAAAAAGAAGCCCTCCCAGCCAGGTGAAGATGTAGATTCCCATGAAAACGGCCGCCAGCAGGCTGTAGATGAGAGGTTTTCTGATTGTTGCCCAATCACGTGTTTTAAGATGGCCAAAGGTTAGCTGGCGCATGTTTCCGGTCTTGANGGCCAGAATCAGGAACATCATGGTCAGGGCCGTAAACAAAGTCTCGGCGACATGGTAGTCCGCAAAGCCCAGTATTGATCGTCCCAAGAATTCGCCGGGTAATATTGAGACCAAACCGGCCGAGAGGACACCGGCCCAACGGCCAAAAAGCTCCTTACCGATGACATAAACGGGGATAATGGTCAGGGTACCGAGTACGGCCGGCATGTAGACACCAACCGTATCAACAATCTGCTGGGAGGGCGACCCGGATCCGATAATCNAGGCGGGGATCGCCAGGAGCCAGCCAAAAAAGCCGATACTCACTTCGTTGGCAGCTCCGGGGTACATGAGGAAAGGGTCCACAGCCGTGAAATNTGGAAAATTACGGGCCAGACTATCGACCTGACGCATATGAAAATAGGCGTCAGCACTGGTAAATTTTATCCCCTCGGAGCTGAAGACCNTGTCATAGGGCAGNCTGACCCGAAGAAACAGGGAAATGGNAGCGGACAAACCCAGTAGCAAGATCAGGCTGAGCCGGGGAATTAGTTTTCTTACACCCACTATTAACTCCTGAATCAAATTACAACAAGACCGGCAGAAGCACCGTACCTNACCCCGCCGGGAACAACCAAAATAGACCGGGCGGAACTCATGCATTCATCGCCCGCTCGTTTGGCGACAGTGTCAGAAACACAAAAGGCGAATGTCTNGTTAAGTATTACANAGTGGANAATCATTGGCAATAGTTTGAGTGTGACCGGACAGCGCCCGGGTGGTCCGGCCAGACATAAGTGTGATACCTGAAATCAACAATAGTCCGGGGCCGTATTGCCAGCCGATGACCGGGGAGTATACAATGACAGCGGCNCGTCGCCCGGAAATACAGAATGGCACCNGGAGGTTCATCGGCCGNGCGGCCCGAAGCGTGATATTAAGACCCGGGGGTAGGCGGAGTGAAAAAGAGCCATCTTGTTCGGCTGGGACTACTACTGTTGGGAACAATCCTGATTTCAGGGTGTAATGGAGGGAGTGACATCCCAGAGGCGGAGAACGGTAACATTGTTCAGGTACATTATACGGGAACCTTAGAAGACGGCACGACCTTCGATTCATCAATCGGGCGTGAACCTCTCCAGTTTACACTGGGGGGGGACAGATGATCCCCGGCTTTGACCGGGCTGTCCTGGGGATGACAGTGGGCGAAGAGAAGACGGTTACTATCCCGACCGGTGAGGCCTACGGCTCGCGCATCGATAATCTGGTGCTGGCGGTGCCCCGCGAAGAAATGCCCGAGGGATTAAACCCGACTGTCGGGCAACAGCTACAGATGGCCCAGGACGATGGCAGCGCCGCCGTGGTTACGGTGACTGAGGTCTCGGAGACGATGGTGACGTTGGACGCCAACCACCCTTTGGCAGGGAAAGACCTTGTCTTTGAAATCACACTGGTGGTGATCCAGTAATTCATTCACCCGATTAGCTGCCGGGTTCTGAGAGATAGGTTTCTCTGGCCAGGGAGCGGCCACTGTCAGTGAGAAATACTCTATCGATAATGCCGGCCAGTTTAGCTTTATCGGAAATATCGTGCTCGGATTTCAAGTTGACCAGCCAGTCAGCGTCATAGAGTATCTTGAAGTTTCGGGTATCAACTTTGCCCGGGCTGTGATGGTGAGCGATAATCTCGCAAATCTCATCAATCTGCCCCGGTTCCAATCCCAATCCGGTCAGGATGCGGCGGGCGATTGGGGGCCCCTCCTTTTCCTGATATTTGCCGCTGGGGCTGCCGTATTTCTTTACCGCCTCAGGTATACCTATATCATGAAGGACACCGGCTCCGATCACAATCTGATAGTCGCCTCCCTCCGGTCCCAGGAGTTGCTCGGCGTAGGCCGTTACCCGGTGGGCATGGTCTATTCTCCGGGTATCTCCATCAAAGTAGCTTTCCATCTCCCTGACCAGTGCTTCTTTGGTAACGTCCATTCTCTCACCTGACCTTAAAGGAAGTAATGAACCATCAGATCAACCCGGCCATGTTTCACCAGGTACAAACCGGAGAATTTCATGACTTCCCGGATTTTCTTCCGATAGCTCGGAGCGTAACAGTGGGGGGTGCATTTTTTGCACATCGGCTTGGGGTTATAGGGACATTGAAGCAGCTTGGCTATGCCGTGAGTCAGCAGCTTCTGACAATCAGAGCACAATACCAGGTCTTCATCGTCAAGAATGCTCCGCACGCGGGCATCTTTGATAAGTAATTCAGCCCTTTCCCCCGTGCCGTGATTCTCCCGGCAGAAGATAGAGATAAAATTACCCAGTACCTTTATGTCCTTACTTTTCTTGCTGTCCAGCTTGTCAAACAGTTCCGGCATCTACTCCTCTTTTCGCAGAAGTTTTTGAGCCATTTATGCCAAGTCGTTAAGCTCTTTGACCATCGTCTCGGCGTCTACACCGTGCATGGTGGCTCCAAAGCTGATGGACTCCATGTTGATGCCGGGGCAGGTGAAGCAGCCGTTGCCGAAGTATTTCTCGACCACTTTCTCAGCTTCGGGGTGGGTCTTGATCACCTCCCCGATNCTCATTTCCTGATTAAACCTGACCGTTGTCTCTTCCATTGCTTCAATCTCCTTTCCTTAGTGTAGTGTGCGAATCTTACGAATTTAGGGGAAGAACCCCAACTGGCAACTTTTGATCATGATNCCCTGTTTGCTGGCCCCATCCCCGACCTCTCTGGGAGTAACCCGGAGTTTCGCGGCTATATTGAAGGTCAAGGGGCAGGTAAGATGGCCATCCACCAGGGATGCTTCTATTTCATCCAGCAGCGACTGGTCCATTTCTTTATCGGCCAGCCCGGCGTGAGTGGCTTTTTGCTTGCTGAAAAAACCCAGTTGGCAGTCCGCTACCCTTATCTTCATCCGGTCAGCCGCCTCGCCAACATCCTTACGGTTCACCTTTGCTTCCCGGGCAATATCGAAGGCGACGGCACATTGCAGATGGCCTTCCACCAGGGAGGATGTTATCTTCTTTTCAATTTCGGTACTCATTTTGCTCACCTCTGTTTTTTAATTATTAGTGTTCTCATCATGTTATATATGAACAGATAGAAGGAGAGGGCCAGAATAGCTCCGAACAGCGCCTGGCAAACTGTTAGGAGGTCGAATGAGGTGTAAGCCCCCAAGGACAATGTGACAAGCATCCCAGCCAGCCCTACGTTGGCTATCCAGAGCTGCCACCAGGCCAGCCTCTCACTGTAGAGGGGGTTACCCCGAAAGCGGGGCAGGATATGATAGCCAATGCCGAAAATGGCGAAGATTACGAAGCCCACCAGGTTAAGGTGAGTATGCACCAGCCGCAACGTCCTCAACTCAGGAAAGATGAAGAAAAGAACTCCCAAGGTAACGCCGATGGTGAGGTAGACCATGCCGGAGAAAAGGAAACCCAGGGTGGTTTTGCTCAATTTATCATCTCCTCCGGCTGGTTAATGTCCCCCGTGTATCAAGATGGGCAGGCAGCGAACGCAGACCCACACCTGCTTACCCTTGTCTTCACCACTGAGGAGGATTCTCTCGTCACTTTTGATGCTGCAAACGGTGCAGGCCTTTTCCTCATTTTCCGGTTGTGCTGTCTCTGTCATTATACTCCTTAGGCTCCTTCCAGCCCCATCCTGTTTTTCGGGTCTGTCTATCTGGTTTCTATTTCGTGGAAAAGCCGGGCCACTTTATCTATCTGGGCCTGGTCAAAATGCATGTCAGCCATCATAAACAGAATATTATCTTCCTTGTCAATGTGCTGCCTCAATACTTCGATAAAACGATTGCCATTCTCCTGAATGGTCCCTTTTACATCCGATCCGCCGGAATTGCGGAGATAGGCATCAACGGCCTGCTGTATCACGGTATTGGTGCTACGCAGTTCCTCGTGTTCGACCAACATCATGCCGGTGGGACCGCTCTCCCGGGGTATGAAGGTCCCGATTTCGGGGAAGAGCGCTTCTTCCTCTTTGGTGAAGTGAATCCAGAACTCGGTCTTGAAAAACTCAGCCAGTTCTTTCAGTTCGGCCGAGATTTCGTCCTTATTATCGAGTTGGCCGATTACTCTTTGCAGGGCAGCCAGTTTCTGTAGCACGCCCTGGTGCTCATCTTTCAAGAGTTCCGTTGGCTTCTTATCGTCCGCCATGATGCCTCCTTGCCTAAATCTTCTTTATCTTTACAACCCAGTCTTTGGGTCCCTCTTGCTCATATTCCCACTGATACAGATTGGTATACTCCGCCTCAAACTGATAGCGCAAGGGCTTGGGGTCATGATCGTTGGTGATTCTCAATGTCTCACCCGATTTCAGATCATCCCACATCCGGAATATTTTCTCGTGCCTCTCAAAGGGGGGCATTGGTCTCAGGTCTAAATCCATAATCTCCTCCTGGCTTTGGTCTTCCGGGGTAAAGCAGCAGTACCCGAGCTTGTCACATTCCTTCTTGATTGTCTGCCACTGCTCTGCAGTGAACACCTGGAGAGCGATCTGATAGAGGATGTTATTCTCCTTGAAAATATGGCTTTCCAGTTCTTTGGTCAGGTATTCACCTATTTCAATGACCCTGGCCTTGAAGGCGGCGAAGTCATGGTCCTGAGAGTTATGAGCCAGCTGGTACAATTCCTGTTTTCTTTTCCTGAATTCCACATGGTCCAGCTTCATAATCTGGGGCGGCTCGACTATGTCCTGCTTTTCCAGTTCGGGGAAGAGAACATCTTCTTCTCTCTGGTGATGACTTTCGGCTTCCACCAGATGGTGGGCAATGTCTTTCAGCTTTTCCCGGTCTTCTGCCATAGTCTTGAAGCTGTCCACGCCCTTCAACCTCCCTATCAGAGCGCCGAGGTCGTTCAGCGTATCAATAATTATCACGTGTTCTTCCATGAAGGTGTGTACGGGGTGGGGGGCCGAGACCTCCTGTCTCTTGGATACCAGGCTGTCTCTCAAGACCTCAAGGTGGATATCACATAAACTCTTTCTGATTTCTTCGTGAGAAACGCCTTCTCTGATTAATTCCTGCTCCATCAGCCCCAAGGTGGTGGCGTCGACCGTCTCCAGAAGCTTTCTGGCTTTTTCGGTAGTTTCTTTAGTAAGCCGGTTGTCTTTCAGTTTGGCTAGCAGTTCCCTGAATTGGGCTTTCTTTTCTTCACCCGCTGAGGTCCTGGTTACCTGCAAAATCCACTCGTCCGGCCCTTCTTTTTCATAGCTGATCTCAAAATCACCCTGGGCTTTCAGCATGTAGACGAGGGGGACAGGATTAAACTCCACTACAATCCGGGCCGTCTCATTGGTTTCGAGCTCCTGAACTCCAGGGAGAATCAAACCCTCCCTCTCGGCGTGTTCCAGTCCTTTGACATCGATCGTCTTTACCGCGTTCATTTCTCTTCCTCCTTCTTCTTCTTCACTCCTGTTCTTGACTACTATCGGCGGTGTGTATTCAGTGCATCCGCAGAGTTCACACACGAGAGCTCCTTTCTTCCGCTACCAGCCAGTTATCCATATCTTTTTGGCCCAACAGCATGTCCTCCACCCGGCCTATCCAGAGATCCTGAAACTCTCTCTTCTCATCGTCTTTAGCTGCTTCCCAGAGGACCTTCTCCATAAGATGTGACATGCGTTGGCCCTTGTCTGCCGGGAAGGGAATCTGCCCCGGATAGAATTTGACCAGTACCGCCTTGCCGTTATCCAGCCTCTTGAATTCAAAAGACATCGCCTGGGGGTCAATTTTTTCGGGGCTGAAGGTGAGTAAGTTCTTGCGCCTGAATTTATGCCCTAACCCTCCGAAACCGCTGATCGGAGCGGCCCCGGTGAGGAGAGAGAATACCTGGCCCATGACCCCGTAAGTACCTTCATCCGGTTCTCCGTAAACGGTGACGGAAATTTCTCCTCGAACCGGAATCTCGTCACCATAAAGCTCGTCTATAGCTTTCCGGCAGGAGAGATAGGCCCCGGCCACCGTGGGGCAGGCGTGCCCCGCCATCTTCACGGCATCGGCGAAGGTGTATTCCAGAACGGCCTCTTCGTCCTTGAAGGCCCCCAGCGTCTCAGCCAAAGGCTCTCTAAATCTGATTGGCCTGACTTCACTGATGAAATCACGAAAAACATTGCTCATATTCTTAACTCACTACCCCTGCTTTCCAGTCGGAATAACCGTGCGATACCAGCAGAAGCGTTCTGCCTCCTGATTTATGTTGGTGGGAATTTATTAGGNCTTGACCGGGCCGGCTACCGGAACGGTAATTGTTTTCCACCGGGCGGAGATTTCGTCAAGCTCCTCCTGACTAAGCAGGCCCTTGGCCAGGGTCAGAAGAGACTCGTCCTCTTTCCTGATGTGCTCCCTCAGGAGTTGCTCAATACGACCGCTAATCTGCTGAACCTGGGCCGGAAGGGCCTCAGAAGGTTTTGCGTCTTCCGCCTGGAGTTCCGCCAGTTTCTCCTTTAGGAGGAGGTGGTCCTGCCACATCTCGGCGTGTTCGGCCATCAGTAATCGGGTCGGGCTTTTCTCCACTCCGAGATGCTTCTCCAAGGCGGGGAAGAGGAGTTCTTCCTCACGCCGGAAATGCAGGCCGACATCTTTGTCGAAGAANTCGAGCACCTTGGCCAAATGGTCGATACCCTTACCCCAGACCGGCGAGTCAGCCGTGAGAGTTCCTAACTTAAGACAAAGGCCGGCGGCTTTCAGCAGGCCGATATTGTCCAGAACCCGCTCGTGTTCGCGGCGGATACTTTCCAGTGGGGTACCCGTCTCGAACAGGTCTTCTTCCGTCCCCGATTTCAGCCTCTCGTAAGCCTCGGGACCAACGCAGTCTTTGGCATGGGGACACCAGTCAATGCAGGAAGCCTGTTGAGCCCGAAGCACGATGTGACCGCAGTTACGGCAGGTCGCCTTCAGTTCATCGGTCCAGATCTCCACATCTTTACCGCAGTTGGGGCAAGCGACGTCCTCGGGAACAGGTTCACGGATGGTGCGCGCCCCGGGACATGATTTATCAAAAGTCATATTTGTCTCCCTTCCACGGCTCCAGTTTTAGCAGCCACCGTCAATATACCATTCCCCTGCCGGGGAGAATACGACTTTTGTCGTAAATAGAGATTTTTTCTGCCTATGGTTATCAGACTGCCAACTGTGGTAATATCTAAGGGTGAGAATGCACCAAAGCAGGTATTATTTATGCCCTCGTTAGCCGGGTTCCTGGGCTCTCTTCCTTATTTTAAGGAAGAGAGCCCCGATGAGATAGAGAAGATAGCCGTCGAAACGCTGGAGCACTCTTTTTCCAGGGGCGAGGTGTTGTTTTTTGAGGGCGAAACCTGCCTGGGCCTGTATGTCGTCAAGTCGGGTAGCGTACGAATCTTCAAGAGTTCCCCGGAAGGCAGGGAGCAGGTATTGCTGGTTGCCAGGCAGGGCGAGAGTTTCAATGATGTTCCTGTCTTTGACGGGGGACCTAATCCGGCCAGCGCTTCGGCCATGGAGACTTGCAGCGTCTATATCGTACCCAAGGAGACGATGCTTTCCTTGCTAGCCGACTCCCCGTCAGCCCAGGCAATTATCGAGCTGTTTGCCAGGCGCCTGCGCCATCTGAGCACGATAGTGGAGGACCTGTCCTTTCGGAGCGTAGTTAGCCGGCTGGCCAAGATGCTGCTGGACACGGCAACAGTCGAAGAGGGAGCGTCATCGGAACTGCACCTGACTCAAGAGGAAATGGCGACCATGGTTGGTTCAGTCCGAGACGTGGTGGGCAGAGCCCTAAGGGCCCTGGAGAGAGCAGGAGCGATCAAGACTGAAGGCCAGCGTATTGTGGTGATAAACGCAGATAAGCTGAGGGAGATGGGCTAGTAATTGACAAAATAAAAGGGAGGATGTATACTCGTCTCCACTACAGATAGCTTAACCGAGTGCCGGATGTCAGGTTAATAGATGTGAATGGAACAAGGGAAGGGTACACGAACTGCCAAATTTCAAGGCGGTGGCGGTGCCCTTTTTCAGCTAACTGAAAAAGGACAACTGTGACTTGCAAGGAAGTGTTGAAGCGGAGCCGGCAAGTCCGAGTCGATTGAAGTAACTTAAGGAGGACTCAGGTGGCAGAAAAAGACAAGGTATACAAGTTTCTCAACCCGGTGGGTATCCAGGTGCCGGTGAGCACGTTTCCCTTGGCCCCTCGTCTGGACTCGCTCGATGGAAAAACCATTCATTTCAGTATCTGCGGTGAGCCGGATATCACGATACCGTTGGAGAAACGGATGAAGATCGAACATCCTAACGTAAACTGGACGGTGAAAAAGACCTATGACACCACGCCAATTCCATTATCCGAAGAGGAGATGAAGACGTGTGACGCGGTGGTACTGGGGGTGGCCTGGTGAAGCGGGGCTGTGTGGAGGCAGTTGCCTTACTTAGCCAAACTTGAGAAAGCCAGCATTCCCACGGTGCTGATTGATCTGGAAGACCAGGACAATATGGTCAAACAGGAGGCGTTGCAAAAGGGTGTGCCTAATATCAGATATATCCATGCTTCACGTGTGCTGGCCGGACCAGAAGACGTCGATGTCTTCTTTGAGCCGATGCTGGAAGCCCTGACCAAACCCCTGACAGAAGAAGAAAAGGAAAGTAGCAAATGGGAGCCGCCTAATCAGCAGAGGATACTGTTTGAGGGTACTCTGGATGAAGCCCAGACATTCTACCAGCAGACGGAGTACATTCCTTCGCCGGTGAATGCTCCTATTTCCGTCTATACGGACGGCTTTCCGGTAATTACGCCGACCGAGGAACGGGTGATGGAGATGCTGACCGGCACCAGCCACCACCCCGACGAACTGATAACTCTCCAGTCCGACAGGACAGCCCGGAGTAATGAGGCCGATACGCTGGGGAGGAGCAGCCGGAAGACGGTAGTAAGAAAAAAGGGTGAGNTGGTGGCATTTCATCCGATGAACTGGCCGGGTACGGTGGAAAAAGTAGCCACTATCGCCGTGATGGCCGGTTGCAANCCGGAGCACCTGCCGGTAGTGNTGGCTATCGCCGAATCAGCCTGTACCATCAGTACCACTCACAANCTGGGGCAGGCGGTCTGTGTCAGCGGCCCAATGGTGAAAGAGATAGGTATGAACGTCGGCTGCGGTATGATGGGCCCCGGCAACCCGGCTAACTCGACCATCGGCCGTACCTACCAACTGATTGCCCGTAACCTGGGGGGGGCCATTCCGGGGGTGAACCGGATGGCCAGCCTCAACAGCCCCTTTGCCAACGGCGGGACCTGCTTTGCCGAGAACGCGGACGGATTGCCCCCGGGCTGGGAAGGCCTGAACGAGGAGTATGGTTTCAAGAAAGACGAGAGCGTTGTCCTAGTGATGAACGCGGGCGGAATGCAGCACCAGGGGTTTCGCCCCGGAGGATACCGGGCCTTGCAGAAGAGCGGTCACGGAGGCATGGCCAGGCGCCTGGGTGTCAAGGGTATCCCTGGCCCCCACAACTGGCTGGAATATATCCTGCCCGGCCTCTGGTCACAGAGGGAACACGGTTGGACGTTTGTCATGATTCCCGAGATGGCCCAACATCTCTATGAATACGGTTTTAAGACCAAGTACGAGGTCTATGAATGGCTCTACGAGCAGAGCTTTGAGCCACTGAAACAATTCAAGCTGCGCTCGGGACCCGATGTTGAGACAAACGGCTGGTTGGGGATAGAAAAGATATCAGGCAAGCACTGGAAAGAGCTGGACGACGATTATATGGTGCCCCTGATGGACGGCCCTTTTGACAACTGCATAATTGTGGCAGGAGGGGAAGAAGAAGTCAGCCAGCAAATGGGGGGGCGGGGGGTGGGCCCCAGCTCCGTCTACAGCATCGACGCCTGGCGTTGAGATCGAATCGTGAGTTGCAAGGTCTGAATTAGTGGCCGGCCGGGCTGGAAAATGAGCGCGGAATAAGAGAGGAGCACTGATAAAAAGGGGCTCCTTTCACGATTGAAAGGCCTCTCAGCAGACAGAGCGGCCAAAACTTGAAAACAGCGAGTAGATACATGTAAGATAAACGGGGCACAGCATTGAGATTTCCCCGGAGATTCTTATGGCAAAACAGTCAACTATCCGATTGATAACCCGACTGGCCGACCAGTACCAGGCCATTAATCTGGCCCAGGGATTCACCGACGAAACGGCAAATTTTGAAATGGTGTGGGGGGCGGTGACCGCGTCACTGGGCGGGACCGAAGAAGGTATAAGCCGGCTGGAAGAGATCACATTGGAGGACATAAGTCAGAGCATGGCTGGTGGCACGGCCGATTTCCTGAAAATGAGCCTGAAAGACGTCCTCAAAACGCTCCAGAATCCAAAAGATGTTTTCAATCAATATTCCTACCCCTTCGGACTGCCTGAGTTGAGAGGGGCAATCGCCGATTACACAGAAAGATTCGCCGGTTTCAGGCCGGACCCAGAAACCGAGATTACGGTGGTGGTCGGGGCTACCGAAGGGCTGTTCACCGCCCTCAAGACTATCTGTGATCCGGGCGATGAGATCATAGTCATACAACCTTTCCACGAGATGTACCTACTACAGTCGGTAACACTGGATCTGAAGCCGGTATATATCACCCTGAAAGAGAACCCCGAAGCCGGAACCTGGAACCTGGACAGAGATGAGCTTGAGAAAGCCATAAACGGGAATACCAAGGCATTTGTTCTTAATACACCTCACAACCCGACGGGCAAGGTGTTTACCAGAGACGAGATGGAATTCATTGCCGGACTCTGCAAAAAACACGGTGTTCTGGTCATCACCGACGAGATATACGAGCATATTCTCCTTACAGACAAGAGACACTGTAGTATGGCGACTATCGATGGCATGAGGGAACACACCATTGTCGTAAATTCTATTTCCAAGATGGGCAACGCTACTGGTTGGAGAGTCGGTTGGGTGCTTTCACCTCCGGAATACACGCCGACCATCAGAGGCATCCACGACACAATCGTCCTGCAAGCTGCTACCCCCTTGCAGAAGGGGGCGGAACGACTGCTCAGGCTCGACGATGGCTTCTACGCGGATATTCGTAAGGGCTATATCGAGAAGCTCAGGTTGTTGACCGAGGCTCTGCGAAAGGCCGGTTTTATCGTTACCTCTCCCGAGGCGACCTACTATCTTTTTGCCGACTACAGCAACGTGCCGGTTATCAGTAGTCTGCCTCCAATGGAGGCGGCCATGTACCTGATTGAGAAAATGGGGGTGGCCTCGGTGCCGGGGGATAATTTCTACGCCGTTGGTGACTTCGGGGACAGATACCTCAGATTTGCCTTCTGCCGAAGCCTTGAAACATTAGAGGCGGGGGCCGAGAGACTACAGAAAATCGGATAACCCGCCAGCATTCGAAGCCAGCCCGTCTTCTTTAATCGGTGAACGTTTGCTGTGACGGGCAGGATACGGAATATTCAGTATGGAAAAAACGACGAGATTACTATCCGGAAATGAGGCCCTGGCCCTGGGAGCATACCAGGCCGGAGTGAAAGTAGCCACCGCCTATCCGGGAACTCCCAGCAGCGAAATACTGGAGTCTTTGGCCCACTTCGACGACATCTACGCGGAATGGTCGACCAATGAGAAGGTGGCGATGGAAATGGCCCTGGGGACAGCCTATGCGGGGGCCCGTTCATTGGTAGCGATGAAACACGTTGGGCTGAATGTGGCGATGGACCCTTTCATGGCCGCTTCAATGACCGGAATCAGGGCCGGTATGGTGGTGGTCTGCGCCGATGATCCGGGAATGCACAGCTCTCAGAACGAGCAGGACAACCGTTACCTGGCCAAGCTGGCCAAAGTGCCGATGCTGGAACCGAGCGACAGCCAGGAAGCCTTCGACCTGATGAGTTATGCCTTTGAGATNAGTGAAAAGTTCGATACTCCGGTGATGGTGCGTCTGACTACCCGTATTTCCCACTCCAAGTCGATGGTAAAAGTGAATCAGGAGCGGATGGTGCCAGCCGACCGGCAGGGTTTCCAGTATGATGTGCCGAAATATGTCATGTTGCCGGTCCATGCCCGGGCCAGACACAAGCTGGTTGAAGAACGCCGGGCCAGACTGAAGGAGTATACGGAGGAATTCCCTCTCAACCAGTTGGTCCGGGGCAAACGCGATCTGGGCATAGTGACCAGCGGAGTGGCCTACCAGTATGCCAGGGAGGTCTTCCCCGAGGCTTTTTTTCTTAAGTTGGGCATGACTCATCCTCTACCCCAAAACCTGATTGGCCAATTTGCCTCCGAGGTGGACAGGCTGATAGTTATTGAGGAACTGGAGCCGTTTCTTCAGGAAAGTATCCAGGCTATGGGGATNAAGGTCAGCGGCAAGGAATTCATCCCCAGGGTGGGCGAGTTGAATTCGAAGATTGTTGAAGACGCCGGCCGTGAGGCCGGGTTAATAGCCAAGACCGAGCAAGCGAAAACAGAAACGGCTGCTNGCCTGCCGGGCCGTCCTCCCCTGCTNTGTCCGGGCTGTCCCCATACGGCCACTTTCTTTGTGCTGAGCAGTCTTGACAGGCGTTCTACATTATCGAAATCGAACGGCGCGCCGGAGCAGGTATCCAAGATGANTATTACCGGGGATATCGGCTGTTATTCTCTGGGGGCCAATTCTCCCTTCCTGGCTGTGGACACTACGGCCTGCATGGGGGCGAGTATCGGGCAGGCTATGGGTATGGAGAAGGCAGGGGTCGACCAGAAAGTGGTGGCCGTTATCGGTGATTCCACCTTCATGCATTCCGGCATCACCAGTCTGGTCAACGCGGTTTACAATCAAAGCAAAATAACAATTATTATTCTGGATAACGAGACGACGGCCATGACGGGCCACCAGGGACACCCTGGCACNGGTATTTCAGCCCGGGGACAAGAAACNAAGAAGGTGGAACTGGAAAACCTGATTTCGGGTATCGGGGTCACCGATGTCAAGGTAGTCGATGCCTTCGATGTGAGAGCGGTACGCCAGCAAGTGAGGAGTTCACTGGATAATCCCGAGCTTTCGGTTATTATAGCCCGGGGCTCCTGCGCCATGCTGGTAAGGACGCGGGATGAGCCCAGGGTCATCGACAGCCTGAAGTGCGACCGGTGCGGCGTCTGTTTTCTGACCGGATGCTCGGCTATCCAGCAGGATAATGAGCGCATCTTCATCGATAGCGCTCTGTGTCTGGGGGAAGCCTGCAATGTTTGCCAGCAGCTTTGCCCTCAACGGGCGATAGTTTCCCAGTCTGAGATGATAACCGAGGAAGTAAGATAAGCGCGATGAAGAAGCTGGACCTGGTTATCGCCGGGGTGGGCGGCCAGGGGGTTATCCTGGCCAGCGACATAATCAGTGAAACGGCCATCGCCGCAGGCTACGACCTCAAGAAGACGGACACCTTGGGCATGGCCCAGCGGGGGGGAAGCGTCATCAGTCATATCAGGATGGCCTCTCAAGTNCGGTCTCCCTTAATCAGAGAAGGTAAAGCTGACATAATGTTGGCATTTGAAAAGCTGGAGGGGGCTCGATTGGCTTACTTNCTGCGTCCGGGAGGAACGGCCATCCTNAACAACCAGGCACAGCCACCCCCATCGGTNAGTATCGGTACCGAGCAATACCCCGCCGATGAGAAAATAACCGGAATTCTAGAGCAGCGGACGGAGAGTATCTATTACATAGACGGCACCCGCCGGGCCGAAGAGCTGGGTAACGTCAGGGCTTCAAATACCTTTCTGCTGGGTTGCCTTTCCCTGCTGCTTCCTTTCAAAGTCCAGATCTGGAAAGACAGTATTNCCAAGCACCTGGCGCCGGCCAACCGGAAGATTAACCTGGTCGCCTTCGACCAGGGCAGAAAAGAAATGAGGGCTATCCACCCTTGATTTATCTTGTTGCAGGGGGGTTCAGCGGCTTTGCCTCAAATGTCACTCTGAGGAGGATAATAGAGATNCTTCGCAGGCTCAGAATGACAGGAAGACGGTACTTCAGGTCAAAGCTGGGGGCCAGCGCATAGGGGAGGTAAACCAGAATTGAATATTTCAGATATGCTAACCAGGAACGGACGGGTCTTCTCTGAAGATATTGCCCTCATCGAACCGAAGTCCGGTATAAATAGCAGAACGGCGATAAACTGGCGAGAATTCGATGAAAAGGCCAATAGATTTGCCAACGCCCTCAGGGACAGGGGAGTGAGCAAAGGCGACAAGGTTATTCACTGGATGATGAATTCTACCGATTGGCTGATAGCCTACTTTGGCATCATCAGGACGGGAGCCTGGGCGGTACCCCTCAACTTCAGGTTCAGAAGCCAAGATGCAGAATACTGCGCCGAAATAGCCGAAGCCGGGGTAATGGTGCTGGGTGAAGAATTCATCGAGAGAGTGGAAGCAGCCCGGACCCGGATGCCCCTGATAAAAGACTACATTCTGGCGGGTCAAAACCCATCAGGGGGAATGGAAAGCTTCCAAGATATGATCGATAAGTCGCCGGCCCAGCCCAGCGGGGTAGAGTTAGCCCTTGAAGACTGCGCTGCGCTCTACTTTACCTCGGGCACCACCGGAAGGCCCAAGCCAATACTGATTACCCACCGGAACATGGAATCCGCGGCCGTAAGCGAGGTGCTNTTTCACTACCAGCGGCCCGAGGATAACTTTATTATCATTCCTCCCCTGTATCATACCGGAGTCAAGATGCACTGGTTTGGCAGCCTGATGACCGGGGGCAGAGCGACGCTGCTATCCGAATTCAGCCCCGAGCGTTTATTTGAGACCGTCCAGCAAGAAAGAGGCAGCATAGTCTGGATTCCCACTGCCTGGACTTACGACATCCTGGCCGCCATGGACCGGGGNGAGCTAAAGAAAGCCGACTATGACCTCAGTTCCTGGCGGCTGATGCATATGGGGGCCGGGCCGATACCGACCAACCTGGTNAAGAGGTGGAAGGAATACTTCCCNGATATGCAATATAANACCACCTACGGACTGAGCGAAACTACCGGGCCATGTATCCGGCTGGGGATAGAAAACGAGAGCAGGACCGACTCGGTGGGAAGACCGGGTCTTGACTGGGATGCCCGGATAGTCGATGACAACGGTCAGGACGTGGCCAGGGGGGAGGTCGGGGAGATAATACTCAAAGGCAGCGGGGTGATGAAAGAATACTACGGCAACCCGGAAAAAACGGCCGAGACCCTCAAGGACGGGTGGCTCTACACCGGAGACGTGGCCAGAATGGACGAAGACAGTTTTATCTATATCATCGACCGCAAGAAGGACGTAGTCATCAGCGGGGGAGAAAATATCTATCCGGTGGAAGTCGAGAATGTGCTACGGAATCACGCCAAGATTCGTGATGTGGCTGTGATCGGGATTCCGGATGGCAGGCTGGGTGAGATAGTGGCGNCGGTAATAGACCCCAGACCTGATTTGACTCTGACGGCCGAAGAGATCAACGAATTCTGTGAGCAGAAGCTAGCCCGGTACAAAAGACCGAGGCGGATAATATTTGACAAGATACCCAGAAACCCCACCGGTAAGATAGAAAAACAGAAATTAAAGGATAAGTATGCCGGAAAGGAAGCGGCCGAATGACCAACTCCTNCGAAGAAAAAATAATCAAAAGCTACTGTCGTAACTGTCATGGTGGTTGCGGGGTGCTGGTGCACGTCAGCGAAGGGCGAATCACCAATATTGAGGGCGACCCCGAATTCCCTACCAACCGGGGCACCATGTGCAGCAAGGGATTAGCGNCCAAGCAACTGGTCTATCATCCGGACCGGGTTAGGCAGCCTCTGAAACGGGCCGGAAATAAAGGCGAGGGCAAATGGCAACCTATTTCCTGGGACAAGGCCCTGGATACCATNGCCGCGAAGCTGAAACAAATAAAAGGGGAACACGGGGCCGAGTCTATTGTCCTGGGCTACGGGACGGGCCGTAATTATGAAGGNTTTCTCTACCGCTTTGCCAATCTGCTGGGGACACCCAACGTGCTCACGGCCGGGCATATGTGCTACGGTTCCAGGATTGCGGCCACGGCCATCACCTGCGGCAAGCTGCCGGTGAGCGACTACGCCAACAATCCGGCCTGTGTCATGGTATGGGGCAACAATCTGGTCTGGACCAATGGTGATGAACGGATAGGGCCGAACCTAAACCGGGTGTTGGCCAATGGGGCCAAGTTGATTGTGATCGACCCCAGGTTGACCTACCTGGCCGGCCGNGCGGACGTCTGGCTACAGCTTAGGCCGGGAACGGACACGGCCCTGGCCCTGGGGATGGCCAACGTCATAATTAATGAACAACTCTACGATAAAGAATTCGTTAGGGATTATGTCCACGGCTGGGATGAGTTCGTCCAGCGGGTGCAGGAATACCCTCCCAAGAGGGTGGAAGAGATTAGTTGGGTACCGGCTGAGAAGATAAGAGAGGCCGCCCGGCTATACGCTCAGAGCAAGCCGGCCTGCATTCAGTGGGGAGTTGCCATCGAGCAGACCATCAATAGCGTTGACAATAACCGGATTCTTACCGACCTGATGGCGATAACAGGTAACCTTGATGTGCCCGGGGGNAACGCCTTTTTTGTGCCCCCAAAAATACGAACGATCAGTGAATTTGCCCGGCACCGGGACTTACCCCGGGAACAGGGGGAGAAGCGGCTGGGGGGCGACACCTATAAGCTGGCCGACCGGATAGCGGTATTGACGCCCAAAGCGGTCTGGGATGCTATCCTGACGGGTGAGCCTTATCCGATAAAGGCGGTGCTGCTGCACGGCACTAACCCCCTGATAACCAGGGCCAATTCCAGCGAGATCCATCGGGCGTTGAGCGGGGTAGATTTTCTGGTAGTGACTGATTTCTTCCTGACGCCAACAGCCGAGCTGGCCGATATCGTGCTACCGGCCGCTACCTGGCTGGAGTTTGACGACATCGGCGATTATCTATTCCGGCACGGCTACGTCGCCGCCAGGGAAAAGGTGGTGCAGATAGGGGAGTGCTGGTCAGACCACAAAATTTTCAGTGAACTAGGTAAACGNCTGGGGCAGGAGGAGCACTGGAGCCCCGACCCGGAAGGCGACCTGGACTATATCTTGGAACCGTCAGGACTTAGCTGGGAGCAGTTCAAAAAAATGGGATTCTTGCAGGGAGAAATGGAGTACCGCAAACACGAAAAGAGAGGCTTTTCCACTCCCACCAGAAAGGTGGAGCTGTATTCCACCGTCTTTGAGGAATGGGATTACGACCCTCTGCCCCAGTACCGGGAGATACCGGAGAGCCCGGTAAGCCAGCCNGAAATGACCGGGCAGTACCCTTATATCCTGATTACCGGGGCNNGGATACCCGTCTTTTTCCATACCGAGTACCGCATGATTCCCTGGCTGCGTGANATTCANCCTGACCCTATCGTTGAGATGCACCCAGAGATAGCCGGGGAGCAGGGTATCAAAGACGGAGACTGGGTCTTTATTGAATCTCCTCGAGGCAAGATCAAGCAGCGGGCCAAACTNACCAGTGGAATCAAGCCGGGGGTGGTGGCCGCCCAGCACGGCTGGTGGTTTCCCGAGATGAAAGATCCGGGGCACGGCTGGGACGTGTCCAATATCAATATCCTGACCGATAACGACCCGGCCGGCTATGACCCGACGATGGGGGCGACCAACCTGCGAGTGCTGATGTGCAAGATATACCCGGCCTGACGGGTTCTATATCCGGAGGGAAATGGGTGGTCAATAACATGGACTACGAGCAAATGGTGGAGTTCGTCAAAGACTACTTCGAGTCGCACGACGCTCTGGGAACGCAACTAACTTACCGATATCCATTCCGCAGGCGTTTTGATCACTGCTTGAGATGCTCAATATGGNCACATCGGATTGCCGNTACCGAAGGCGCCGACCCCGAGATTATCCGAATCAGTGCTCTATTCNACGATATCGGTAAGTCCGTGGATTTTGCAACAGAAGGTCACGGGCAAGTCGGGGCTAAGATCTGTAGTGACTATNTCTCATCCATTTCATATGACCAAAACAGAAGCGCCAAGCTTGTCCAGATCATACGAAACCACGATGAGTACGCCGTTGAGAGCAACGCCTCTCTGGAAGCCAAAGTGGTAAGCGATGCCGACTTGCTCGACGAGACCGGGGCTATTACCGTTCTGTGGGATGCGATGGCCTGTGCCGGAGAGGATGCTCCTTCATATGAGAAAGCCTTTGATAGAATCACCGGAGCGTGTGAAAGAATAAAGGACAAACTGCCCGACCGAATTCATACTCAGACGGCCAGACAGATTCTCAGGGNACGACTGTCGTTTCTGGATANTTTTCCGAAGAACCTTGAGGATGAACTCGGGCGAAACGAAACTCAGGGGTAACGCAGTCCCGTACGTTATTCTTTTTTGCCCAGAATAGTCTCACATCGGCTTTCTATTTCCATTCAGGCGTCCGATGATTGNAGCAAGACGTCTTATTCTGGTTTCTTCTTTCCTGGCATCCAGNTACAAAGCAGTATATGTTTTTCTGATCGAAAGAGGCATCTTCACGAAGTTTGACAACGCCAGTTCGGCACCCTGTAAAGCAATAGTTAAGATCTCAATCTGACTGTCCGAGATAGGTTCTTGTTTTGGAATATCCCAGGTCCCATCCTTTCTTGCCTGGTCAATAGCCATTACCCCGTATTCAGGCATTTTACCGTTTCCAATAAGCCGNTCGGCGGTATTCCTGTTTTTCTCCGACCATTTACTCCCCTTTCTTCTGGGAGTAAACTTCTTCAGGTATTTTGCATCATCGATACTGCTGAGCTGCCCATCAATCCAGCCAAAACACAAAGCTTCTTCCAGGGCTTCATCTGCCTTAACAGTTTTCAACTTACCGGCCTTGCCCAACACCAGCCATATTCCCTTGCTGACATTGTGGTTGTTCATAAGCCAATTCCTGAATTCTTCTCTATCATGCATGNGACATTATTTGTTCATCCATCTATTGAGAGTGCGTAACTGAGAGGTCAGGAGGACAAGCTGAGGAGTATNAACGCCTAGCAGTTGGGCTCGCTTTAGAGGTTCTCCGAATATCGCCTCAATCTCCATCGGTTTACCCTCCACAAAATCCGTCATGGTGCTCGGCTTGTAGGCTCCCATGGTGGCGGTTAGCTCGAACATGCGACTGATTACAGCGTCNCCGTCAATGCGGGCCGGCTCCGAACCGGAAGCAAGGTCGGCATTTCCGACGGCAATAACCTCTTCCATTAGCCTCCGGGCCGNCTCTCTCAGGCCGGGATCAGCCAGAATGCGGTCGGTAGTGATCGCCCCGGCCCCGATAGCCAGTCCGTTGAAAGGAATGTTCCAGCACAGTTTCTCCCAGCGGGCCCGCATCANGGAAGGCGAAGTGGTAACAGTGACCTTGGATTCCGCCCAGAGGGCTGCGGCCGTTTCAAGTTCGGCTGGTGCGTTTTGATAGTGCCCCAGGGTAATGGAGCCGTAGGCCAGGTGCTCGACATGACCCGGTTTCCCCCGGTTGATGCAGGTAAAGGCTAGGCCCCCGAAAATCNGCTCCGGTCCGAACCATCTGGCAAAGCGTTCTTCGAGGCCCAGGCCGTTCATCAGCACAATAATACCCGTCTCGGAAGCGACACAGGGACGCACCAGTTCCAGAGCTTCGTCGATGGAGGTTGCCTTCAGGGCGCATAATACCCAGTCCACCGGGCCGATTTCACGGCTGTTGAGGGCTATCCTCAGGTTGTCCAGAGCAATGTTGCCATCCGGGCTGGTGACTTTCAAGCCGTTGGCCTTGACAGCCTGATAATCGCGACGCAAAAGGAAACGGANATCATGACCGGCCTGGGCTAATCTGGCCCCGTAGTANCTTCCGACGGCCCCGGCCCCGATTACGGCGATACTTTGGAGATGGCTGGAGATACTTCTTTTCATATTTGTTTTGGGGTGATTAGTTGCCTAAACTCTAATCAGCCGGACTGTTTTTGTCAAGGATTCCTACGGTTCTCCGAGTTCTGCTGGTTAGAGGTGGCAGGTTGCTGATGAGGGCCGAAAAGGAACGGACCGTTCAGAAGTGTTTTCTCGGAGGGATTATCCTGGTGGGCTCACTTTGAAGGAGAGGAGCTAATAAATGATTTCAGAGGCNNACTTTACTTTCACCAAGATGTCACTTCAGATTGGCCTGAAAAAATGAGTCCCGGAATTGTGCTACAATTCGGACAAAGTGGTTAACGACTGTCTCAGGGTTACCGGAAATAGACGGCACCAACCCTGAGCGTGCGAGGATGTATACCCGGTAAATGCAAGACCTTTCTCCAACTGGTTCCAAACCTAAGTCCGGATTATTTCATCAATGGGGTGGAGTTCCGGCTGCACTGTTTGCTTATACCCACGGTAGCCATGACCAGTGTGCCGGACTGCTGACAGCCCTGTTGCCGTTTATCCGGGCAAACCTGGGCTTAAACTACCTGCAATCAGGACTGCTGCTTTCTGCCTATTCAATCACCTCCGGTGCTTCCCAGTTACTGGGAGGCTGGCTGGGAGACCGCACCAAACGCTACCTGATGATCGGTGTGGGGCTACTCGGTGTTGGTTCAGCCACTCTGGCTATCGGTCTAACCTCATCATTCTATCCCATGCTGGCTNTCCTGGTAATTATGGGGGTTTTTTCCGGTGCCTATCACCCATCGGCGGCATCATTGATTTCCAGCCACTTCGAAGATGCCAGAAGGGGAAAGGCTATCGCCGTCCACATGTTGGGCGGGAGCATCGGCTTCGCTATGGGGCCGATTTTGGGAGGTCTGATCGCTAACGCTTTTGGCTGGCGTTACGCCTACATTCTGTTGTGTATCCCCGCTTTTTTTGCCATCGGGGTGGTCTGGAAGAAGTTCAGGCAATGGGAGAGTATGCGCGCAGGCGAGCAAATAGTTGAAACGGGGGCGGAGGTCAACGGTGAAGGGAGCGCCCTCGGCGGTCGTTTGAGCCTGGCCCAGGCGCTAGGTCCAGTGGCCGTTATCACCGTCCTGGCAATAGTCCTTCAACTGGTGGCCGGTTCGGCCATGGCTTTTATTTCTCTGTATATGGTGGACAAGCACAGTGTTGCCCCGGCCTACGCGGCTATGTTGATGGCCGTGATCAGGGCTGGCGGGATAGCCGGGAGTCTGTTTGGAGGCTGGCTATCCGACAAGTGGGGCAGAAGAAACGCCATCGCCCTGGCATTCGTGGCTACCGGCCCCCTTCTGTTCTTGCTGACCATATTACCCGTCAGTCTGTCCCTGATAGTCGTTTTCTCTCTGTTCGGTTTTTTCATACAGATGAGGCAGTCTACGATCCAACCCTACCTAATGGATAACACTCCCCATTATTTGCGGGCCACCGTTTTTGGCATTTACTTTGGTCTGGGCATCGAAGGTCAGAGCCTGCTGCAACCGGTGGTCGGATACCTCATTGACGGTTTCGGCATTATCGACATATTCCAGATTATTGCCTTAACCAGTACAGGCCTGTCATTAGCGGCCCTGGTGCTGATAAAAAGACCTAGATTCCGCTAATGGCAGAGGACGGAGGAAGTAAAGAGATGAAAAAAACATCCTGAGAGAGCTGTTCGATCAGGGATAAACATCTCGGCCCATCATCCGGTAAAGCGCAGCCACTGGTTGAGAGGTATTGGCTTGATGTTGTAAAATGGAAAGTACTGAAGACGGCGGGGAAGTTGACAGTCTAGGAGGGTCTTCGGAAAGGAGATGAGCTGTATGAGTGACAATTGGTGGAGGTCCTCTGTCTAGACGGAGGACCTCAAACCGGGAAAGGGATCACCAAACGGTGATCCCTTTCCCGGTTTAGGGCCACGCGGGGGAAACCAATAATGGCACCGGGTAAACTTGCCCGGGAAAAGTGTTGATATTAAGGCGAAATCCGGAGTAGACTGCACCGATAATTGATCGTAATTTACTGGAAATAATTACGGATTATGTCGAATTCACTCGGAAGCATGGCCAGCACCAGGGGGAATTTATCTAGCAGGACTGCGGCGATGAATGATTCGGTCACCAGTCCGGTGCCGAAGAACCCTACCCAGACCGCCAATGTCGCCCCCCATAGAATGGACCCCAGTAGGACGCCAAAGACGACCCCGCCCAGGTGATCGACCCAGCCGAGCATGACTATCGACAGGATGGACTTCAGAAGCCTGGACGCCAGGCTGGTAATTAGCATCACAACAGCTATTATCAGACCGAAGGCCACAAATTCAGCCACTTGTTCATTGGGAATAAGACTCAAGGCACTGCCCAGCACGGTATAGAAATTGCTGGCCAGCACTACGCCCACTATCAGGCCTGCCAGCGATAACGCCGACTTAATAATGCCTTGCTTCAACCCGATAAAGGCCGGAATAAACAGCGCCACGATAAGAAATATATCAAGCCAGTTCATCTTTCATCCCTCCGCAATTGACCCTCGTATTATTTTGCTAGGTCCTATTATACACCATGCCGGGATGGAATGGGCCTGATTCTCAGAAGCTTGTTGCTGGAAATGGTCTCAAAGGGATATACTTGAAGCAGATTGACGGGGACATCGGCGAACTGATATAGAGCGGTATCAATAAGTATGAAGAAAAACGAGCGGATTAAAGCGGCGCTGGCCGGAGAGCCGGTCGACCGGCCCCCGGTAGCTCTCTGGAGACACTGGCCGATGGACGACCAGGATGCTGACTTACTGGCCCAACGGGCCCTGGATTTTCAACAGAGATACGATTGGGATTTTATCAAGATTCCCCCTTCTTCCAGCTATTGTATCGACGATTACGGGGCGGAGCACAAATACCTGGCTTTACCCAGCGGCCGCTGGCTTCTGGGAGAACGTACTCACCAGAAAAGGGTCATCCAGCAGACCGACGATTGGGATGCCATTAAGCCGCTGGACATTCATCAGGGTACTTACGGACGAATTCTCCAATGCCTGAAGATCGTCATTGAAAAACGGGACCCGGATATACCCGTCATCCAAACGGTGTTTAACCCGATGGCGATGGCCCGTTATATGGCCGGCGATGACGTTTACCTGGCCCACCTCAGACGGGCCCCTGAGAAACTGGAGCGTGCCTTGAAGGCTATGACCGAAACCTGTGCCGATTTCGTGAAAGCCAGCATAGCTGAGGGGGCGGATGGCATATTCATGTCCACTTCAGCCGCCGGTTATGAGGTGATGAGCGTTGCCGAACATGACCGGTTTTGCCGTCCCTGTGACCTGGAAATCCTCGAGGCTGCCGGCCAGGGCTGGTTCAACATGCTTCACGTACACGGGCAGCAACCGATGTTCGCTGAACTGGCCGATTATCCGGTGCAGGTAATAAACTGGCATGACCGATCGGCAGGACCCGGACTTAAAGATGCGCTGGGACTCTTTAAGGGAGCTTTGGCCGGGGGCGTTGAGCAGTACCAGACCCTCCAATTCGAGACGCCCCGGGAAGTCGCGGCTCAAGTTCACGACGCCGTCAGACAGACGCGGGGACGGCGACTGATTGTCTCCGCCGGCTGCACCTACCCGATTACCGTTCCCGAGGGTAATATTCTGGCTGTCCGCCGAGCTCTGGCGTAGGGGTAGCCGCCTCAACAACGGGATCCAATGACAATCGGCATATTGTGCCGGAGAACTTTCTATGAGCAATATCAAGAAATCGGTAGCCCTGATGCTCTGCGACGGGATACGTCGGGAGAATTCCGGCAAGTGGTACACCTGGGACGGTCTAACCTGCTGGTCTTGTCAGAGGTCTGCCAAAGGAAAGCTGGCCAGGATGCGAATGCGCAAAAAGACCGGCTACCGGGGCTGCAGACTGGTGAATGACTGGTACGTTAAGCTGACGGGCAGCGAGGCTAAGGAGCGTATTCGCAAACTCGGCTGACCGGGAGCAGTTAATCCCTTTCCGCTTTCAGAAAATACTTGAGCATGACCTTCGAATCCTCAACGCATTCCGTGGAGAACAGCGGCTCCAGCAGTTTTTCGAATTCCGACCGGGGGTGAATAAAAATCGGTCGTTTCAGGTGTAGTTCTAATCTCTCCATATCGTGAACAAAGAGATGGTTCGGGTTAGGGATATCGAGAGCCACTCTCGCCCCTGGCTTCATAACCCGGTTCAATTTTAAAAGGGCCGTTTTCAGGTATTCAAAGGTACAATATTCCAGCACACCGATTACCATAGAGATATGAAAGAAACTGTCATCGAAGGGTAACCTCGTTAGATCCGTGACATATAACCCGCCGATGATGATATTTTCACGCGAGACGAATTTCTTCATCGCGTCTATCAGCGCCGGGCTGATATCCACGCCGTAGAAGGTTGACGGCCAGCGGTCCAGCCGGTAGTTTACCAGATTGGCGCTGCAACCGGCGTCAAGGAATCGCATTCCGGACTCGGGATTGAGATAATCTTTGACTTCCGGAGAGCCGGCATTCAGTTCATCGTGGTCTTCCGCCAGAGACTTGTAGAACGGTGAATTCTTGATCGCTTCAGGGATATCATCCAGGGAATTGATCCTCTGGCGGTATTGCTCCTCTGGCGGTATTGCTCCACGGTCAGGTCATAGGCCTTCCTGACCATATCCAACTGTTTTTCCATGTCCACTTCCCTGCTCGCAATTATACTACCGTCAGTTCAGAATGAAAACGATACAGTAAGAAGGGCTGGACATCTTCTTCGGCGGCACATCCAGCCCCCTCAGTTTCAATGTTATTATCTATTATTATTAGGGTTATGCCTTCCCGATTCTGAACATCTTTGTGCCACAGGTTGGGCAAGTTCCCTGAGTTGCTGGTTTACCATTCTTCATGGTTATTGCCTGGGGATCTTTTATTTCCCTTTTGGTACGGCATTTCATGTAATAGGCCTCCATCTGAATCACCTCCTTTCGAATATTCCTTAGTTATGGCCGACTACCCTTCGGTATCGGCCTGTCCGCCCAGTAGCGGCGGTATCCGCCGGTTTCCCTGCCACTGCCAGAAACACACGTGTTCCAGTGCTAGCAGGAACTGGTTAAACCTAGTCTAGGGGCATCGTTCAACAATGTCAAACTCTGCAAGGCTGGGTTAGATAAAAAGATGAGGGGAACGGGGTCACATTCGGGCAGGGGCGGTAATTTGAGAGCAGAAAGAGACGCTTCCAGGCGTGGATCTGGTGACTTATTGTTTTTTGCCCGTCCCGGTAATAGAATATAGGCATAATCAAATAAATTCAGGGTATCGCAGGCTAACCGGCGGCAAAGTCTGCCGGATGAGGAGAGAAGAATGGGAAAACTGATATGAAGTACGACTTCGACGAGATATGCTCGCGAGAAAATACCAATTGTTCAAAATGGGACAGGCGGGAGGCGATCTTCGGCAGCAATGACATCATTCCGATGTGGGTGGCGGATATGGATTTCTCGGCTGCCAGGCCCATTATCGAGGCTTTGCAGGAGCGGGCCACCCATGAGTTCTATGGCTACACCGAACCAGGCGACAGCCTGATTGAAGCGATTGTCGAGCGCATGGAAGGGAAGTTTGACTGGCGGATAGATCCGGAATGGATTGTCTTTACCCCCGGGGTTGTTCCAGCCATCAATATCGCCATCAGATCCCTGGCCCGTCCCGGTGACGAGATTATACTGCAGGAACCGGCGTATTTCCCATTCTTTAACTCTGTCAGACAGAATGGCTGTCAGATAGCAACCAATGAACTGAAACTTTCCGGGGGACGTTACCAGATGGACTTCGAAGACCTGGAAAGCAAATTTCACCCCAAGCTCGGAATGCGGGCCGGTCCGAGCCGGGTAAGAGCGCTCGTCCTGTGTAATCCTCACAACCCGATCGGGCGTGTCTGGGACCGCGAAGATCTAACCCGGATGGGTGAGATTGTAATAGGCAACGGGGCGACCGTGATTTCAGATGAGATCCACTGTGAAATCCTTTTCAAAGGGAACAAGCATACTTCATTCGCTACCATTTCTAAGGAATTCGAACAGAATTGTATCATCTGTATGGCCCCCAGCAAGACGTTTAACTTGGCCGGTTTGCACGCTTCATCCATAATTATTCCCAATAAGAAACTGCGTGACAGCTTTAATGAAGCCAGAGCGGGGGTGGGTCCACCCAACCTTTTCGGCTACGTGGCCATGGAAGCAGCCTATCGTCACGGNGACGAGTGGCTGGAACAAATGCTGGACTATCTTGATGCGAACCTGAAATTCACCCTTGAATACTTTGGAGAAAATATTCCTCGGATTAAGGTGATTGAACCTCAGGGCACCTATCTCCTCTGGCTGGACTGCCGGGAGCTGGGGCTGNATGATATGGCATTGAGGGACTTCATGAGAGAGAAGGCCAAGGTAGGCTTTGATGACGGATTCATCTTCGGTTCGGGAGGTCGGGGTTTCCAGAGAATGAACATCGCCTGCCCCCNGGGCCTGCTGGAGGAAGCATTGAACAGGATAGAGACGGCGGTCAGTTCGCTATAGCCGACCTCCCGTCCGGCAATTGAAGGGGAGAAACTTCTCGATTGCCCGGTAACAAATATTGCTGGTCCTGCCACTGAGCCCGATTACCCCCAGGGCTCNGGTCACGGGAGGGGGAGGTAAGTTAATTAAGCTGTCTGGCTGAAAAAGAAAGACCTACAGCACCCTGGTTTCCCCTGGCAGAACCATCTCCAGAAAGCAATAGCAGCTTGATATCGGACCTGTTCAACAGTTCTTCACCGCAATAATTCGTGTACGACTTTCGTATGCCAGTGAGTTATCAAAGATGGCAGTTGTTGTCAAGTAGAAAGAGAAGCAGCAAGGCGGCCGGCTTCATATTTGACAGGCGTTAGGGGCTTCTTATGGAGTTTGTAAATAGGCCTGTCAAGAAAATCTACAGCTAGGGCTGGTGGGATGGATTTATCCGATGTATTACCAATCTGGTGGGTTCTGCCGATTTCAATCTGTATTGCCACCGTCGCTTTGTCTTCAGGCATAAGCGGGGCCCTTTTTTCAGCCCCTTTTTTCTTTTGATAATAGGCTAGCCCTCGCCCAGGCGATCGGGGCCGGTCTGATGACGGAGATGTTTGGAACTGCTTTCGGCAGTTCCAACTACCTGCGCCAGGGTGTGGTTGACTTTCTTACTGCCCGCCGTCTGCTGATGGCTTCAATCCCGGCGGCTATCGCCGGAGCCTTTTCGGCTTACCACATTGAGCCCGGAGATTTACGAATTGTTTTTGGAGCCNGACTGGCAGTCTTGGCCCTNGTGGTACTCTACAACAGCATGCTGAGAAAGGTGGAGCCANTCTCTGAAGACCCGGCGGATGAAGGTAAATTAACGGTGATTCAGGCCGGGACGGGAGTATCTATTCTTATCACAGGTGTAATTTTCCGGTGGCTGTCCCTTCGGCCGGACTAAGTTCTTTTCTAACCGGGCTGATGAGCGCGGAGTTGCCCGAATTATTAGTACCTACCTGATGGTACGCTGCCATACTCCGCCCCGGGAAGCTGTCGGAACTGCCATATTCATCCTCACCATCACCGTCTTTTTCGCCGTTGGCATTCATGCCTTGGCGGCTCAACCGGCCTGGCACGTGGTGGTATGGTCTATACCGGGGGTCATAATCGGTGTCCAGATAGGGCCTCGTATACCCGGAAAAGTGCCGCCTCATATTGCCCAGTGGGTGCTGAGGAGTCTGTTCCTGGTGGTGGGGATTCTGGTGATTGCTCTCCGAATAATGGAATGATCGAGTTGTACATCAATAGCAACTTCATAGTAGAATAGTGGACTATGGAGGTATGCGACTGATGAGCAAGATGGCTGGTGGATATAAGAGCCCTCATTCCGGTTTCAGAGAACTCGTAAGCAACTTGCCTTCAGCCTCGCTCGATTTTGAAGGGACTGACCTGGGACAACCGGCGGCCCTAGCTTACCTGGGGGAAAAAGCAAACCTTTCGGATCTGGTTAAGGAAGCTAAAGAACTGGCCAACGCTGCCCCGGAAAGAGTGTGTGAACCGGCCATGATTATGGCCGAGATTATAGAGGCATCTTCACCGGATTGGGATAAATACTTCATCACCGACGAAAGGACCCGAGGCCGTGTTTTCATGGGATCGAAATGGCGCTCGGGATGGATTTTCATTATGGGCGGCGGCGACCATGCCGAACTGGCCCAAAAGTTTGGAGAGCGGGACTTTCTGGTCTTCACCCAGAATGGGGAGGGTCTGGATAAAGTTGTAGACCTGGGGCCTCGTGAGACGGCCGGCGTCTATTTTTTGCAGCTTATGGTGCGCTATGCCATGACCTGGGCTGACATCAAGCCCGGAGACGATCACGAGATGGGGCATTTCCTGGAAAAGGACATGCCGGGGGTAGTGGTGGCAGATGGAGACCTTACTCCGGTGGAGGAATTACTCTTGCTGGGTCTGATGAAGATGGGTGCTCCGGCGGTGGTTCCAGGTAATTATCCCTGGGAGCTGGGAAGACAGATACGGGCGGAAGGGGCCGATAACATCATCGATGCGGCCATTAAGTTTCCTAACTTGAGGGTCAAAGATATTCAGGGTAAGGCGACCAGCCTCCCCGACTTCTGTGATAAAGCCAACATCTCAGCTAAATTCAAGGCAAAGTCCAGTATCGGGGGCAAAGATTCCTTTTTCGTTCTCATGCCCGGAAATGTGAAGCAAGGAATGGATCTGCCCCAAAACAACGACCTTTCGGGCTGTGATGAAATAGGTATAACGGTTGAAATTGGAGACAAAAGACTTGATATTTCCACCTCCGAGCACATCGAAAAGGAAGCACTTAAGGGGATAAGTTCCATCAAGGGCTACAGGGCAGAAATCAGCGAAGATGGGGGCTTTCTGATCAAGTGTGCCGGAAAAGTGAAACCGGACGCGTCAATGATAGCTGAGGCAGTGAGCAAATGGGTCCAATTTGAGTTCCCCTATATCGAGAATGTTCGGGTGAGCATCATCACCGGTGAAGAGGTAAGAAAGACCAAGAAAATGACCGAAACTTTCAAGGCCGAGCGGTGCAGCGTGATAGAGAATGAATCCGACGACACGGTGCAATACTTCCATTACTGCCTGGAGTGTCAGCCATTCAGCAAGGACCACGTTTGTATTATCACTCCAGACCGTCCACCGATGTGCGGCCGGGACCGGTTGCTGTCAAAAGCGGCTGCCCTGTTCGGGGCATCCTGGCATCCCTGGAAGCGGCGTGACCTGGAAGATCAGGACATCAGGGGTATCATCGAGGTAAAGGCAGCGAAGGATACGACCAACGGGGAATATCGGGAGGTCAACCAGGTTTTGGGGAGACTCTCCCCGGGAAACATTAAGCGAGTTCAGCTTCATGGCCTGAGGGAATCCCCCCACACCAGTTGCGGTTGTTTTCAGTACCTGACCTTCTGGATCGAATCACTGAACGGGTTTGGGATTATTGAGCGTAATTACGCCGGAGAGGCCCCCGAAGGCTTGACCTGGAACATCCTGGCCAATGCCGCCGGGGGTAAGCAGACTCCGGGCATCATCGGCACCTCCAAGAACTACCTGCTGTCCAAACGGTACATGCAGGGAGAGGGGGGGTTCGAGTCTCTGCGCTGGGCCAGTCCAAAGGCCATGGGAATAGTCAAAGACCGCCTGCCAGACAACAATAACGTTCTAATAGGTACCTGACCGGTAGGCCTTGGGACAGACCGGCCAGCAGATAGAAGGCCTTTCCACTGTGTTATAATCAGCTATAACACTTGAGAGGGGCTTTTGCTTTCCATGGATGAAAAGAGCCTGGAGCTGCTCGAATTCTCTGAAATCAAGAAGAAACTGGCCGGATACACTTCCTTCTCGGCTGGCGGTGAGCTTGCTCTGGAACTGAGCCCCTTTTCCGACTATGACAAAGTCTCGCTATGTCTCAAGCAGTCGGCAGAGGCGGTTTATCTCCTTTCTTTGGATACGGCTATTTCTACTGAGGGAGCTTCCGACATTCGTGAAATGGCCCGGATGGCATCCCTGGGTAGTATAGTTGAACCGCTGGGCCTTATCGAAATACAGCGTACTCTGGCCGTAATGAGACAGGTGAGAACTAATCTCCACAAAATTTCGGACGACGTCCCTTTACTTTGGGTTATTTCTGAAGATATAACCGAACTTCCGGCTGTGGAAAAGGAGATCAGCCGTTGTCTCTCTCCTGGCGGTGAGGTACTGGACCGTGCCTCCAAGCATCTGCAAGGCACCAGGAAACAGCTGGGAGATGTACGACACACCCTGCGGGAACGGCTGGAAAGAATCATCAGAACGCCTGAGAGTCAGAAGCTGATTCAGGAGCCTATTATCACCGAGCGCGAGGGGCGCTACGTGATACCAGTCAAGACCGAATCCCGCAGAGAAATCGAGGGCATCACTCACGACCTCTCCAATACCGGGGCGACCGTTTTTGTCGAGCCGGTGGCAACGATAGAACTGGGCAACAGTGTTCGGGAACTGGTGTCCGAAGAGAAACGGGAAGTTGAAAGGATTCTCAGGAGCCTGAGTGAGGCTGTCGGGGTATATGAAACAGAGATATCGGTGAGCATCTCCCTGCTGGCCGAACTGGACCTGATTTTCGCCAAGGCCAAATACGCCCGAAGTATGAAGGCCAATGAGCCTCATCTAATAACAAACAGCTCCCCCGCCTTCATTAAATTAGTTGAGGCCAGGCATCCTCTACTGGGGCAGAAAGCCGTTCCCCTCCGTGTTGAGACAGGCCGGGATTTTACCTCACTCGTCATCACCGGACCCAATACCGGAGGTAAAACGGTAGCTCTGAAGACTATCGGCCTGCTTATTCTGATGACCCAGTCGGGAATTCCGATTCCGGCTTCTCCGGAGACCTGCCTGCCGGTGTTTGACGACGTATTTGTCGATATTGGCGATGAGCAGAGTATCGAGCAAACTCTTTCCAGTTTCAGTTGGCATATTAATAACATCGTGCGCATTATTAATAATGCCAGTGGGAGAAGTCTGGTGCTGCTGGATGAACTAGGAACCAGCACCGACCCGGCGGAAGGTTCTGCCCTGGCCCGAGCCATTCTGCTCCATTTCCTGTCCTCAGGGATATTGACGGTGGTGACTACTCACTACGGTGACATAAAGGCCTTTGCTCACACCACGCCGGGAATGCAAAACGCCTCTTTTGACTTCGACCCCGAGACTCTCAGACCGACTTATCACTTAACGCCGGGAATTCCCGGTGGCAGTAATGCCCTGGTAACCGCCGAGCGCCTGGGTGTCCCCCCGGCTATTGTTAACGAAGCCAGGACGATGCTGTCCAAAGGGGCGCTTGACCTGGACGCCACCCTGGCCGACATCATGGTAGAAAAAGAGAAGATAAGGGCAGTTAGGGAATTTCTGGAAAAAGAAACCAAAGAGACGGAAGCCAGGAAGGCCGAGTTGGAAATCCGGCTTTTGCAACTGCGAACCGACGAACAGCAGATTGTTCAGCAAGCAAGGGACAAAGTAGTCCACGAAGCGGCCGAACTCCATCGGCAAATCCGCCAGGTGAACTCCGAGCTACGGAAAAAGAGGAGTTCAGAAGCCCTTGACCTAGCCAGGAAATCATTGTCGGAGGTCCAAACCCAACTGGACAGCCAGGAATGGGTTTCAAGAGTACCTGAGACGGGAACCGAGGACCGCATCTTGAAGGGCGATACCGTCTATCTGAAAGAGAGCCGGCTGAAAGGCACGGTACTTTCCATTTCCAAGAAAACCCAACAAGTTGAGGTTCAGGCCGGACAGATGAAATTCAAGGTGGGAATCAACAGCCTGGACAAAGTGCCTCCTGGAAGTGCTGTCCCATCAGGCATCGGAGATAAAACAATCACTCCACTGCCCGGTAAGATTTCTGTCGAACTTGACCTGAGGGGCAAACGGGCCGATGAAGTAGAAGTTCTTCTGGATGGCTACCTGAGCGATGCCACCCTGTCAAACCTGAACGAGGTACTGATAATTCATGGTTTTGGTACGGGAATGGTACGGCAGATAGCCAGGGACTTCCTTGTTTCCCACCCGCTGGTCAAGACTTTTCGGGCAGGCGGCCGGGGAGAGGGTGGCGACGGTACCACGGTGGTTAGCCTGTAATTTCCGGCTGATTGCCAGCCGGTGAGGGAGTAAAAAAGGTGCCCCTGATATCAAAGAGTTTCTTCTTAGGTCGGGCTAAAATGTCTCTCTTCCTCGGCGAGTTCAAGAAAATAACCGACCCTGATGCCGTGTCAATATATCTACCGCCGGGAGCGGCCGTGCCTGAAATCGAAGAATTGCTGGCCCGGATCAAACTAAAACCCTATCCCGATGAGCTTAATGAGGCGATCACCGGATCGAAAAGGGGGACTGTCCTTTTCTGGGGTGAGGAACGGAAATCTCTGATCTTACCTCCGCTTCCCTTCACAAAGAAGACATTCTTTGAGGGTTACGTTCCCGAACCCCTGCAGGAACTGGTTGAGAGTGATACCAAAATTGGGTTAATTCTGGTGCATCTGGGTAGCTATGCAGTCGGCATTTGTCAGGGGGAGCGTCTCATCTCCAGTAAAGTGGGCACCGGACTGATCCACGGACGTCATAAAAAGGGAGGCTCATCACAGCAACGTTTCCAGAGGCGACGCCAGAACCGGGTGCAGGAGTTCCTAGATAGAGTCTGTGATCATGTCCGGGAACAATTCGAACCCCAAGTGAACGGGTTGGATTATGTTGTCTACGGGGGGGGGCACCAGACCATACTCCAACTGCAGAAGAGATGCCCCTTTCTGGAATCCCTGAGTGACCGGGTGTTGCCGTTGATGGATGTCCCGGCCCTGCGCCAGAAAGTTCTGGAATCAGCAGTGAGCCGTCTCTGGTCCAGTCATATTACCGAGTGGCAGGAAGCCCGGACATAGCCGAGCCAGCCTTTGGCCGGGAAGAAACCCGGATATGGTCCCGCGAATGAGCTACTATTTTGCCTTGCCGTCCGGCCGGAAAATCAGGCCACGTGGGTTTCCTTGGGTACTTTAACCACCAGCACGGGCCGACTTCCTCCCCGCAATACCCGGTCGGTGACACTGCCAAAAGCCCAGCGGCTGAGACCGGACCGCCCGTGGCTCGACATGGCTATCATGTCAGCTTTAATTTCATCGGCGGCGCTGATAATCTCCTCGGCGGGATTGCCGACTTCCACTTTGGTTTTGGTGGTGGCTCCCGCCTTTCTCAGTGTTGCCCCGGCCGTTCTCAAATAGCGCACCGCCCGTTTCCTCGTTTCGTCCGTTTCCTGCCTGGTATAGGGGACTTTAATAGTTTCTTCTCCGGAGACAACATACCGGGAAAGCGATGAGAGTACCTGTATAAGGGTGACTACTACCTTGTTGCCCGACGCCATCTTGCTTATCAGTTCCTCGACATAGGGGAGGGCAGTCTCACCTGCCTTGGAGCCATCCAGCGGTACGAGTATCTTTTCCGGCATTTTCATCCTCCTTGGTCTTCATTTGGAGTTTCCGCCTCGGGTAATATGGAGAACATTATAACATTACCAGTTGGTTGTCAATACGTCCGGCCCAAGACAAAAGGGTGTGCGGCTCACGCGGCCTCAACTTCGGGGTGGCCGGGGCCGGCTTATCTCATGATGCGGGTACCTGTCTCTCCGGCCAGAGCTTTTTCGGCCGTTTCAGGCAGGGTTATGATTACCTCCAGTTCACGCGACGGATCCGGGTCTGCTTCTTCCAGGAACATTATGGCTGCCCNNATTTTNGGTTCCATGCTTCCNTTGCCNAAGTGACCNTCNNNGAGAAGCNNTTTTGCTTCNGCCAGACTCAGATTCTNTNATGCTCTTTCTGGNNAGGCGTNGCNNAGTCNCGNTATACATNNTCNACNGCGGTNAGAATAAAGANGACNTCAGCNTNNATNTCNATAGCCANGNGNNCTGANGCGTAGTCCTTATCAATNACCGCTTCAACGCCGCGTCAAANTGCGATNNTCNTCCCTCACCACNGGGATNCCACCNCCGCCNANGGCNATNACTATNTCNCCGNNATCCANCATGCTCTNGATNATNCTGGNNTGCTGGATNTTNNNNGGCANNGGNGAGGGGACNANNCGNCGATANCCNCGGGNNCTGTCTTCAANNATGTNCCANCCTNTNTCNNNTCGCAANCGCTCNGCCNNNNCTGCATNGTANAAAGGGCCNATGGGTTTNGANGGNTNNTTNAANGCNGGATCATNNNTGNCCACTATCACCTGAGTCANCACNGTGGTGATATTATGNNNNGCCCCCNCCTNTCTCAGATGGTTAGCCANNGTATTCTGAATCATGTAGCCCATGTAGCCTTCAGTCTGGGCCACCAGGACGTCCAGGGGGGCGGGGGGAACAATGNTTTTTGCCGCCTCATCGGCCAGGAGCAGGTTGCCGACCTGGGGTCCGTTGCCGTGGGTGATCACGATACGGCTACCGCCACTGAGCAAATTCAACAGTTGTACAGTGGTCTGGTCCAGATTCTGGTACTGCTCTCCGACAGATCCCTTTTCTTTTGCCCTGAGAATGGTGTTGCCTCCAAGAGCAATCACGAAAGTCCTGGCTTTGTTCTCGTTCACAGCCATGTCATTCCTCATCTTTGGCCCTGTAAAAAGCGTGCTCTCTTCTTGTGNNCACAAGAAGAGAGCACCTTGCTTCATNAAAGGACTCGTTTTAAAATNTCAGGTCAACGGTGCAGATTGTCTCCTAACGTATTAGCGTAGTGTTGAGAGTACTGCATCGTCATCGGGAGTCTCGTCGATCACCTCAAACTTGGGCGGATTCTGTTTCTGTGTCATTAATGAGACGGGGACCATGACCAAGAGAGAGACGACGGGGGGTATCAGGGTATCCAGACCGGCCAGGTCCGGCGGGATGGTCCAATATAGAACAATCCTAAGTACAGACCCGACGATAATTGCTGACATGGCCCCGTAGGTATTAGCTTTTTTCCAATATATACCTAATGCCAGCGGAACAAGCAAGCCGGCAAAAACCACGTCAAAGGCAAGCACCAGCATTATTCCCGGCTCAGGTTTCCAGATGGCCAGCGCCACGGCAGCCGNCATTACCGGTATACCCATCAAGCGGGTGACCCAGAGAAGCTTGCTGTCGAGACTTGCCCTCTCATCATGGGTGTGCTGTTTGGCCCAGACCTTGAGAACATTCCTCTGAAGTATGTTCCGGCTGAACACGGCGCTGACGCCCAGCATTCCCCCGTCGGCGGTTGACAGTCCGGCGGCGATGATACCTACCATGATGAATAGACCGGCCGCGAAGGGCATAACGTCCGTGGCGAGTGTTGCCAGAGCCAACCTGGGGTCGGAGAGNTCGGGAAGCAGCTTTATAGCCATCATTCCCATCGTTGAAGCAGCCAGCCCGATCAATATGGTGAAACCTGCTCCGTAGAAGCAGCTTTTTCTGGCCGTTTCAGGGCTCTTGGCGGCGAAAACTCTTTCCATGAAATCAAGAGCGATAACGTCACCCAGACCCAGGGCCAGAATGCCCGCCCAATTTAGTAGCGCCCCGTTACCGACTGATGTCAGCCCACTGAGGTCGGTAAACTCGGACGGGATGGACCCGGCAAAGTAGCTCCAGCCACCATAGGCGATCAGCATCCAGATAACTCCGGCAAAAAAGGCCAACATGGCCGGATAAATCTGGGTTATGTCGGTGGCGGCACAGGCGAAGAGACCACCGGCCGTGGTGTACAGGAAGACGACGGCAGCCATTATGACAAGCCCGGTGAGCAGACTTATGGGGAAAAGTACGCTCATTATCCAGGCGGCCCCGGCTAGGTTACCGGCGACCAGTATGAGGAAGCTGAAGGTCATCAGACCGGAAGAGATGACCTCGGTTAGCCGGTTATACCTTCTAAAATAGAAATCAGGCAGTGTAATCAGGTTCATCCGGTTTAAGGGTTTAGCAAACCAGATCCCAACCACCACTAGACATATTGCCAGTCCAAGGGGAAAGACGAACCCGGCCCAAAATCCGGTTGAATACGTCCCGGCGGCATTACCCAGCGTGGCGTTGGCATCCAACGACTGGGCGAGGAGCATGGTGCCCACCAGGAAAAAGGGAAGTTGCTTACCGGCAATGATAAACCGTTTTCCGCTCGACTTGACCAAAANATAGGTGCCAAAACCCGCTCCGAGGAATATAACAAGGGCTATAATAACACCAATTCCAAGGGGAGTCATAACAAATCACCTCCTTTTTTCAGTAGCTGCTCTATTTTAAATTCTGAAATACAAACTTACCTTTTCCCTATAAGCATCACCACCTCATATAAGAATGTCATACTCCCGAACGGTAATCCTCAATTTAGTAACCCTCGACTTGATTCGGGAAGTAATCCTCTAAGTTGCCCTCTCGGTATACGTCCAGAGTCGTGCAATGGAGCGCACCACCAAACGGTATCACCTTTTCATAGGGAATGGGTACGACATTGAAGCCGAGCTTGTCGAGTTGCTCGCAGTAGGCCGTCTCATGGGCTTCGACACAGACTGTCTTGGGGTCAATGGAGAAGGTATTCATGGATATCCAGGACTTGCCCTCATATAGACCGGTGAGGTAGGTCGTGTTCTTGTGAACGTGGACGGGTCTGGCTGCCGGAATCAGTTCCCAGTCATTCTTCTTGAACAGGTCAAACAACTCGGGAGTGCGGGGCGCCCAGTCCGGATTATACATTGCCAGCCCCAGCCGCAGGGGTACCAGGTTTACATCGATGTGCCAAGGATGGTAGTTGTCCGGCTTGTTCTTATCCGTCGGCGTATCGAACAGAACTTCATGGACCCGGATATCGAGGGCGCTGAACATTCGCTTTAGCCAGTCCATACCGCCCCTGTTGGTCACGCACGAGCCCTGATGGAAGATGTCTTTGCCAAAACGCATGGCATCGGCGGCATCCCAGAGAGGTTCCTTCTCAGTCAATTGAAACTCCCAGTTGTGCAGCCTGTCTCGCTTCTGCTCATCCGTCCAGGTATGCTCAAAGTCATAATAGTAATTCCTGACATAGGACTCATCTGTGAGCATCGGTATCGGGGCCGAAAAGTGAACCACCTCGGGGTCCTCTTTGAAGTAGCGCTCAAAAATGGGCCTCAGATTCATCCGTTCCCAGTAGCGGGTGCGGCGACAGGTGGTGGCCTCAACAATATAGTTGCCATGNATCATCGTGACATCACGGGTGTTGTTGACGCCGTGGGCGTTAAGCTGGGTCCAATACGGATTCGAATTGGGCACATTCATCATGAACGGCTGAATGTCTATTCGCTCAACGATGACGTCCCGCTTCTCAAGCTGGGCTACGAGATAGTTCATCTGCTCGTTGGCGGCNTCTACCATTTCCTGGGGGAACGGCCCCCACTGTCCCAGGGGAAACCCACCTAGGGGGAGATCATACCACCAGGCTGGCTCGGGAGCCGGCACATTAGTGCCCTCCGGCCTGCCCACGATAACACGTTTCAAGGGATCCCATTCGTTCCAAGAGTTTACGACTTTNGCCATTTCAATATCCTCCTATTNTAATTTAAGATTGTACCGAACGGACAAATTACTATACATTCGCCTCCCGCGCCATGATTCTTATTACCGNCCCCGGCAGGACCGACCCCTCATCTNTTAGTTCTCTATTTCTTATTAAGGCTATTTGCCTTTACGAACTCGTCCATTATCCCGTCGAAGTTCGGCATCCCGATCTCCTGAAGATCATAATAGACTCTCGTATTCGGTTTGTTTATCTTGACTATNCTGTTCAGGTCAATGGGCGTGGCGATAACCACCGCATCACAATCGGTGTTGTTGATAGTCTCCTCAAGGTCTTTCACCTGTTGCCCACCGTATCCGGCGGCTGGCAGGAGTGTTCCGATATCCGGAAACGCCTCGAAGGTATCTGTGATCATTCCGACGGTGTAGGNTCTGGGGTCTACCAGTTCCGCTGCTCCGTAGCGCTGAGCGGCAACCGTACCGGCACCCAGCGTCATTCCCCCGTGGGTTAATGTCGGGCCGTCCTCGACAACAAGGACTCTCTTGCCTCTGATAACTTCCGGGTCATCAACGGCGATTGGAGAAGCGGCGTCGACTACCATCGCCTCCGGATTTACCCGNGCGATATTCTCACGTACTATCTGGATATTATCCGGATGGGCACTATCGATTTTGTTGATAACGACCACATCGGCCATCCTGANATTGACTTCGCCGGGATAATAGGTAAGCTCGTCACCCGGGCGATGAGGGTCGGCCACCGTGACCATCAGGTCGGGCCTATAGAAGGGGAAGTCATTGTTGCCCCCGTCCCAGAGGACGACATCGCAGCCTTTCGGGTCTTCTTCGGCTGCTCTCAAAATAGTCTCNTAGTCTACCCCGGCGTATATCACGTTTCCGCGTGTGACGTGGGGCTCGTACTCCTCCATCTCCTCAACAGTGCATTTGTGGGTCACGAGATCCTGTAGTTCAGCAAAGCGCTGCACCTTCTGAGCCACCAGATCACCGTAGGGCATGGGGTGGCGTACGGCAACGACTTTGAGGCCCTTGGCCATCAGAATCTCTACTATCTTTCTTGAAGTCTGGCTTTTGCCGGCACCCGTTCTCACGGCGCAGACGGCGATAACCGGTTTCTTNCTTTCGAGGGTGGTGTCCTTGGGNCCGAGGAGTACGTAGTTTGCCNCGGCCGCGTTTACGACTGCCCCGGTANTCATTACGTGCTGGTAGGATACGTCGCTATAAGCAAAGACACAGTCATCAACTTTCAGATCTTTGATCAGNCGGGCCAGATCAACCTCATCGAAGATAGGAATCCCATCCGGATAAAGGTTACCCGCCAGCTCAGCCGGGTATCGTCTGCCGGTGAGACCGGGTAACTGGTGTGAACCGGTGAAACCTACCACGTTGTAGGCATCATTGCCCCTGTAGTACATGTTGAAATTATGAAAGTCTCTGCCTGCAGAACCGATAATGAGTACATTTTTCGCCATTTTCCCCTTCNTNTCCTTGCTCTAGATTGGCGGGNCACTAAATATTGAAGCTTCCCAGATATGNCCCAAATAACACAGCCNCATCCCAGGAAGCCACCGTACTTTCCGAAAAAAGAAAGCCGTCGGGCGGATGATTTGGTTTTCTATATCGGTTACTATTCACCCCCCAAAAAACTACTTATACTTAGGTATTTATACACCCATATCTCCCGAATGTCAATACNTCCAGGCATTCCCCGCAAAGTTTTCAGTTTTTTGCTATAATTGAACGAATTAACTAATTAACTAATGGAGGGATTATACGTGGTTGATCTGAGAAACAAGAGCTTTTTGAAGTTACTGGACTTTTCTCCGGAGGAGATCCAATACCTGCTGGACCTTACGGCCCAACTGAAAAAGGCCAAATACGATGGTAATGAGCAGCAGAAACTGGNGGGAAAGAATATCGTCCTGNTCTTCGAAAAGGCGTCCACCCGGACACGGTGTGCCTTTGAAGCGGCCGCTTATGANCAGGGAGCCAGGATAACTTACCTGGACCCATCGGGCTCACAACTGGGCAAGAAAGAAACGATGAAAGATACGGCCCGGGTTCTGGGCAGGATGTATGACGGAATTGAATACCGCGGATTCGGGCAGGAGATTGTGGCGGCCCTGGCGGAGCATGCCGATGTGCCGGTGTGGAACGGCCTGACTAATGAATTTCATCCCACCCAGGTGCTGGCCGACCTTTTTACAATAATAGAGCATGCCTCCAAACCTTTAAGTGAGGTCAGGCTGGCTTACTTGNGGGACGCCCGCTTCAACATGGGAAACTCGTTACTGGTAGGGGCCGCTAAGATGGGAATGGACTACCGCTCCATTGCTCCGATGAGTCTGCAGCCGCAGAAGGAACTGATACAGGAGGCGGAGAACATCGCCAGGCAGACGGGGGCCCGCATAAGCATAACTGACGACGTCAAAGAAGGGGTAAAGGACTGCGATTTTCTCTACACGGATGTCTGGGTATCCATGGGCGAGCCGGACGAGGTCTGGAAAGAGAGAATTGAGCTTCTAAAACCGTACCANGTAAATGAAGAACTGATGAAAACGACNGGNAACTCCAAAGTGAAGTTCATGCACTGCCTGCCCGCCTTTCACAACCGGGACACAGATATNGGCGAGGAAGTCTATCAGAAGTACGGTATGGAGAGTCTGGAAGTTACCGATGGGGTGTTCGAATCGGACTCATCCATAGTATTTGACGAGGCCGAAAACAGGCTGCACACCATCAAGGCGGTAATGGTAGCTACGCTGGGCAGCTAACAGAAAGCCGGTTGTCAGCCCTTTTTGCCAGGCTCAACAGTTTGAGGAGCCGGAGTCCGGCCTCAGTTCGGGGGGTTGTCCGGTTTCTCAGGCGAACAGTTTTCCGACGTCAAGTACGGAATCAAANACATAGTCCGGGGCGGCGATCGGGGATTCCAGGTGGCTTGCCTGAAACTCGCCCGTTTTCACCAGGACCGTCTTGAGACCCACCTCTTTAGCTCCCTGGATGTCGGTGCTGATCTTGTCTCCCACCATCAGAATCTTACTTCTGTCGATATTCCCCATCGTCTCCAGTGTCATATCGAAGACGTAACGATTTGGTTTGCCAATATAGGTAGCCTCTACCCCGGCAGCNTCTTCCAGCATTTTCCCGTAAGCACCCACCGTGAGTTCCAACTCTCCCATACTACTATCCACCGTTTCCGTAATCATGACGACCAGNTTGGCCCCCCGGCAAAGGAGCCGAAGCGCCTTGTTCAGGTTCTGAAAAGTAAACTCATCGCGAAAGTCCCCCAGGACGAGGTACTCAGGATTTTCCGAATCGTGGGGTAGGCGGCCAAACTCCTCCAGTCCCTCCCCGGCCAGCATTACCCAGCAAGACCTCGAATTCAGGGTTTCCAGGTAGCGGGCGGTGGCAAAGGAAGCAGTAACGACCTCTTGCTCGCGAAAAGTGAAACCCTTCTTGTTCAGCTTTTCGGCGCATGATCTTCGACTTTTGAGGGTACTGTTGGACAGAACCCGGATAGGAATTCCCTTCCCGCGGAGCGAGGCCAGCAGCTCAACGGCTCCGGGATAGACTTTCCCCTGGAACTCGAGGACCCCGTCCACATCGAATATGACACCTGCTATCTCGTTTTTCACCGCCCCTCCACGTTTNTTTTCCTAATGCCGTAATGGCCGGAAGCTCGTCCCAGCGGGCCGTTACTTGATGTTGTTGAAAGTGGCCTCATGCCTTTGCCAGTTTACTTCTCAGAAAAGGAAGGCGTCAATATCGATACAAAACAGGACCGTTTTCCAGCCGTTGACCGCCATCTCCCAGTGATGGCTGAGAAGTTTTAGTTTAGCCGCTTTCANAAATTCCACCTANCGGGCCGTTTCTAGTTAGAACAGTGATTAAGAAATAACAAGTATCATTTAATAAGGGACCAGATCCTTGAACATCTAGTTAGCTTTCCGTCTCTTCCTCGTCCTGCGGGTTTTGTTAATAGCTGCTTGTTGTCTGCCTAGTTNCTCCGCAGACCCGCGTACTAACTCTGCGCTCCTTTGGTTACCACTTCAGAAGAATTGGAACATACCCAGATATTGCATGAAGTTTAAATGCGTTGGATCAACCTTAATGTCCATGCTCAATATCCTCGATAATTGTTTGGGTTGTGGATATGTAAGCAGCCGACCTAGTGATCGTTTAACAGTATGACTTTTTCCTTCCCGACAGAAGACAATGAAATCTTTATAGAGACTGAAAAACCGGTCAGGAATTAACTGACTCATTCTCTTCTTCGCCTGTAACAAAACAACGTCAACTGAGGGAACAGGCTGGAAGTCTTTTCTATGAAAATGGTGGATAATTTCAATCCAAAATCGGGGCTTTAGCAACGGTGACACGAGCGTGTCACCGAAGGTGCCCGTGTACTTTTCAACCGCCTCTTTTTGGACTATCAGGTAACAGTCCTGCGGTACGTTTTCACCAAGGAGTAGTTTATTGACGATTTCAGAGGTATGAAAAAAGGGGATGTTTGAAAATACTTTATACTCCTGACCAGGAGGGAACTCCCATTCCAGAAAATCAATGATGTAGAGTTCGAATCTGTCATTATCGATAAGGCGGTCTCTGTATCTCGAAAAGTATTGCACATCCTTTTCAAAGGCGGTTACTCGTGCACCCTTGTTGAGCACGACTTCACTTATTACCCCAGGACCGGAGCCAATGTCATATACCAGGTCATCTCTAGTGATGCTCGATTGATCAACAAGTTTTTCGATTATTCTTTTGCTGACCAGTTCATTTTGAGAGAACTGTATATTGGGATTGTCAGTATCATAACTCATAGCGCTACCTGCCTTGCTGGATTATCTGTATCGAGTAATTCCAGCCCACGGCAGCACTATTGGATGAAAATCTCAGCAGTTAGAGAAAGTTGGGAGCAGCGCCAGTTATCACGACAAGCAACGATCCAGGAAGAAAAAGGGGATACATTGCAAGAAATAGATTACAGGTGTTTTTGCATATGGGTAAAAGCGACAATCCCCGATAGGTATTGACTACTTACTGTTGTGCAGTAGAGTGAACGACCGAATCGTACTGCCAGGGGCTTTACAGAGTGCTAACTCTTTTCTTGTTGCCTATACTACCCAACGCGTATCACATAACCTTACTTGTTATTTAAAGAAAATAGTCTAGCGCAAGAACAACTTTCATTACAATAAAGAGCTTGATCTTTGTCACGGTAATAGACTCACCCTGTGAAGAGATAACAAACAAGCCGGGCAGGAGCGTAGTATCAGCCATGGTCAGGAATCCAAATTAAGCACTCTGGTGATACTTCCCAGGGGAAACGGCCAACGAGAAAGGTTCACTGGGAGACTTCAACCCTCATATCTTCGCAAGAATCACCTACAAGAGGGAGATTGAGTGGGTGAGGTTGGTAAACACCAACAATAAGTAACTCCCCTTATGCCCTCCACTTGACAGCCTCAGCGCCTGAGATTTATTCTTTACTCAGATACAGAAGGAATTTTGATGGTGGCAGGGATACGGTAGTAAAGAAAGACCCGGTGAATACAGATGTCAGCCTGAAATTAAAGGGACTGAATGATCGGGCAGATCTGGCCCTAAGAAGAGCCTATGCTTCCGACGCAGACCAGATTCTGGAACTGATTAACGGTTATGCCAGTTCCAATCTGATGCTGCAGCGGGGGCCAAAATACATTTATGAAAACATCAGGGACTTTGCAGTGGTGGAATGGGAGGGAAAAAAGGCAGAACCGAAGGTCATAGCCTGCGGAAGTCTCCACGTACTGTGGGGAGACATTGCCGAAATCCGCTCGCTGGCCGTGAATCCCGAATTTCAGCGCCTCGGTCTGGGGTCCGAGATTGTGCGTTGCTTAATCGAAGAGGCCCGCAAGATCAGAATTGAAAAGGTATTTGCTTTCACGTTGGAAGAAGAATTCTTCAAGAAGCTTGGCTTCAAGCCCAAACAAGAGGAAGCCCTTCCCTCCAAAGTGTGGGATGAGTGTGTTAATTGCCCCAAGTATTATCAATGTGACGAGACGGGACTCATCTTTGATTGTACTCAATAGCCTGAAATCGTGAGAGACAAAANTTCAGGAGTGCCCCTGGAGCCATTCNCCGCCGCTAGGCGAGTTCTTTTATGCTGTCCTGGCACCGTTTAATCCAGGCAGGATTGTCTGTCAAAGCCAGGCATTTCTTAAAATCAGCTATGGCCTTGGCTTCCTTGCCCTGATCTTCGTAGGCAATAGCCCTGTTCTTGTAGGGAGCCGCCAGGTCGGGGTTAAGCTCAATGGCCCGGGTGCAGTCACGAATGGCCATGTCGGGCTGCCCTTTTTCGCCATAGCTGCAGCCCCGGTTGCTGTAGGCCACTGCCCATTCCGGGTCCAGTTCAATGGCCTTATCAAAATCGGTGATAGCAAGGTCATGCAGTCCTTTCTCGCTGTAGCTGCAAGCCCGGTTGCTATAGGCTACAGCCATCTTGGNGTCGAGCTTGATGGCTTCGGTGCTGTCAGCGATTGCNCGGTCAAAATCCCCTTTTTCGAGGTAGGCGTGAGCTCTGTTGCTGTAGGCCTTGGCATATTGAGGGTCAAAACCGATCGACTTGGTAAAGTCTTCGATAGCCCGGTTATTTTGGCCAAGTTTCTGGTAGATGACGCCCCGTTTACAGTAGGCGTGGGCACTCCGGGGATTTAGGGGAACAACCTGATCAAAACCTTTGGTGGCTTCGCGAGGGCTCGGCTCTTTGGTTTCAAGCGATGTGCCGCAGTTGGAACAAGTCACGGCACCCTTATCGTTTCTGGCTCCACAAACCGGGCATTTCCTTCTGAAAAACATAGGTCGCCTCCCGCTTGCTGAATCAAAAAGAGCCTATCCGGCATCATCATAACATCCAGAACCTGCCAAAAGAAAGAGTCGTGTGGCCCGACTAATCTCAAGGGCAGGCTATCCCTTGCCGGGACAGTAAGCGATGAACTCAATTTCAACCACCATGGCCGCGTTTACCAGGCCAGTGACAATGGTGGAGCGAGCCGGACGGTCTTTAGGGAAGTAGGTCTGGTACACTTCGTTCATTTTGGCAAAGTCAGCCACGTCAGTGATAAAGACGGTTGTTTTGACAACGTCGGTCAAAGAGGAGCCGGCTATCTCAAGAATCCGACTGGCATTGTCCAGGCACCGTTTTGTCTGCTCTTTAATTCCCTCAATCGCATTGCCATTGTCATCCGTGGTTCCAACCTGGCCCGAGACAAANATATAATCTCCGGCCCTGATGGCCGGCGAGTAGGGACGTTCCGGGGCATCTGGTATCCTGATAACTTCTCTGGTCACGGTAATTACCTCCTCTGTATTCTAGCTGTTAATTNGGCAGGCGGTCTGGTGTTCCGGGTCTGTCCGGCGTCGGAATCCCCGGTCTACCGGATAACCTGGCAGACTTCTTCAATCGGTTTCCGTGTCCTGTCACCGGGAGGGTCCACGGGGTAGCCGACCGGGATGAGGGCGACCAAGTCCAGCCCGGCAGGTACCTTGAGGATTTTTTCTATATCCTCTTTGGCCTGCATCGGGCCTGTCATCCAGAGTGAGCCGATACCCATCTGGTGAAGGACCAGCAGCAGGTAGGCGATGGCGGCTGATACCGACTGAATCCGGCTGTCGGCGATATTACGCCACCGTCGGATTAGTCCGGCCGCGTCATCCTTGCCTTCGTTGGCTTCAAGAAGCTTATCGATGGCCGACTGATATTGAGAAGCGGTGACGGCTATGACCGCCGAAGCACTGCGGAAGAAACCAACCCGGCCGGCCACCCGGTTCACATCTAGGAATTCATCGGCACCGGGCCAGGCAGCCATCTGACCGGCTCTATTCTGAACGGCATCGGCCATGGCTCCGATGGTGTATTTATTCATCACAAGATAGAACTGCCAGTTCTGCTGGTTGCCTCCGCTGGGCGCCCAGGTAGCCAGTTCTATCGCCTTAAGCAGCAGTTCCTCAGGGATATCTTTTTCCTGCCAGCTACGAACAGAATACCTGCCCTTGATAACGGATTCCAGATCATTCAGTTCCATCTTTTCTCCTCCGATAATTCAGGCTAGAGCTCGGCATTATGAGGTCACTTCAGTGAAGGTAGNCTTTTCTTCATGGACTGGGGCAGACGATTAATTATTCATATCCCGTGGTGTTTTGTCAACAACACCACATCTAAGAATGAGGGGTGGCAGGGGGGAACAAATCGCTCTTCCGGGCAGTCCGGCCGGATCCGGGGGCCAATTATAGACCCGACCCCGGGGTCACTATTGACATCTTCCGGGCGATAATATAACCTTGTTTCCACTAACGGCATGTTGAGGAGNAAAATTAGATGGAAAAGACATCCACCGGNTTATCTGAAAATGTGACTGGGATTCTGTGTTATTGTTTGGGCTGGATAACCGGCATAGTATTTCTCTTGATTGAGCCCAAGAATAAATTCGTCCGTTTTCATGCTTTTCAGTCGATTCTTGTCTTCGGCGCTGTGACTGTCGCGGAACTTCTTTTGAGATGGATCCCTCTCGTGGGTACCCTTGTTTACGTGCTGGGTTTCATATTGNGGCTGGTATTGATAGTTACTACCGCTCAAGGCAAGAAGTATAAGCTCCNCTGGGCAGGTAACCTGGCTGAAAAATGGNCGGGGTAAGCCGGGGCGGCGTCTTTTAACGATGGGCTGGAGTTTCTAANNGCACCGTTGTCATGAATTGAANCGGGTGTTTGTTATCCGGATTGTTTGGTATCTCTGCTGGANTGTATCCCCAGCACTTATAGACGGTTAAAGTTTCATAGTAATATCTGGATTATAGCCCTCCGCTTGTTTCCAGATAAGTCCATAAGGTATCGACCTGGTGAGCCGGGCAGTCAGTATTTGATGGTTCGTCTGAAGGGTGTCTGTGACCAATCGCGTTTGCCTCCGAACCTCAGATGGTGCCGGATTCTTGGCTTTGTTCCGCTCAAAAGAGGCAGGCGGGAATCCGGAGGAAAAGAAGACATTTAGTAACGGATTCTTCTTACTGCCTACTGNAACAATGCTATACTGAATACTGGTTGATGCCTTTCCTGATCCACTGAACGGGGGTGTCCCATGTTTTTCAATAAGAAATGCCCTAGCTGCCGGGCCAAAAACCCACAAAATGCAACGACCTGTTCGAGTTGTGGTGCTTTATTCAAGTCGGGAAAGGCGAACAGCCCGAAATCAATCAAGGACCACGATGAAGCCATACGTCTCGATCCCCAGAATGCCGAGGCCTATTACAAACGGGGTTTTGCCTATCAGAAAATGGGGGAGAGCGAGATGGCTATTGAGGACTTCGACCGGGNAATTCGTATCGATCCTGAATTTGCGATGGCCTACAGCAACAGAGGCTACGCCTACCTCAACAAAGAGCAGTATGACCGGGCTGTTGTCGACTGCACCAAGGCTATCAATCTTAACCCCGGCGACGCGGTGGCCTATCTGAATCGGGGTACCGCCTACAGGCTACAGGGCAATACCGCCGAGGCCACGGCCGAACTGGAGAAGGCTATCAGTCTGTCTGAGAACACCCGTCTAATCAAACTGGCCAACAAACAGATTCAAGAAATCGCCCGATAATGCGCCCCAGGCCGGGCCGGTTTTCACCACTTTCTTGCCCAAGTTCCCTGGCGGTGGCACTGCCACGTCAGTCTATGCGTCAGCGTCCATGCGGTACCCGGATTCAGGCATCTCCCGTCCGTCAACAAATACCGTTCTATCAGCTACCTCTACCCGCCCCCGGGCTATCAGGTCATGCACGGCAAAGGGGTAGACCTGCCAGTCACCGGCTATTTTGAGCCCGTCCTGCAGATGTTTACAGATATTCCCCATACTCCCCAACAATTCCGCCCCGGCTTCTTCTTTGAAGTCTTCATAAACCTTTATGTTATGATCCGTGGCGAATTTGGTCACTTGGGACAACCCTTCCAGTAGTCCTTCTGCTCCGTTGTGTTCCAGTTCAGTCAGGGTCCCGACTATATTTAGAGGTCCGGACTGGGCCAGTACCGGCCCGGTATCTTCTCCCTTATCAACAAAAAAGAGAGTTGATCTTATCTCCTCATCTCCGGCTAATATGGCCTTGGCTGACGGTACCCAGTGCAGACCGGCATAGCCTTTGGTCGTGTCCCCGGGATGGACGTTAAGAATCCGGGGATAGTATCTATCCACCATCCAGTCAGTGGTCCATTGATCGTACCCGGCCAGGCATATCAGATCAGGTTCTCCCCCGATACTGTCCGCTATCAGACCTGAGAGGTCCTGTTCATAGCTGGCTCTTTCGGGACAATTTCTGGGAACATTTCCCGGGCCGTATTTTTTCCTGGCTTCTCTGAGATAGGGTATGTGACTGAGCTCTACTACCTGATGCTCGTTCTTTCTGGCTATTTCAACTCCGCCGTAATCAGGCCGGTTGGTGAATACGACATATTTGTGGTCAGGGTTCCGGGCCACTATCTCTCTATAGTTGGTGCCGGAGCCGGAGACAAAACAGACAATAGNCATTTTCNCCCCGGATTTGGCAGGATCGTAAACCAGTTGCTTCATAACTTCATTATATCTCTGTTTTGAAGTGGCTCGCCTGTTTTACTCAACGAAAAAGTTCAGACGCCACCCGGATTACTCTGTATGAACCAATCGATCATTTTTCGGGCGATGCTCATCTTGGAGGGCAACTCTGGGAGGCTATCCACCGAGTACCAGCCTGCGTCTGTAATTTCGTTTCCATCAACGGCTATTTCCCCACTTTCATAATCGGCGGTGAAACCGATCATCAGCGAATTGGGGAACGGCCAAGGCTGGCTGGAGAAATACTTTANGTTGTTGACCCGGATGCCGACCTCTTCCAATATCTCTCTGGCCGCACATTCCTCCAGAGTTTCACCCGGTTCAACAAATCCGGCAATCAATGAATGCATATCCCCGACGAAAGCGGCGTTATGGGACAAAAGGATTTTGTTTTCCCTGAAAACAGCCGTTATTACCGCCGGGGAAAGCCGGGGATAACTCACGAAACCGCAGGAGGGACATTTTTTTGCCCTTTCACCCTGGAGTGTTTCAGTCTGATGACCGCATCTGCCGCAATACTGGTGTGTCTGGTCCCATTTTACTATCTGGACGGCCCTACCGGCCAAGAGGAAGATGTCTTCATTCAACACGCTGTATAACGAGCGCAGTTCAGTGAAGGACATCCCTTCAGGATCGACTGTATCCGGAGAGACCTCCGCTGAGTAGCAGGTCTTTCCCTGCAGCGTGCCCAGATATTGTGTCCTGACCGGGGAAATGCCCAATTCTGCCAAACTTCTCAAACAGGGGACGGTGCATTCGTTGGGTCTGATCAATAGTCTGGTGGAACAAAAGACGAACCAATAGCCGTCTTCACTGTCTACCGATTCGGGTGAAACAGCCGGTTCGTAATATTTGTAGACGCTTTCTCCCGCCATTATTACAATCAACCTCTATAATATATTTGAGCAGTGGATTGCACNCCTGATTATGTGCCGTCGTAAGACCAATCGTGCATATTGACGAACTGGGGCGGCTGGTGGCCGAGTATCTGGCGGATTGAGATCAGTTCTCCCAGGTGGAACCAGGTATGGGCAATGTGGCGCACCAGCAGAGTACCTCCGCTTTCACCTCGGGGTGACAGGGCCGNANTTTGCAAACTTTCATTGGTGGCAGTCAGCAACCAGGCGTCCGCTTCATTGCAGGACTCTTGCCACAGGTCCATGACCTCCTCCAGGGAGGGCTGTGAAGCCGGATTGCCGAATCCGAATTGCCGGTATTTGGGATCGGCTTTCTGTCCTTTAGGCCATTCTACAAAGNAGGAGTACCGCTGACTGGCTACGTGCCCGATAATCCAACTGATACAGTTCATCGGCTCAATGCGCTTGCGGGCATCTTCGTCGGTCACGCCCTCAAGACCCCTCTCGAATTCCTTCCTGGTTAGTTCTTGTATCTGAACGAGTGTGTGCATAGCTTCCCTCCTTGCCGCGATATCCGATATACCGTCTGCCGGTCTGCCCTCAAACACTATGTCATTTCCAGAGCCGGAGCGTCAAGACACAGATAGCAAGAAGGGCAATGAAACTATACTGTCTTGCGTTTCCAGCGTCCCATTTTGAAGTAGGTAACGTAAGCGATTGTTCCGGAAAGCATCCCGGCTACTATGGCCCATCGTACCCCAAATACCCCCAGTTCCGTAAACCGGGGCAGGAGGAATGAGAGAGGTATTTGCACCATCCAAAAGTTCAACAGGGTGATTAACATCGGAGGCATGGTATCGCCGGCTCCGGAGATAGAATGCTGCAGGACAAAATAGAAGCCCATCAGCAGGAAGCCGGCCGCGTGTATTCTTAGGAAGACACTGGCCACCTCCACCACCTCAGGCTCGGAATTGAAGACGCGAATTACACTTTCAGCCCAGATAAATATCGCCAGGCTGACAGACATGGTAAAGNCCTGGGCCAAGCCGGCTGCCAGCCAACCGCTTCTCTCGGCCCGTTCGGGTTGCTTTGCCCCAAGGTTTTGCCCGACCAACACGCCGGAAGCAACACCCAGTCCCATCGAGGGCATTCGTAATACCGCCTGAATCCTTTGGACGAGGGTGTGGCCGGCTACTGCCAGGGTGCCGAAGGGGGCCATAAACCACATCAGAACTACATTGCCAAAGGTCCTCTCCATGGTCATGATAGAGGCGGGAATACCTATCTTTAAAATTCGCCATATCATACCGGGGTCAAGCTGAAAGTTTCTCATGGTCAGCCGCAATCGGGAGCGTCCGGTAAAGAGAATCCACATGCCGGCAATCATGCCAAAACTTTCGGAGATAACGTTGGTCAGGGCAGCGCCTTCGATGCCGAAGCGGGGGAATATCCACCAGCCGAAGATGAGAAAAGGGGCCAAGACCGCATGGAAAATCCGAAAAGAGACGGTGATTCTCATCGGTGTTACCGTGTCTCCGGATGACTGCATGATAGTCTCGGCCGTCATGCGGAAGGACATCGCTACAGCCCCGATGAACATGATGCGCAGGTAGGCCGCCCCTTCAGACACAACGTCAGCTTCTAATCCAAACATGGTCATTATCTGCTCGGCAAACAGGTACCCGATCGAGGCCACGATTATGACGTAGCCACCGCTGATAACGAAAGCTTGCTGGGCGACATGGTTGGCGCCAACGGCATCGTCAGACCCAATGAAACGGGCGATTATGGCCCTGGTCCCCGTGGTGAGCCCCATCCTGGCTGACGTAATTAGCATGACGGCCATACTGGCCACGCCAACGCCGGCAATGGAGGCCACCCCCAGCCTACCGATCCATACCATGTCAATGAGGGGACCCAGTAAGTTGAGGGAGTTTCCGACGACTATAGGCCAGGACAAAGACAAAATGTTATGAAAGACGTTACCTTTTGTCCAGTCTTTGTCACCGCCGGGTCTTCGTCTGCGAGGACCTCCGTCTTCCAATCTGTGCAGATGCTCCTTTCAAACAGGTCTCGCCTTAAGATACGCTTATAAGTTTTGGCAGATATTGCAGCGACAACCCAAATGGAGGCTGAATTTAGGTTCAGCCTCCATTAACTAATTACGAGAAACCGCGCCTAGCGCCAGGCGTCAATGCTGTAGACAGGAGAAGAAGCTCCCCGACGACCGGCCAGTTCCTGGCATACCTCTTCTTCACCGCCGCCAACGATTATGCAGATGTCACGGGGATCATTTACCAGCGGTACCAGGTAATCATCAGCCAGTTCTTTCCAGTGCTTGCCCGAGGTCGGCTCGATTCCCAACCAGCCGTTGGTGCCGATATCAGGCCAGGAATAGGTCTTGTAATGCTCTACCGTGGTGAGGCTCCGCTTCTGGACCCATTCGTACACCTCATCCTTTGTCTTGAAACCGTAATCATGCAGGTGCTGGGCCATTTCAGGGACCATCACGAAGGTAATTCCTCCCTCACGGCTGGCCCAGAATCCGGGCAATAGGTATTCCAGGAAGTTATGGGGGCCGGGGGTTCCCTTGACGTCAAGGCGTCTGGCAATGCCCCCGTGTCCGCTCTTTTGAAGCGCCCGGTATCCGCCGGGGGAGAACTGACCGCCTTGAATGCTGCCCCCGACGTTCATTACCATAGCCACGCTTTCGTCTTTTTTGAAGCCGTACTCCTCGTTCAAGCCTTTCCAACCCGCCGGCAGCCCGTCAGCGTTCTCGGCAAAGCAGGTGCCTCCCGAATTAAAGGGGCTGCCGATGCTGTTCATGCGGTTCACCCCGGGAGTGGCCCCCCCAAGGTTAATTGCTATTAGTTGGTAGGCCCGGCCGATCGGCATGTTTACCGGACTACCCGGGTCAATCATTCCAGCCCCGACATTCATTCCTATTTCTTTGGCATAAGGGCCACTGATACAGACCCATTGTCCCCAGAAAACGGTGGTGCCGGTGGAGCAGCTTGATTCGGCGATGGCCAGTACCGCCGGCAAATGCTCAGGCTTACACCCGGCCATAACTGCGATGGTGGCGACCTTCTCCACGGTAGCAGTCATTTTCATGGGCTCAAACTCCACCACATCACCCTTCTTCTTCTCCCTACCCCTCATCATGGCCGGTCTTTCAGACTGGTAAGTGATAAGTTCGTCCGGCTTGTGCCTGGTACCGGTCAGCATTTCCCTGACGCGTTCCTCAGTGGGAACCCTTATCGGCAGCCCGTCTGTATAAACGGCAATCGGAGCGTTTATCGGGAAAGGCACCAGGGTTGTTTTCTGATAGAACGTTTCGGCTTCATCCAGAGTGCCTTCAAAAAGTATCCTTTGCTGGGGTGGCTCCCATCTGCCGGTTTCCTTCTCTTTATCGGTCAGAGGTTCTGTGAGAGCCTCCATGATGGGCCCGATAATGTTATCCACGTCTTCCGGTCCGGTAAGCACCCGTGAAGCGTGAAGATAGCGTACGTTAGGGATTCCGTTTACCAGGGCTGTCTGCTTGACCATTTCGGTCTGGTCTTCAAAATCAATGACGACTGTCGGGATACCTGCTTTCTCCAGCCGGGCCAGGTAGGGCAACTGCCCCCAAACGGCCCCGCTTCACCAGGCCACCCCCTGTATTACCCCGTCACAGGTCCTCATCTCCTCGTCGGATAGCGGCATCGGGGTAGTACCATAGGTCTTTTTTATTTTCCAGGTCACATTAGGATAATCGGTCTTTAACCGCTTCTCCAAAGGTATCGTGATATCCGGCTCTCCGCAGATGCTGAAATAGATTTCCTTGCCATCCAGAGCATCGAGACGCGGGGCCAGGGCATAGGTTTCGGTCGCAGGCTGGATGCCTGCCGGGTTAAGACATTTGTAGGTCTTTTCTGTGTCTGCCATCTTCCTTCTCCTGAAATTTATTCACATCTTTTAGTAACCAAGTTTAAGCTCTGCACGAATGATTGTCAACAAAAGGTCGCTTTAGATGCCGGGTAACAGGACGTCGGGGAAAACCGGATTTCAGAGAATTACCGTGCAGAATTCGTGCTCGATTGAATTACTATTCCAACGCCGCCATTCTGAGACCTTACACAGGCCGGTGAGACATAAATCACATACATTACAGCCAATAGTTAATACAATGCTATTAAGTTATCTAATAAAGGAGGTTAACTGGTGAACATTATCTTGAGAAGGAACAACGGGGGAAGGCCCCTGGTGCCGTTCTATCGGACAGGAAGACTACCCGGCGAGATAGACTCCCTTGCCAGGGAGATATGGGATGGTTGGAAACCGCCACAGTTGGAGCAAGTCCTGGTACCTCATACAGACATTTATGAGGGAAAAGACGAGTTGGTGATGAAAACCGAACTTCCGGGCATTGACAAGAAAGACCTGGACATCACCATTGAAGGTGACTGGCTGACGATCAAGGCCGAGAAGATGGAGGAGGTCCAGGAAGAAGTCACCCATCATACCCGTGAAAGGTGTTACGGCCACTACCTCCGTTCCATGACACTTCCTTATCCCGTCGACGAGGCCAAGATTTCAGCAACACTGGATAATGGGGTTCTTGAACTGAGACTGCCCAAGGCTGAAGAAGCCAAAGTCAAGAAGATTGAAATCAAGGCGCAGCTACCGGAGGGTGAATCCAAGAAGAAAGTACTTAAACCCGACAAAGAGAAGAGCTAACCTCCCGGCGCGGGGGTATTGGAAGGGGCGAGATCAACTTCTCCCCCTTCTGCTATTTTCAAGGAATTTGACGGAATTCTGCTCCACGGCAATGGCCGGAACTTTGGCGTTGGTGGCACGGGTTTGTCAGTTACAACCGAGAAGAAGACCCCGGATTGGGGACAAAGGTCAGTAGTGGCGGAGACCGCGGTGTATTATCCAGAGGCTGAGGAATAACTCCAACAAGAGACCGAATATGAGCCCCCACCCAGAAACTGCCCCAGCGTAATGAACGGAACCGTTATTAACCAGGCTACGAGTATCCCGGCTAAAATTATCAAGGTACTCAGCAGGGCCAACAGAGCGGTGTGGTCTCTGGCCTTAGCTTTTGATTTGCAATGGGGACATTTCATACCCCAGGGATGGGGAGCAGTGCACAGATGCCACAACGTGAATGGCTCGCCACATGTGGGACAAGGGGTTGTAAGTTTAATTATCCCTCCACAATGCTCTGAATCGTTTCAAGAATCTGATTTACGAAGTGCTGCGCCGGGTTTCGGCACCACAGGCAGAGGCACGACGGGGCTTTTAGGGAGAGAATCAGCCCCGCCCCACATAGGGCATCTTGGTGGCCATTATGGTCATGGATAGCACGTTGGTGTCCAGAGGGAGGTTGGCCATAAACAGAACAGCTTCGGCGACGTGATTCACGTCAAAAGTAGGCTCGACCTCGATTGCTCCGTCAGCCTGTATTATTCCGTTTTTCATTTTGGCGGTCAGGTCAGTGGCCGCGTTTCCGATATCGATTTGACTGCACGTGATGTCGTATTTGCGCCCATCAAGAGCGATTGCCTTGGTCAGACCGGTCACGGCGTGTTTGGTTGAGGTATAGGGGGCGGAATTGGGGCGGGGGGTGCTGGCTGAGATGGAGCCGTTATTGATGATACGCCCGCCCATCGGCTGCTGACGCTTCATGATCTTGACGGCTTCCTGTGAGCAGAGGAACACACCGGTCAAATTGGTGTCCAGTACCCTTTTCCACTGATCGTAGGTTAAGTCCTCAAAGAGGACAGGGGGGCCGCCTGTTCCCGCGTTGTTGAAAAGTACGTCCAGTCGTCCGAATGTTTCAGAGGTCCGGGCAAACAGGGCCTGAACAGATTGGGGGTCGTCTACATCGGTCGGTACCGCCAGGGCCCGTGAAGCGGAGTCCTCGGCCTCATCCAGCGTGCTCTGCAAACGCTCCGGACGGCGTCCGGCCAGCACAACAGAATACCCGTCTTTCAAGAGAGCCAGGGCGGAGTATTTGCCTATGCCGCTGCCTGCCCCGGTAACGATGGCGACTCTTTCATTTGAATCCATATTTGTGCCACCTCCAAAGTGATAACGATCCAATTATCCGGCTTCATCCTGATCAGTGTCAAGATTATCCGTAGTGGGCGGAAACCAGGGTTGAGCAGGAGAACGTTCCGAGGTATGCGGCGGAATGGCGAAACAGTTTCCTGACTCGGTGTTTCCGAAGTTTATGGCATTGGTGCAGACTAAGCTGGTATAATGGCGGAAAATCGTGGGGTCTAAGATGGACGATGAGGCAGTCAGGCGAATCAGGGACACCGGGGCAAAAATAAGAGAAAACGTCGAGCGGGTAATCGTAGGCAAAGGTGAAATAGTAGAACTGGCGATAGTCGCCCTTCTCTGCGAGGGACACATTCTTATCGAGGACGTGCCCGGAACCGGCAAGACAATGTTGGCCAAATCCTTGGCCAGGTCTCTCGGTTGCAGCTTCCGTCGCATCCAGTGTACCCCGGACCTGCTGCCCTCGGACATAACGGGTACTTATATCTTCAACCAGAGAAGTTCCGATTTTGAGTTTAGGCCGGGACCGATTATGACCCAGATAGTATTGGCAGACGAAATCAATCGGGCAACTCCCCGCACTCAATCGGCCCTGCTGGAGGCCATGCAGGAGCGCCAGGTTACCGCCGAGGGCGAAACGATTTTATTACCCCGGCCATTTATGGTGCTGGGAACGCAGAATCCTATCGACCTGGAGGGCACTTTCCCCTTACCCGAAGCCCAACTCGACCGGTTCCTCCTCAATATCAAAATTGGCTATCCCAGCCGGGAGGATGACCGCCTCATCATGGCCCGTTTTCGGCAGGACGGCGCCCTGGAAGAACTGACGCCGGTTGTTTCGTCTGATGAACTTCTTCAGATGCAGGCGGAATGCCGTGAAATACATATTACCTCTGACGTAGAGGACTATATCATCCATATCATCCACGCCACCAGAGAGCATTCCTCGCTGCGGCTTGGGGCTAGTCCCCGGGCGATGCTGGCGCTGTATTCCGCATCACAGGCTTTCGCGGCCCTTCAGGGCAGGTCTTTCGTTATCCCCGACGATGTGAAATACCTGGTTAGTTTTGTGCTGGGCCACCGCATTATCCCCAAAGCAGAAAGCCACCTGAGAGGACAAACGGCGGAGGAGCTTCTCAAAGGAATAGTGGACTCCGTACTGGTTCCCGTCGAAGATGAAGTCGGTACCGAAGCGGGTTGAAGTTTGCTAGGCAATAACTGGCTCCTGATAGCTTCCCTTCTCTTGATTATCGGACTGATTACCCAGCAGCTACCTCTGATCCTGGTCTCGATATTGTTTATTCTGGTCAGAGGCGTGACCGGCNTGTGGGGCCGTTACTGCCTCAGCCGCATCGAATACCAGAGGCGACTGAGCAGCAACCGGGTTTTCTTCGGTGATGAGGTGGTCTTCGAGGTGGAGGTGGCCAACAGAAAGCCGCTGCCACTGCCCTGGATTCAAATCGACGACATGGTATCGTCGGAAGTGTCGTTTCTCAAGGGTAAAACTACTCCCTCACCCGATACCACCGGAGTATTTCTCAGTAATTTCTTTTCTCTCGGCTGGTACCATAAGGTGAAACGTCGCTACCCCATGCACTGCCTGCAACGGGGCTATTTTGCCTTCGGACCGAGCCGCATCCGTTCGGGCGACATTTTCGGTTTTTTCAGCCGGGAGATGGAGGTCAAGCAGATGGATTATCTGATGGTCTATCCCAAGATAGTCAGCCTAGAGAAGCTGGGTATTCTCTCAAAACAGCCTCTGGGTGATATTCGAACCAGGAGACACATTTTCGAGGACCCCGTCTTGACCTCGGGTATCAGAGACTATAATTCCGGAGACAGCCTGAAGCGGATTCACTGGAAAAGTACGGCCCGGCTCGGCAAGNTACAGGTTAAGGTATTTGAGCCGACCACGATTACGGATATGGGTATCTTTCTGGACGTGCGTACCATAAAGCCGGCCCTAGGAGGGGGAGTACCTGAGCTTCTGGAACTGGCGATTCTGACAACCGCGGCCATCGCCAACCGGGCAATGACGGACGGTTACCGAGTCGGTCTCTACGTCAACCAGCACAAGCGTTTTGTCGATGAGCCGATCAGAGTGCCACCCAGCCAGCATACCGACCAGATGCGGCTGATACTGGAGGCCCTGGCCTACACCCATTCCTACGAGACCATNCCGATAACCAGACTTGTCCAGCGGGAGAGCCGGAATCTGCCCTGGGGGAGTACGGTGGTCGTGATAAGCGCCATGCCGGAAAGCGCCATTCTTTCGGCACTGGTCGAGATGAAAAGAACCGGACGAAGCGTGGTGTTAATTGTGATTGGAGGTCCCGAACCCTCAATAAACAAAGAGAGTCTGACCGTTTACCACATTCCCGAAGAAGTAGCCTGGCGGGAACTTGAGATGATTNCCATGACGGGGTGATAGCGACCAACCATAATCTGCCGGCGCCTGAACATTGCAGGTCGAAACATGGAATCCGGCAGTANATGGTATTTGACATAAGTGAACTATGATTGAGGAAATGTGATGGCCTTTATTATTCGCCGATTGGCCCATTTGCACTGGATTGCCACCTTTCTCTCTCCGATGGCGGTTATCCTCTTCGAGGTCTTATGGGTCTATTCCTGGCTGGTCTGGGCGGGGGAATGGAGCTGGCTTGACTGGCACCGTCCCCTCCTGAGTCTGCCCTCACTGATCTTACTGGTCGGTATNTCCTTCTTCATTACCAGATACTTACTTAGCCGGCGACGATCATTGCAGTGGCTTCAGGTGGCTATCATACTGTCGGTCATATTTGGGGTAATTCGGCTTGAATACGGTGCCGGCTTCGGACTGCTTGACGGAGAGTGGTTTGGCTACACTTTACAGCTACTTCTGGATAGTTTCGCCCATCCCCAAACCATAATCCTGGGGATAATCGCCTCTGTTTATCTGTCCTGGCGAGGAATAAGGCTGGGCCATTCCTCACTTGATTTTCGTGATGTTTACCGTTCTTTCCTGGTCGGACTGACCGCCTTGATTATGCTGATTGTTCTATGGGGGGTAACCAGAGGAGCCGGTTCTCTCAAGAGCCTAACGTCCGCGGTCGGATTTCAGGTGGTTGGTTTCTTCTTCTTTGGGTTAATGGCCCTGGCCCTGGTGAACCTGCAAGCAATCCGGCGAAGGATACTGCTGGGGGAGATGGAGCCACTTTCCAACACTCGTTGGGTTACCATCCTCTTTGGTGTCGTGGGAGGTATTGTCTTGCTGGGAGCGGGCATAACCAGCATCTTCTCTTCTGATTTCGTGACCTCTCTGGGGCGACTGCTAAGCTCGGCCCTTGACCTGGTGAGTCAGGCGGTAGGCTACCTGCTGATTCCCTTCGGTTTCCTGGCTGAAGTGGTGATTTACGTGGTGCAGTTCATAATAGACCTTATCAGCGGAGGCGAGCAACAACCTTTCCAGACACCGTCCTTTTTTGAGCCGGCAATATTACCTGAAACGGTCGTACCTGACCCATTATTCCTAGACATCACCCTAGTGCTGAAGTGGACCTTTTTTGGCTTGGCTGCGGCTGCTGTGGTCTTTCTGCTGATTAAGGCGGTTTCCCGATTCCGATCTCTCCAGGGACCGAGGGAAACAGAGATAGAAGAGATCAGCGAGTCGCTCTGGAGTTGGCCCGCTTTTAAGGCAGACGTCCTTCAATTTGTTCGGGGGGTTTTCCGCAACTGGCAACGAAAGAAGGCAGTTCCCGCGCAGGTCATCCCGGTGCCGGGCGGGCAAGTCACAGGTGATGCCGATGATCTGCTGAACGTGCGTCAGATATACCAGCAATTGCTGTGGGAGGCGGCTACCTTCAGAATACAACGCCAGCGACAGGAAACCCCCAATGAATACGCCAGCCGGTTGAGCCACATCGTGCCCGCGGGTAGTGAACAACTCCGTGAACTTACTGATTTATACATTAACTNCCGCTACGGGGACACCGAGGCGAAGCACAAACAGATTGAACAGGCCAACAGCCTCTGGAGGAATCTGGGCAGACTGATACGGGGACCTGAAAGAACGAATCAGGTTGAATAGAGTCGGACTACCCCTCCCANGAGAAGGTCACTACCTATCCTGTTTTGCCCATATCCGGCACTGCTCAATTCTGGCCCCGTGAGGGTTATCTCCATNCACCGGGTCGGAGGAATAATCACTCAGCATCTGGCAGGGGATATCCGGGNATTCTCCGAAATGAAGGAACCCTTTGTCCTGGCAACAGATGGCTACCGGACACTCGCCATGAAAGGGATGTCCGTTTGTGGCAATACAGCCGCCGCAACCCATCCTTTCCCTGAACGAGCAATCGGCACAGCTAAGACCGCATCTGGTATCGATTATTAGTTCGACATCAGATTCTTCTTTCATTCCGGACCTCCATTAACGGGGCGATTTGTCAGGTCTTGTCATCGTAATAACCACATGTCCCTTTTTGTGCCCATTTTCGACGTACCGGTGAGCCTCGACAATCTGTTCTAAGGGATAGCGTCTGTCCATAACCGCTTTCATTGTGCTCGCCCTGTCCTTCCTGCTCCAGATGAGTGCACCCAAATCGCCTGTTTTACGCCATAATAATACCACAAAGAAGGAAAGGAAAAAGACCGTAACAGGTGATGCTGTGTCAGGTGGCTGCCGGTGGACAGAGGATATCAGAGGCAGAGAGACGCCTAACCGTTGGACGGTTAGGCGTCTCCTCGGATTCGTGAGAGATAAAGGCGCTACTTATTCTTCAACAGTGACAAAATCCAGCACCGCAGCCTGTCCGCCTTTGAGTGCTGCCAGCGCCCTCTGCAAAGCCGGCTCCACCTGGTCGGGCTGAGTGACCTTTTCCCCGTAGGCGCCTACTGATCGGGCGATGCCGGCGAAATCCGGAGACGGGGCGATAGTCGACCCGTTGTAATCGCTCATGGCTGAATAGCCTTCAGCCCCATATCGCATCAGACCACCCCGCACCGCGTTGTGGCGGTTGTTGTTGCTGATGCAGTAGAGTATCGGCGAGTTGTACTGGCGGGCCAACTGCAAACAGGCTATCGGCTCCGAGTACAATGCGCAGCCATCGCCGCCACTGGCGATTACAGTCTTGTCAGGCGCGGCCAGCTTGATGCCGATGGCTCTGGCCCAAGATGAACCCAGACTGGGGCTCCATTGTGGGAAAACGTGTCCCGGCTGCGTTCTGTCGCTCTGACCCCCAATGCCCCCAAGCTCCCAGAGCAGCACGGTGTTCTCATCTGCCACCCGCCTCATACACTCAGCCACCCAGATCCTGTTCAGGGGAAACTCCGTTTTTGCCTGTTCGATACTGGCGTTCAGCGCTTCGTTAACGGCCTTCTTGGCAGCCTCGAGTTCCTTTCTTCGTTCTGCAAAGGCGGTGCGACGCTCTGCGGTAATGAACTCATCACACATCTGGTTGAGAAGCGGTAAGGCCTTGGCAGAGTTACAGGTAATCGGAATATGGACCGGAGTGCCGTTCATCGGACATCTTGATTGGAGGGGATCAGCGTCCAGGCTAATAATCTTGCACCCTTTAGGAGGATCAGTCGTCGTCCAGGGAATATCGTTGTCGATAACAAGTATCACGTCACGCGTATCAACCGTCGGGGAGGAGTTGGCCCAATGGGTTCTNGGGAGGTTCATGTATTTACTGTTGGACGTCACCGGTAAGGCCAGTTTTTCAGCCAGGGCCACCAGGTGGGGTACCGCCTCAGGATGGCGTCCCATGCCCTTGACCAGAACCACCGGGCTCCGGGCCTCCACCAATAGCCGGGCAGCTTCACGAAGGGCATCCCTTTCACCCTCACCAATGGTGGCCGGAGCGAAGTCGGCTGCATCGTACACTAACCCTCCGCTCAAGGGAGCCAAGGCCACCTCCATCGGGTAAGTGAGATAGCTTACGCCACACGGCTCGGAAGCAGCTATCTGGAACGCCCGGGTCATGACAAGAGAAGCATTTTCGACCCGTTCAATCTTGTATGACCACTTGGCATAAGAATCCACCATGGCTTCCTGATGGTGAATTTCCTGTGAGAATTGGACAGCACCCCGGGTAGTATATCCCAACTCATTCTTGGTGGTCTGTCCCGGCGTGCCGGCCAGAACTACGACACCGGCTCTCGATTTCCAGGCTTCTTCCCAGGCCCCGCCCGGCTGCATGGTACCGACGGCAACGTGAACAACGAGGAGCTGCGGTTTACCGGTCCACTGGAAGTAGCCCATGGCGGCGGCGAGACCGGTATGTTCATGGACGGTCATTACCAGGTCCGGTGTGGGCCGTCCCAGGGCCTTAAACTTGGCCACGTGCTCCATAAAATGGTAGTTGTCAGTACCGCCGTTAAAAAAGATCTTCTCTACGCCGTTGGCGGCGGCAGAAGCCAGTAACACCTCAGTGCCTTCGTCGGCCTCAATCATTCGGGCGAGACCAGGAACTACCGGGGCTGAAGGGGTGGTTGACGGGCCCACCGTCGCCTGCCGTTCCTTACCCGGCAAAAAGGCGCCGCAGTTACTACAGAATTTATTCCCGTCGGCGTTAGAGTGAGAACATCGACTACAAAGCATTTCTTTTCCTTTCTTATCACATAAGCTAGAGAATACCCCGATTATATNTCAAACACGATGAAGAAACAGGAGGAAGCCCTGACTGCACTTGAGGCAAGGCTGTGAACTGTCTAGCCTGCTTCTGATTTCTCCGACTTAATCACGGAAGGCATTGGCCCCGGTGACAAGACCGGGCATACCTCCCATCACGAAAGCCACGCCTACTGTCTCAATAATTTCTGCCTCGCTTGCTCCCATATCACGGGCCCGCTTGGTAATGCTGGCGACGCCGTCAGAATGCCCCAGCAGAGCATCGCAAAGCATCATCATCAGAGTTTTTGTCTTTAGCGAGAGTTCACCTTCCGCCAGCACTTTGTCTCGGAGTCCGTTCACGTCCTTGAATAGTTCAGGGGCGGATTCTTCCAGCAGGGCCTGCCAGGAACCTGGTCTGGGGGTCGTCATTCTGGTACCTCCATCTATTGATATGATTTTACACAGAATACCATCTTTGATAGGTAATTACGAATAATATTATTTCAGGGGAGTGGTGTTGCCCCTGAAACAACGTTCTGCTTTGCCGGTAGAACAATTCTACTTAATGATCTTGCTGAGGATGAAACTGGTCAGGCCGACGATGAGAGCTCCTAAAAATGCAGAAAGAAAATTGTCTATGGAAAAAACCAGGCCGAATCTCTGGGCCAGCCAGGCGGTGAAATAAAGCATACCGGCATTGATAACCAAAGTAAACAAGCCGAAGGTGATTACTTGAATGAGACAGGTTACCAACGAAACCAAAGGCTTAATGAAGGCGTTGACCAGGCCAAAGATGATGGCAACAAGAAGGATGGCGTCCCAGCCAACCAGATGTATACCGGGAACCAGCCGGGCCGCCACGTAAATGGCGGCAGCATTAATGAAAAACCGAATCAGAGATCTCTTAATCATGCCTGGCTCGACGGTCCTCTCTACTATTCAAAATCACTTTACCATTCTCTCAGCCGAAATGGGAATTGACCTGTTCCCTGAAAGTAGGGCTCCTTTGTCATGGTTGCCAGTGTGCAAACCTGGCAGTGGAGATGATTATATGCCAGAAAGGCGAAAACAACAAGGCCGTGAATCAACGTAAAACTGGAGTAGAGGCACCAAGCAGGAGGGAAATAGACTGGAGATAGTCGAGGNCATCGTTAAAATGTACCTAATTTCAGGGGCCGGTCGGGGTCAGAAAACAGGCTGGTCTGAGGTGAGAGGAAGTGACTTGCATGGCGCCTTTTCAACGATAGAGCAGTCCCGGCTGGAGACAAGGCTGCAAAGTCTAGCCAATAACCCCATCATTTGTCAGTTCGGTGATCTCCTCATCCGGCAGGCCAAGGATATCCTTCAGGACATAATCATTATGCTCGCCTATCGGCGGAGCTTGCCGTATCCGCAATGACAGCAGATAGCCAGGTCCGGCGGTGAGAGAGGACTCATTCTCCGGCTGAGGTTCCTCCACCTCCCAGAAGAAGCGGCGGTGCTTCAACTGAGGGTCAGACTCCATCTGGTCCTGCACATTCTCCACCATCCCGGCCGCCACTCCGGCCTCCTGCATCAGGGTCATTACCGTTTGGGCCGTGTGTTTACTCGTCCATTCATTTACCAGCTTGTCCATCTCTTCTTCGTTTTCTTTCCTGGCCGCCAGTGTGGCAAATCGGGGGTTTTTTGCCAAGGCGGGATTTTCGATAACCCGGCAAAAGCTCTGCCACTCCTCATCGGTGAATACGGCAATAGCGCACCACCTGTCTTCTCCGATACAACGGTAAGCGTTGTGGGGAGCCGCATTGGGGTTATTGTTACCTTCCCGTCCGGCCACCCGCTTGTTGACGTCATAATCAAGAATAATGGGACCCATAAATTGCACTCCGGCTTCATACTGGGACATATCCAGGAATTGGCCTTTACCGGTCCGCCGCCGGTAGTCAAGGGCGGCCAGAATCGCGATGATATTATAGCGGGGGGCGACGAAATCGGTATAGGTGCCTACCCAGCCCGGATTCCGGTCAGGCCAACCGGCAATATGATTGAAACCAGCCAGCGCTGACAGTTTATGTCCCGAGGCAGCGTGGGAGGAGTGAGGTCCGGTCTGTCCCTGCATGCAGGTACTGAGCATAATGATGTCAGGCTTGATTTCCTTCAGGTCTTCGTAGCCCAGTCCCCTTCTTGCCAGTACCCCTCCGGCCATATTTTCTACTACAATGTCGGACTGTGAGATCAAACGATGGACCAGTTCCAATCCCTTGGGAGACGTAAAGTTAATGCTGACACTAAGCTTGCCGGTAGTATTGGGGTAGGTGCCAGTTCCCCCACCCGCTATTCCCATAATACCGCGCTTGTTCACGGTCTCTATCTTGATCACCTCTGCTCCGGCGTCGGCCAGGGCTTGGGAAGTTACGGGGCCGGTAACGTGCCCGGTGATACCGATCACCCTGATACCTTCAAGCAGTTTCTTAACCATCTTCTCTCCTTTTCCGGCGAGCTACTCTAGATAACCCCGGCCTGTTTCAACGCAGCGAGTTTCTCCGCCGAGATACCCAACTCCTGTTCGTAAATTTCCTGATTATGCTCACCGATAAGGGGGGCTCGGCGGGATATTGTGGGAGGCGCCTCATCGGTAAAGGCAAAGGCGCCGGGGTAGGTGATGGTAGCGCCCAATTCCGGGTGTTCCACTTTTTGCCAGAATCCCCTGGAAGCAAGCTGGGGGTTCTCCAGCATGTCGGCGGCAGTTGAGACCGGATAGAGCATCGTCTTGTTCTTTACGGCCCCTTCGAGAAGCTCGGCTTTAGTGTGTGACATGAAAAACCTGGCCGTCGGCTCTTCTATCTGGTCCATTTCCTCCTGAGATATCCCAGGGAAATCACGCCTGGTCCAATCAAATTCTTTCAGGAAATCATTGGTAAACCCTTCACTCTCCATCCATTTGATTAGCGGAAGACTGGGGGCGAGTGGGGAGGGTCCGCCATGAGACCAGGAGACGTAACCATCTTTGCAGGGCCATAGTTGGGTAGCCTTGTGCATCGAGCCGACGCGATTTGTTTCTGTCCGCTTGCGGACCGTTTTGTTACGAGCCCAGGCGGGATTACGATTTCCGCCGTCGAACAGACTGACAGCCTCCTGGATAGAGACATCAATATGCTGTCCTTCTCCGGTGCTCTCCCAGTGGTAAAGGGCCATCAAGGCTCCGATAACACCGTCGGCCCCGGCATTAAGGTATGACTGAGAATGATGACTTACCCGGAAAGGAGGCCGGTCGGGCTCACCCCAGTTCTCCATCTCACCTCCCATCGCCCAGGCGACGATATCAGCTGTCTTCCAGTCCTTGTAAGGACCTGTCTGGCCAAAAGGAGCGATGGAAATCAGGATCATACCGGGCCTGACTTTATTCATATCGGAGTATCCCAGACCGAGCTTGTCTAGGTATCCCACCGGAAAGGACTCGACTACAAAATCGGCGCTTTTTACCAGATTTCTAAGGATCTCCTGCCCCTCGGCCACCTCTATATCAAGGGTTATCCCTCTCTTGCTGGTGTTAAGAGCAAACCAGAAGAGGCTCTTTTCGGGATCAGGGTCATCGTGGTAAAAAGGAGCCAGGTTCCGGGCAGGGTCTCCGCCCGGCTTCTCAATCTTGATGACATCAGCACCGAGGTCTCCGAGTATCTTGCCACAAAGCAGACCCTTCTCATCGG
>NYYM01000017.1 GCA_002685815.1 Dehalococcoidales bacterium | reverse complement strand
TCTACGGGGACTTTGATGCCGACGGCATTACGGCTACTGCCCTTTTGGTCCAGGGGCTGTCCTTTCTCAATTGCCAGGCCATTCCCTACATACCTCATCGACTGACTGAAGGATATGGGCTGAAGACGGCCGCCCTGGAGAATCTCCGGAAACAGGGCATCGGTCTGGTGGTAACCGTTGACTGCGGGATAACGGCCTTGGCCGAGGTCAAGAAGTCGAACAGACTGGGACTTGATCTGATTATTACCGACCACCACACGCCCCCGGATGAGATTCCCCAGGCAAAGGCGGTGATCAACCCCAAGCTGCCCGATTCAGACTATCCCTTTTCAGAACTGGCCGGTGTTGGGGTGGCCCTCAAGTTAATGCAAGCCCTCTTCCGCGGCCTGGGTAAGGAGCAACATTTAAATGAACTGGCGGATCTGGTAGCTCTGGGTACTATCGCTGACAGGGTGCCACTGCTCGGTGAAAACCGCTACCTGGTGAAGAAGGGATTGGAGAGGCTTAACGTCTCGCCTCGCCTTGGTATTCGGGAACTGATCTCCCGGTCCGGCTTGAATGCTGCCAGTCTTGATAGCGACAGTGTTTCCTGGACCATAGCTCCCCGCTTGAACGCCGCCGGCAGACTGGAACACGCCATGGGCAGCTACAGGTTGCTGATGACGGATTCGCCGGATGAGGCCCGCGAGTTGGCTGAATGGCTGGAGCAAAAAAATGGCGAGCGACAGAGGTCAACGGCCAAGGTTCTGGCCATGGCCAGGGAGCAGGTATTGGCCCAGGGTGATTTGCCGATATTGATAATCGGTGCTGCTGATTATCCGGTCGGTATTATCGGGCTGGTAGCCGGCAGACTGTCGGAGGAGTTCTATCGTCCGGTCATCGTTCTCAGGATTGGGGAACAAACCAGCAGCGGCAGTTGTCGCAGTATCCCGGAATTTGATATCATCCGGGCCCTTACCCGATGCCGTCATCTGTTAACCCAGTTTGGGGGGCACTCCCGGGCGGCCGGTCTCAGCCTTCGCACCAGCGACTTGCCTCGTCTGCGGGAGGAACTTGTGGAGGTGGCGGCCACTGATCTGGAGGGCGTTGATCTTCGCCCTGGAGTGGATATTGATGCCGACGTAATGCTTTCGGACCTGGCCGGGGATACTTTCTCGTCTATTCAGAAGCTAGCCCCCTTCGGCCAGGATAATCCGACACCCACCTACCTCAGCCGTGGTCTGGAAGTCGTTGAATGCCGCACCATGGGCAGCGGAGGTGATCACCTGAGGATGAAGCTGAAAGACGATGGTATGGTATGGGATGGCGTAGGCTTTGGGCTGGGCAATTACCGGAACGAGACATCCTCTCTCATTGACATCGTCTATAATCTGGAGATAGATCACTGGCGAGGTAAAGAAAATCTCAGGATCAACATATTAGATTTCGGGGCGAGTAAATAACGGCTCGACTGACGACTGCCTTCGTTCCCGAAGCAGGCTACAAGCCTAAAAGCCCCTCCAGCAATATCCGGGCGGCTTTCTTGTCTAGAGGTTTGTTATTGTTGCCGCACTTTGGCGATTGAATACAGCTGGGGCATCCCTCAACACAAGGACAATCGGTCACTACCTCCAGTGTGGCCCGCCAAAGTTCCTCTATTATCTCAAAACCTTTCTCGGCAATACCGATGCTGCCGGCGTAAGCGTCATAGATGAATATCTGGGCCTTGCCGGTGTCAACGTGGAGGGGAGTGGAAACGCCGCCAATGTCATTGCGGTCACACAGGGCAAAAAGGGGCAACATGGCGATAGCGGCGTGCTCGGCAGCGTGTATTCCACCGGCAAAATCCAGTTGGGCCTTGTCCAGCCGGCTAGTGGCTTCGGATGGCAGGTCGAACCAGAGGGAAATTGTTGAAAATTCCTGAGTCGGCAGTTCCAGAGGCTCTTCCTCGATTACCTCATCGGTGTGCTGGGCCTTCTTCTTGAAGCCCACCACGGTATTGTTGACCTCCACCTCGCCCAGGTACACCTCCACCGGGCCGCAGTTCTTGCTCCGGATTACACTGGTAACGCGTAAATCCTCGATTTCTTTGGTCTGAGTGTAGTATGCGGCGATGGTCGGCTCTGCGTAAGCGGTATGGCTGTCCAGGTCAAGCTTGCTGACCAGATAGGCCTCTCCCTGGTGAAGGTAGACGGCCCCGGGATGAATCTGGAAGAAGGCGATACTGGCATCCACCGTCTCCATCAGAGAACTCGTGGAGGTGTCGATCAGGGCAAAGCTCTCCATGGAGCTGGAGCGGATATTGATCGCCTGGGCCGGGTAGGAGATAATCGGTGAAAGGTACCACTTCCGGTTGCGGCTGCCTTGCCTGAGCATACCTTGCCCTCCGAGTTCGGTCCTTTCCCGGGTAAAATGGGGGCCGAAGAATGTCTCGTCATGGTCGCTCAAGGGCAGTTCCCAGGCGGCGCACAACAGGTGAGCTCTCAGTATATAGTGGTTGTCGGGGTTGACCAGGGCATTCTCAACACTCTTCTGGAAAAAGGCTTCCGGGTGGCGCATGAAATACTGGTCAAGAGGGTTATCCAACCCGATAAAAAAACTTAACGATCTTTCCATCCCCCGGCCGCTCCTGCCCGCCTGTTGCCAGGTACTGGCAATACTCCCCGGATAGCCGGTAAGCACCGTTGCTTCCAGGTCACCAATATCTATACCCAGTTCCAGGGCGACCGTGGCCACCACTCCCAGAAGTTGACCGCCGACCAGTTGCCGTTCTATCTGGCGCCGTTCCTGGGGAAGATATCCGGCACGGTAGGCCTTGATTCGTTTTGCCAGGGGCGGATTGGTTCCCATCAACCTGTCTCTTGAGTAGCTAAAAATGAGTTCGGTTAAACGGCGTGAGCGGGCAAAGGTCAAAGTACGAATACTTTGATTCACCAGTTCGGTAAACAGGTGGCTGGCTTCAGTATTGACGCTTCGGCGGGTATTTTTTGCCTTGTCAACGAGAGGAGGTTCCCAGAAGACGAATTCCTTTCCTCCGTGAGGGGAGCCGTCGTTATCGATAACGCTGAAAGGCAGGCCGGTCAGTTTTTCGGCGTGCTCGCCGGGATTGGCTATGGTAGCCGAGCAGCAGATGAACCGGGGATTTGAGCCATTGAGCTTACAGATCCGACGCAGACGGCGCAGCACCCCGGCGATATGGGAACCGAAAATGCCACGATAGATGTGGGCCTCATCGATGACCACATATTTCAGGCCGCGCAGGAATCTTGACCAGCTTTGGTGGTTGGGCAGGATACCGAGGTGAAGCATGTCGGGGTTACTGAGTATGATTCGGGCCCGTCTCCTTATCTCGGCCCGTTCGGCTTGGGGTGTATCACCATCAAAAGTGGAGAAATCCTCTGCCCTGAACGGGCCAGAACAGAATACCTCTCGCAAGACTCGTAACTGGTCCTGGGCCAGGGCCTTGGTCGGGAAAAGGTAAATAGCCCGGCTGTCCGGTTCGGCCAGCAGTTCTTCAATTACGCTAACGTTATAGCACAGGCTCTTGCCGCTCGCGTTTGAAGTTGCCGCCATGACATTTTCACCCTGCCGGGCCTTATTGACAGCTTCAGCCTGATGGGTATATAGCGAAGAGATACCTTGTTTGGCCAGGCATCCCTCAAGCGTGGCAGACAGAGGCTCATTCAGTAGCCCGTATTCTGCCCCCCGGGGTTGAATATGCTCGACGTGCGCAATCTGATTCTCATAGGCGTCTTGAGACTGAAGATAGTTTAAAAAGGCTGAAGTGTTCATTATGGCTCTTCTTGTACCCGTCCGGTGCGGTCGGGCCTTACTTAAAGGTCAAAAACGGGCAGAATCTCAATATTGTAGTCCAGAATCTCTATTTCAAACCGGTTATCGGAAATATAATCGGCTACTTTGGACAGGATTTCGTTAGCGTGCCGTGGGTCATTACTGACGCAGGAGATACCGATGGTAGCCGACTGCCGTGAATTAAGGTCATCGACTTCAGCTACGGAAACGTTGAATTTATTGGATGCCCGACTGGTAATGGATTTCACAACCCGACGTTTATCCTTGAGAGACCCGCTCTCCGGTAAACGGAACCTGATACGACAAACGCCGACATGCATGAGCTAATTTCCAATATACACTCCGCTACTGGCCAGGTCAAGCCGATCAGATACTAAGAAAGTGACAGGTCCGGGCCAGGCTTGCCCTGGAGGTTGATTTACAGCAGCGACTGCGTGTGCTATAATTTTCTGTTATGTTATGATTAGTGGGTATCGGAATGATTTCATTAACATTGGGAGCAACGACAGAGAGGTAGTGGAATTTGGATAAAGAAGAAAAAACACAAATAATTGAGAAATACGCCCAACACGAGGGTGACACCGGTTCGACCGAGGTTCAGGTAGCCGTCCTGACGGAGAGAATAAACCAGTTGACCGGGCATATGGTAGCCAATCGGCACGATTATCATACCCAGTGTGGCTTGCTTAAGCTGGTCGGAAGAAGAAGGCGATTGCTGGCCTACCTGATGGGCGAGGATGTAGCCCGTTACCGTAATCTCATAAAACAGCTGGGGCTACGTAAATAAAACTATAAGAAACAGGAGATATTATTGATAGAATCTCGATCCTTTGAATGCCAAGTTGGGGGTAGAAACCTCATTATTGAGACCGGCAAGCTGGCCGGGCAGGCGGATGCGGCTGTTACGGTACGCTATGGAGATAGTTTGGTGCTGGTTACCGTTTGCGTCGGTGCCCAGCCTCGTGAGGGGGTCGACTTTCTACCGTTGACTGTCGACTATGAAGAGAGAATGTACGCCGTCGGTAAAATCCCTGGCGGTTTTATTCGGCGGGAAGGTCGTCCCGGCCAGGATGCCGTATTGACCTGCCGCATGACTGATCGGCCCTTGCGTCCCCTGCTGCCTAAGGAATGGCGCAGAGATATTCAGTTGGTGATCACTGTTCTTTCATCCGACCAGGAAAATGACCCTGATATCCTGGCCGTTATCGGTAGTTCGGCTGTCCTATCCATGTCGGAAGTGCCCTTCGCCGGTCCGGCCAGCGCTGTTCGCGTCGGCTATATTGATGGCGACCTGGTCTTGAATCCAACTATGCCCCAACTTGCGGAGAACCCCTTTGACGTTGTGGTTGCCAGCACCAAAGAGTCAATCGCGATGATTGAAGCGGGAGCCAGCGAGGCTTCTGAAGATATCATTTCTCAGGCTATTCAGCTGGGCCATGAAGCCAACCAGGCGATTATCAAACTCCAGGAAGAGTTGCAGCAGGCTTTTGGAAAAGCCAAAGCGGAAGTGGTCGCGATTGAAGTCAATCCAGAAATGGTCTCGGCTGTTTCAACCGCCACCGGTGATAAACTCATCCAGGCTCTGAGCCACCCGGACAAGAACGAGCGTGAAGAAGGGCTCTCGGCTCTCAAAAAAGAACTCGTTGCGTCTCTGGGAGAATATTACTCAGCTAAAGAGATATTTTCTGTCATGGACGGAAAGATTAAGAGTGAAATCAGGGCTAATCTGCTGGAGAAGAAACAGCGCATTAGCGGCCGTAGCCTCACCGAGGTGCGTCCCCTTGACTGTGAAGTAGGTTTACTACCCCGTACTCATGGTTCAGGCTTGTTCACCCGGGGCCAGACCCAGGTGCTGTCAATCGCTACCCTAGGCTCGACAAGAAAAGAGCAGATGATTGACGGAATCGGCATAGAAGAGACGAAACGCTTCATGCATCACTATAATTTCCCTCCTTTTTCTGTCGGTGAAGCCGGGCGGATCGGGACGACTGGCCGCCGTGAAATTGGGCACGGGGCTCTGGCAGAACGTTCTCTGCTGCCGGTGTTACCTAAGGATGAGGATTTTCCTTATACCATTCGTATTGTCTCCGAAGTGCTCAGTTCCAGCGGCAGCACGTCAATGGGCAGCGTTTGTGCCAGTAGCCTCTCCCTGATGGACGCCGGGATACCGATAAAGAGTGCTGTAGCCGGAATAGCCATGGGACTGGTAACCGATGACCATGGTAATCACGTTGTTTTGACTGATATTGAAGACCTGGAGGACTACCACGGTGACGTGGATTTCAAGGTTGCGGGCACTGCCGAAGGTATTACCGGGATGCAGATGGATACCAAACTTAAGGGTATCAGCACGGAAATTGTCACTGAGGCGTTGATGCAGGCCCGGGAGGCCCGTCTCTTCATTTTGGACAAGATGGCCCAGACTATCAGCGCCAGCCGTTCTGATATGAGTCCTTATGCGCCGCGGGTATATAAAATCTCGGTCGCTCAGGAAAAAATTGGGGCGGTCATCGGCCCGGGGGGCAAAACCATCAGGTCCATTACTGAAGAAACCAAGACCGTTGTTGATATTGATAATGACGGCACCGTTCTTATCGGCGCAACTGACGAAGCCTCGGCTCGCAAGGCAATTGCGATTATCGAAGGTTTGACCAAGGAGGCCGAGGTTGGTACCGTCTATACAGGGAAGGTATCCCGGATATTGAACTTCGGAGCCATGGTGGAGATTCTGCCCGGTAAGGACGGTCTGGTTCATATCAGTGAACTGGCTGATTACCGTGTAGGTAACGTCGAAGACGTTGTCAAAGTTGGTGATGAAGTTACGGTTAAAGTGATTGACATCGATAATCTTGGCAGGGTAAACCTGTCACGGCGGGCGGTCCTTGACCATGATTATCAGCCAGCGGAGAGCAAGGGGAAGAGTGAACCGACTGCCGCATACCCTTTTAGATCGCAGCGTGACTCTCGTCGTCCGCAAAGTTCCCCTGCTCCACGCGATAAACCGTCTCACTAGGAGTAGGTCATGGAACCGATAAGGGTAGTAGTTCATGGCGCCCTGGGAAAACTGGGACGCGAGGTGGTTAACGGCCTCTGCCTGGATCCCGAGGCGCAACTGGTTGGCGCGGTAGACCTGAAGGCTACCGGGGGCCATCTTTCTCTGCCCGATGAATCCGGCACGGTCCCCATTTCTGCTGATTTAAGAGATATCTTAAGTAAGTGCCAGGCCGACGTGTTGGCGGATTTCACCATTGCCAAGGCTACCATGCCGGCAGCCCGTCTGGCCGCTGAAAAAGGCATCAACCTGGTTATCGCCACCACCGGTCTGAGTGCCGGAGACAGGTCTGAGCTGGAGGGATTGACCGCATCTAACAAGATTGGAATAGTGATGGCTCCGAACTTTGCCCTGGGAGCGGTCTTGATGATACATTTGTCAAAGATTGCGGCCAGATATATGGAATCCGCCGAGATTATTGAGCAGCACCACCACCTGAAAGCTGACGCCCCTTCGGGGACGGCTATTCTTACGGCTAAAGAAATGGTGGAAGCCAGAGGTAAGCCGTTTTCTCGTCCCTTGACGGGAGAGCAAGGCTCAAAAAGCCGGGGAGAGGAAGTTGATGGTGTCTCTGTTCACGCCGTAAGGCTGCCGGGTCTAATGGCCCATCAGGAGGTAATCTTGGGTGCATCAGGACAGACATTGACCATACGGCACGATACTATTAACCGTGAATGCTATTTGCCGGGTATTTTGCTGGCTATTAAAGAAGTGGTCAAACGCCAGGGTCTGACTTATGGCCTGGATACTCTGCTTGGTCTGCGGGGAGATGAATAGTGGCGCAGTATAGAGTCGCCATCGTCGGCGCTACCGGGCTGGTGGGACAGGAGTTTATCAAGATCATGGAGCAACGTAAATTTCCTGCGGAGTCGGTTACCCTGCTGGCCTCAGACCGTTCGGCAGGCAAGAAGATGTTTTTTGCCCACCAGGAGATTGAGGTTCAGGAGACTGTTCGCGAGTCCTTTCAAGGTATAGATATTGCCCTTTTCTCGGTTCCGGCTGAAACCAGCAAGCATTTCTCCCCGATAGCCGTTCAAGCAGGGGCTGTGGTAATCGATAACAGCTCGGCTTTCAGGATGGTGCCGAGCGTCCCGCTGGTGGTGCCGGAGGTTAATGCCGAAGATATCCGCTCGCATAAAGGGATTATCGCTAATCCAAATTGCTCTACCATTCAGATGGTTGTGGCCCTGTATCCCTTGCATAAGGTAAACCCCATAAAACGGATTATCGTTGATACCTACCAGGCGGTGTCCGGGATGGGTAGCCCGGCGGCGATAGAAGAACTGGTAACACAGGCCAAACTTGTCTTGAGCGGGCAGGGCACTGTTCCCCATGTTTTTCCTCACCAGATAGCCTTCAATGCCCTTCCGGAGATAGATGTATTCTTGGATAACGGCTACACCAAAGAAGAATGGAAAATGGTGGAAGAGACCAGAAAGATAATGCATGCCGATAGCATTGCTATCTCGGCCACCTGCGTGCGGGTGCCGGTGTTTACCAGTCATAGTGAAGCTGTTCACGTGGAGTTCTCCCAGGTGATANCTCCCGAAGAGGCGCGGCGTATCCTCAGTCAGGCTCCCGGGGTCAAAGTGTTGGATGACCCCGTCATCAGTCTTTATCCCCAACCCTGGGCGGCAGCCGGCACGGATGAGGTGTTTGTCGGGCGGGTTCGTCAGGATGCTTCCAAATCTTGCGGTTTGGCTTTTTGGATCGTGGCTGATAACCTGCGTAAAGGGGCGGCTCTGAATGCCGTCCAGATTGCTGAAGAGGTGGTCAAAAGAAGTTGGCTGCATCCGGTAAAGGGGGGATAAATGAAAAAGATAGGACGATTGCTGACGGCTATGGTAACCCCTTTTGATGAGGAAGGGACGGTTGATTATGAGCAGGCTAAAAAATTGACCGCGGCTTTACTTGACTCGGGCAGTGAGGGATTGGTGGTCGTGGGCACAACCGGAGAATCCCCCACTCTTCTCCGTAAAGAGGAATTAGAACTTTTCGCTGCGGTAAAGGCAGTGGTCGGCGAACGGGGAGCAGTGGTAGCAGGAACCGGTAGTAACAGCACCGCTGAGGCCGTGGAGGCCACCAAACAGGCGGAGAAAGTCGGAGTTGACGCTTGTCTGCTGGTGGTTCCCTATTACAATAATCCTACCCAGGAAGGCTTGTACCAGCATTTCAAGACTATCGCCGCAAGCACCAGCCTGCCCTGTATCCTGTACAATGTGCCTTCCCGGACCGTGAGAAGCCTGTCGGTGGATACCATTGTGAGCTTGAGCCAGATAGACAACATCATCGGCGTTAAGGAAGCTAGCGGTAATCTGGACCAGGTCTCCCACGTGATTAGTCGGGCGAAGGAAGGTTTTCGTGTCTGGAGCGGTAACGATAGTGATACCTTGCCCATGTTGGCTTTAGGTGGCTACGGGATTATCAGTGTCGCTTCTCACCTGGTCGGCAAACAGATTAGTGAGATGATTTACAGTTTTCTCGATGGCAAGACGGAAAAGTCAGCTGAGATCCACCGCCATTTGCTGCCGCTCGTTAACGTCCTCTTTACCATCGCCAATCCTATCCCGGTGAAGTATGCGGTCAATCAGGTTGGTTTCCGAGTTGGCAAGACCCGCTTGCCTCTCACCGAGCCGGATGAAAAAACGGCAACTCTCATCAATGATACCCTGAAGAACTATAAGATAGACCTGCCGGTTTAGATAGGCGCGGCGTAGAATGCCACCAATATCAGAGATAGAGCCTGAACCCCTTGTCTGATGCTTTGAATTCCATCGAGCGATGAAAGGCGTGCGCCTCTTTTCTTGAATTGGTGCTGGCCAGTTGAATCTTGTAGCATCTGGCCTCTTCAGCCCGCTTTACCGCATAGTCTGTGAGTTGTCTTCCCGCGCCTCCGCGCCGGAAAGCGGCGTCCACTACCATATTCTCTATCAGCGCCCAGGGCAGGGCGTTATTAGACAGATTGGGTACGACCATGAAACCATTGTGCCGATAACTTTACTCTTTTCTTCAGCAACCAGCAGTTCATGCCCCGGGAGTTGTGAGATACGGGTGAATGTCTCCCTGTAATCCTCAGGCGAAGGTATTCGCTGCCTTTCGGTAGTGGATGTAGTGATGGTCAGCTGCCCGTAGAGTTCAAGGATTCGAGGAATGTCTCCCTCGGTAGCCAGCCTGACGATGGCCATCTGCTCAGTACCTCCGTGCCGCAGGGTACTAGAGGATAGGTTTAACCTCAATGGTCTGCTCCCTCTCGGCTCCTACCGAGATGAGGTTGACCGGGCAGGAGACAAGCTCTTCCAGCCGGGTGATGTATTGGCGAGCCTCAAGGGGTAACTGCTCGTATTCCCTGGTGTCACTGGTGTCGGTTTGCCAGCCGGGCAGTTCTTCGTAAATGGGTCGGCACCTTTCCAGCGCGGCAACGGTGCTGGGGAAGTTATCGATGGTTTTGCCATCGAGTTCATAGGCGACACATATCTTTATTTGAGGAAAGGTGTCAAGAATATCCAGATTGGTAATTACCATCCCGGTGAGGCCGTTAACCCGGGCGCTAAAGCGTGCCAGAACGGCATCAAACCAGCCACATTCCCGGGAACGGCCGCTAACTGTGCCGTATTCATGGCCCCGTTCCCTGATCAGCTTACCGGTTTCATCATTGAGTTTTGTCGGCATTGGCCCGGCCCCCACTCGGGTAATGTACCCCTTGAATATGCCTAGAACGGCATCGACCTTGGTGGGCCCTATCCCGGCTCCCATACTGCTTCCCCCTGCCATTGGCGAAGACGATGTGACAAAGGGATAGGTGCCAAAGTCAGGGTCGAGCAAGGTTCCCTGAGCCCCTTCCAACAGCAACCGTTCCCCCCTTTTCAGGGCTTCTTCTATCACAATTGTCGTTTCACGAATGTGGGGCGCCAGGCGTTCTCCAAACTGGCAGTACTGACTATATACTTCATCCAGAGAGAGGGGCTCGGCTTCATATACCTTGGTTAGAATGGCGTTCTTGTGTTCAAGTATGGGACGTAGCCGTTCCCGGAAGNCTTTCTGGTCAAGGAGGTCACCGGTTCTGATACCCAGCCGGGCCACTTTGTCGGCGAAGCATGGCCCGATGCCCTTGCGTGTTGTTCCTATCGCGTTGCCACCTCGTGAGTCCTCCTCCAGACCGTCGAGCAGGGTATGATAGGGCATAATCAGGTTAGCTCGGTCACTGATCACCAGGTTGTCGCTGGTAACGGTAACGCCCCGCTGGTGGAGGCGGTCTATTTCTTCAAACAGAACTGCCGGATTAATTACTACTCCATTACCGATGATACACACAGTCTCAGGATAAAATATTCCCGAAGGGACCAGTTGCAGGGCAAACTTGCCAAAAGGATTAAGTATGGTATGCCCGGCATTGTCACCGCCGGAGAAACGTACTATCAGGCTGGCTTTTTCGGCAAGCATGTCAATCATTTTGCCTTTCCCTTCATCTCCCCACTGAGCTCCGATGACAGCAATGACCGGCATTTTTCCCCTCCTGAAAACAGACTAATTCTTTGTTTGACGCCAGACGTGAAGCAACCTCTGGCTGACCGTAATAAAGCTGAACAGAACAATTATACTTAGAGCAGCGACCAGAAAAGCATAATTGATCCGGCTTAGCATCAGGCCTATTGCCAGTACAACTACCCTCTCCGGGCGGGTGAAAAATCCTACCGTGCACTCCAGGCCCATTGCCTCCGCTTTGGCCCTGATATAACTTACCAGCAGCGACCCAACCAAGGCAAACCCAACAATCAGAATTACAGGTGTCGATTGTTCTGTTGCCCTGACGGCGTATATGGACAAAACACTGAGCAGTAACGCCGCCTCAGAAAAACGGTCAAGCGTGGAGTCAAGAATAGCTCCGAACCGGGTAACCCGGTCGGTACCGCGGGCCAGCGCTCCGTCCAGCATATCAAAGAAGCCGGCAAAAAGCACCACGAAACCAGCCGCAAGAAGGTGTTCGGTGATGATAAGGACTCCGGCCCCCAGAGTTATTGAAAATCCGATCCAGGTCATGGCATTTGGTGTCACGGGCGTTTTCGCCAGAAGCCGGACTACCAATCGGGTGAGATAGTCCTCCGCCGTCTTGCGGAATTCTGCCCGTTTCGTCACCGGCCGTTGTTTCTGGTGCATAAAAGTCTGATTATCCAAGTCAACTTCCACTTCCGGTTATCAGAACTGAAATCGACGCCGCTAAAGAATCCCGTGATTTATTTCCCACCGATTATCCTTTGAGCACCCTGACATAATGATCGAAGATTTTCTGGGCAATACTTTCCCAGCCATACTGCTCGGCGGTAACTCTGCCCTTGGCTCCCATTTGCTGCCGCAACGATTTGTCTTTTAAAAGGGTAATCAGGGCCTGAGCCAATTCACCAACGTTCTTGGGTGGTACCAGCAATCCTTCCTCCCCGTGAGTCAGCACACTGGCGTAGCCCTCTATGTTGCTGGCGACGATCGGTGTCCCCATGGTCATCGCTTCCACCAGGACAATGCCGAAGCTCTCGTGGCCGGTGTTCGGAGCACAAAAGACATCAGCCGTTCTGTAGTACCGGGGTTTCAATTCTTCGCTGGCGTAGCCGACAAAGACAACATCCTGCAACTCGTTCTGCTTTATCCATCTCTCATGTTGTTTCCGCGGCCTGTCGCCGAGGCCGACCACAACCAGCCGGGATTCTGGGATTTCCTGCTTGACCTGCTGATAGGCTTTAAGCAGATATCTCAAGCCTTTGCGGCGTTCCAAACGCCCGAGGAAGACGATATTTTGCTTTCCATCGCAAAATTCCTCGATTGGAGCTACGTCGGGAGAGAAACGCTCTATTTCAATGCCGTTTGGGATGATATCATAGTTGCCGGGAACATATTTGCTGGCATATTTCATAGCCGGTTGTGACACGGCAATCTTGCCGTTGAGTTTGTTCTGTCGTCTCTTCAATATAATAGTACCAATGGGCTTGCCAAATTCATATCCCGGTCTGCCGTCACAAGCGTGAAATGTGCCTATATTGACCGCATTTGAAAACCGGAGCATGGCGCTGCACAGCATCGGCATAAAAGGCTCATGAAGATGGACAATATCGAATTTCTCACGTTCGAGAATAGCTTTAATGGTTGAGCCTAGCCTTAGCGATAAAGTGATGCGAAGGATAGATCCGCTGCTGGGAATCGGACGGGGTTTGCCGATTGGTATAAAACGGTCGCCAAAAGCAGTGACGGCCTTGGACGCGGGAGCGATGACCTTTACCTGGTGGTCCATCCGGGTAAGATAGCGCTCCAGTGATTCGATATGGTTAACGACACCACCGGGGTAAGCAAAGTCATAAGGTGAGACCAGTGCTATTTTCATGTCAGTCTTAACCTTGCCTTAGTGCGTAACTGCCCTCTCTTTTTACTACAGGATCGACCATGAAGAAGACCAAAACTAACCCCCGGCGTGGCCGGGGTTTGATCACCAGGTAGGAAGAAAGCTGATTCGTAAATCCTTTCTACCACCGTTGGAACTATAGCCAATTACGTCTATCCTGTCAAGGTCTCTCCGTCATTGATATTGGTCAAAATCCCGAGCTTGGCTACACAAATACCTTTTGAGGGCGCCAATGCCCTTTTTCAGGGTCGAAGTGGAGGACTGCCAGGAAGCGTCCGTCAAGGGCATAAGCACGGCAGTGATGTTCAGCGGACGAAATGCCTGAAGCGGGCTGGGTCGAATCGCTCCCCGGCTGATTTTGGCTCTCATTCTCTAAAACCAGTGGCCGTCCGCTCCTTATATCCACTCCGGCATCATCACTGACGACTACGGCTGTCCAATGTGAAAAGACGGAATCTATGGGGTAAACAAACTGCTGCCAGTAACCATAGCGGAAGGCGTTCTCAAGTTCAGGTATCGAAACTGCGTCTTTTATATCAAAAGGACCACACCTCAAGCGGACCAGGTTCTTCAGATGGGCCCCGCACCCCAGGTTTTGCCCCAGATCATGAGCCAGGGACCGGATATAGGTACCCTTACCGCAGACTACCTCCACAGTCACCAGCGGCGGCTGCCAGTCTACAAGCTCCAGGCTATGGATTGTGACCGGGCGGCTTTTCATCTCAACGATAATGCCGGCCCGGGCCAGTTCGTAGAGGGGTTTACCTTGGTGCTTCAGAGCGCTATACAGGGGAGGTACCTGCTCGATGGAACCGGAAAAAGAGGCAAGCTCCGAATCTAACTGGGCCCGGCTGACTCCGGAAGAGTCACTCTGCAGGGTAACGACGCCGGCGGCATCGTAGGTGTCCGTAGCCACCCCCAGTTCAATCACAGCCCGATAAAACTTGGTAGTATCGACCAGGAATTCGATAACACGCGTTCCTTGGCCGAGACAAACGGGTAGAACTCCCGTAGCTGTTGGGTCAAGGGTGCCGGCGTGTCCGACGCGCCGCTCGCAGCTGAGTTTCCTGACTTTCGACACTATGTCAAAAGAGGTCGGTCCAGAGGGCTTATCAATATTGAAAATGCCGTTCATAGCTGATCCTCGCGAGGTTATTTTATCAAATTTTACCCTCTTTTGTCCCCTATCCTCTTCCAAAAAGAAGGATTCCTCGGAATGATATTTGAGGAAAGAACCCTCATCGGAGGGGAGAGATAGACGGCCGGTGGCTTTTCGATAGCTCACCATCCGGATACAAAGAGAGGGGCCTGTTTCACAAGATGGAAACGGTCATGCAGGTTTAAGAATTAGCAGGCTATTTCCTCTCCGCCGCTCTCGAGACCGGATCCTGAGAATCCTTGGGGATGGCAGGTCGGAGATAAGTCGTGTTATGGCCGTGGAACTGCCCCCGATCAGGATCATCCCTTCCCGGGTGATCGTCTCGGAGGCTTGTCTTATAACCATATCGTTAGCCTTTCGACTTTCCTCTCTTAATCTGATAACAATAAGGTCGGCTTTATCATCATCTGCGAGCGAGAGTCCGGTTTGGTGCGAGAGGCAAATTCTTTCATCGGGGCATTCGTTCAGCTCAAGATTGATCTTGGAGTATCTCAAGGTCAGTAGATCACGGTCAACCAGTACAATGCTCTCCGGTTGGAAGAGCTTCCAGACAGCAACAGCTACCTGCCCTTGGCCCGGATTAAATATTACGGTCCTCCGGACGCCGGGCTTCGGCAGACCGTACAAGGCTTTCACCACCATCCCGCTGAGATAACTGAGGGTGTCGAACTCAGCTAAGCCGTAGGCAGATCGAATCGGGAATCTTGAATCTCCGAGATAGAATTCCGAATTGGTTCGATCATATACCCCTCGCTCCAGGGCGCTCTGGTTAGACCGTGGAATCTGCGGCTTGTTTCCGAACCGAAAATGAAAAACAGCATGACCGGACCTGGTTTTTCTTTGAATGACATCAATTTCCGGCGTACTTTCCAAAACCGTCTCTACCGCCTGTTGGAGGGGTCTGACAACTACCACCGCCATCACCCCGCCAGGGGCAAGATGGTAGACCGACTCTTTTAAAAGATATGAAATGACAGACTCCCCGGCTTTCCCGGGAATATTGGAAACGATCAAATCAAAGTCGTCCATTTTCGAGTCATCATAGCCCAGTCCACCATAGACATCAATATCGGTTAGCCCGTTCGGTAGCCCGTTCTGAAGAGAGTATTCGACGGCCAGAGCGTCTCTGTCGACCATATGAACAATACTGTCAGGGAAAATACTTTTTAGGGTCAGGCCTAAAGGACCATAGCCACAGCCTAAGTCAAGGATTTTCTTGGGTATCTCGTATTGGGCATCAACGATAGTGCGCAAGAGGAATTTCGTGCCCAGATCCACGTCATGACTGCTAAACAGGTCCTGAGGTATTCTGAATTGAAGGCTACGCTTCCAGGCGCGAAACGTGATAATCTTCTTTAAATAGACGTCCTCGTCCATCATATTACCTCAAGAATTCTGACGGTATGCGGGTAGGTTTTCTTGGTCGTCACCTGATTCTGCCATATCAATACGGCGGACCAGTCCCGTGCCTGTTCAGATGCTTTTCGTGGTTGCGGCTAGTCTGTATGGCAGGGAAGATTGTCAGCGGGTCTCTAGTGGTCCTCTTCCGGAGCAACTTTATTGATCAATTTCTGGAGGCGGTCTCCTCGTTCGATGGAATTATCCCACTCGAAGCTGAGTTCCGGGATGTGGCGCATTTTCAGACTTTTGGCTAATTCGCTGCGGAAGAAACCTGAAGCAGAGGTCAGTCCCTTTAGCACACTCTTCTTTTCTTCATTATTGCCCAACTGACTCACGAATATCCTGGAGTGTTTCAGGTCGGCGGAGGTGTTAACCTCGGTGACGGCAATAAAACTGCCAAGTCGTGGATCTTTGACTTGGCGTTGGAGTAGTTCACTGATCTCCTGACGAATGAGGCTATTCACTCGTTCAATGCGGTGCGCCACGGCTGTTCTCCCTAGTTCTCCTCCTCAATTCTGAAGAACTCAAGTATATCGCCAACCTCAAACTCATTAAAATCCCTGAGGGTTATGCCGCACTCGTAACCGGCGGTTACCTCTCTGGCATCATCTTTGAAGCGCCGCAAACTGCTGACCACTGTTTCATCTACCATTTCCGCCTGACGCCTTACTCTGACTTGAATCCCCCGGGTTGCCTTACCCTCGGTAACATAACTCCCGGCGATCTTGATTCGTTTACCGCTGGAAAAGACTTCCCGTATTTCAGCCCGGCCTTCAATAACCTCGACTTGAATGGGTTTTAGCATACCTTTGAGGGCCTTGCTAACATCATCCACCAGATTGTAAATAATCTCGTAATGGCGGATGCTTACTCCCTCTAGTTCAGCTAACCGTTGCGCTCCCGTCTCGGCTACTGAATTAAAACCGATGACGATTCCCTTGGAAGCGATGGCCAGCATCACGTCACTCTCAGTAATATTGCCACTGCCGCTATGGATGACACCGACTTTTACCTCATCCGTCGTAAGTTGTTCCAGAGAGTTTCTTATCGGTTCGATGCTGCCCTGTACATCTGTTTTAAGAACAACACTGAGCTCTTTCACTTCTCCGGCGCTTACCTGGTCGAAGACGTTGCTGAGGTTCACTGATCTTGGTGCCGCTGAAGAAGCCAGCCGGAGATGCGGCTGGTGCTCCTCCACCAGTGCTCTTGCCTGGCGCTCTCCAGCCACGGCAGTCATAGTGTCTCCAGCTTGTGAGACACCGCTCAAGCCAAGAATCTCGACCGGCACAGACGGTCCGGCCCTCCTCACCTGCTTGCCCAAATCGTTGAACATGGCTTTTATTCTGCCCCAGGTAGGGCCGGCTGCTATGGTGTCGCCAACTCTCAGCGTCCCGTTATGAACCAGTACGGTAGTCAATGCTCCCCTGGCTTTATCCAGCCTGGCTTCGATAACTACTCCTTCCGCCGACCGTGATGTGTCCGCCTTGAGTTCTTCCATATCTGCTATGAGCAAAAGGTTCTCCAACAGTTCCGGGATACCTTTATTTTCCTTAGCTGAAACAAGAACGCTGACCGTTTCTCCTCCCCACTCTTCAATGAGCAGACCGGCATCAGCCAGCTGTTGCTTGACCAGTTCCGGGTTAGCCTCAGGCACGTCGATCTTGTTGATAGCCACCACGATAGGCACTCCGGCGGCTCGGGCGTGGTCTATGGCTTCCAGGGTTTGGGGCATTACCCCATCATTCGCAGCCACTACCAGAATGGTAATGTCGGTAACCTGGGCTCCGCGGGCCCGCATGGCGGTGAAGGCCGCATGACCGGGCGTGTCCAGAAAAGTAAGCTTTCGGCCATCTATCTCCACCTGGTAAGCGCCAATATGCTGGGTGATACCCCCGGCTTCACTATCCGCTACGTTGGTTTGTCGGATAACATCAAGTAGTTTAGTCTTGCCATGGTCGACGTGACCCAGGACGGTAATTATCGGAGGTCGTGTTTTGAGATTAACAAGTTCATTGCCTTGCTGCAGCAACTGCCTCTTTTTTATTTCACTAATAAGGCTAGCGGGCTTTCGTCCCGTCTGAGGCTTTGGTTTTGTTTCAAGGCCCAAACCCGTTGCCACGCTAGCGGCTGTTTCGTAGTCTACCGTCTCGTTAATGTTGGCCATAATGCTGTTACGCATTAGTTGCTTGATGATATCAATGCCGCTGACCTGCAAAAGGGTAGCCAGTTGCTTCACACTTAAGGTGTCGGGAATCTCAATTGCGGTGGTTTCGGCTTCCGAAGAACTGTTTCCAGCCTCTTCAGCCGCGGATTCCAGAACCTTACCCGGCTTGCTTCTATTTGTCACTAGGCTGCTCCTTGAAAAAGTCTTTGCTGAATTTGATCAGTTGCTCTCGATTATCTGGGGTAAGAGCCGTTCGCAGAGTGCGCTCCAGTCGATTGCCCTTAAATCCGTTCTCCCAGCACTCCCGGGCTCGACATAAATAAGCACCTCGTCCTGCCTTTTTGCCATTCGTATCAATCTCCACACCCCCGTCGGGGATGTGAACCAGGCGGATCAGCTCCTGCTTGGCTTTTACTTCACGACAAGCCAGGCAGGTCCGTTGCGGTATATGCCTGGCTGGGTGCTCGCTATTCCTCTGCCTCGTCCTCATCAACCTCGACCTCATCGATCGGAATTTCTACATCATCTTCATCGTCGATCGGGATTTCTACCTGTCGGCGCGGTCTCTTGGTGACAGCTCTCTCCTCAGTGGTTTCTCTGGCGGAATCCCTGCTTTGAGACCCTTTCTTCTTCTTTGATTTAACCTGGGGCTTGGGTGGTGCCACCGCCAGAATATCTTCAGCAAACCGGAGTGCTGGTTTTGCCCTGATCGGTGGTTCAACAGCCGCAATCGGAGCCACAAGTTCGGTGTCAAGGGCAGGCGAAGGTTCGGAAGCCTCCGCCTGAGCTAGCGCTGGCTCTCGGGTGTCCTCTATCTCAGCAGGCACTTCTTCACCAGTTACCGCCTCTTCCAGTTTGGCCGTTTCCTCTAGCTCGGTCTCTTCTTCTACTTCAGCCGCCTCGGCTCTTTCCGCTTCGGCTGCCGAAGCGCTCTTGATATCGATCCGCCATCCGGTGAGTTTGGCCGCCAGTCTGACATTCTGCCCCTCTCTGCCGATGGCTAGGGAAAGTTGTCTGTCGGGAACGATTACCGTGGCTATGCCATCTTCCGTACTCAGGGCAACGTTCAATATCTGGGCCGGGCTCAGAGCGTTAGCAATAAAAGCGGAGGCATCCTGGTCCCACATCACCACGTCTATCTTCTCACCATTCAACTCGTTGACGATGTTCTGTATTCTGATACCTCGTAATCCCACGCAGCAACCGACCGGGTCAATTCCCTCTTGGCTGGCTGACACAGCTACCTTACTCCTGTAACCGGCTTCACGGGCGACTGACTCAAGGGCAACTGTGCCATTGAAAATCTCGGGAATCTCCATTTCAAAAAGTCGGCGAAGTAATTCCGGGTGAGAACGTGTCACTATTACCCGGGGCCCTTTACTGGTTCTCACAACCTCTAGAATGCCGACTTTGAGCCTCTGGCCTACCCGGTACCTTTCTCCCGGCACCTGCTCGGCGGCGGGCAATATGGCCTCAGTTCTTCCCAGGTCGACAAGGATTTGCCTGGGTTCCATACGCTGGACCAACCCGGTGACAATATCACCCTCGCGCCCGGCATATTCCTCAAATATCGCACTGTGTTCAGCTTCATGAAGACGCTGCAAGATGACCTGTTTTGCCGTCTGAGCTGCGATCCGCCCGGCATTGGCAGGCGTTGATTCTACCATAATAGCCTCATCTTGCTGGGCTTCCGGATTAATTTGGCGTGCCTCATCCAGCGATATCTCTGAGATGGAATCTGAGGGCCGCTCAACCACAACCTTTTCAGCCCAGACTTGCACCTTGCCACTGGTAGGATTGATTTTTACCTCTATGTTCTGGGCAGCAGTAAAATTATCCTTCCGGTAAGCCGATACCAGCGCCGCTTCGACCGCAGAAAGAACTACCTCGCTGGGCAGATTCTTCTCGGCCGAGATTTGTGTGATTGCGAGCAAGAAATCGCTCTTCATCTCGGATTATGACCTCCAGTCTCACAGATTTCTCTGATAACAAAAAAGTGGGAACAACCCCACTCAAATGGCCACATTAACTTCACGTGAAGCTTACCATAATTGGGTCACAAATGCAAGTTGTCAAGAGCAGACCGGTATCAGAACCTAGAAACTCTGACGCCATTTGAGCTATAATGGGACTCACCGTGTTTGGTCAATAGGGCAGTATGGACACAAGTAGACTAAAATCCTTGATTGTTGATGAAGTGGAAGCGGCTCGTAAGAGTCTCAGTCAGCTTTCTTCTGAAACCCACTCTGACCCGGAACTTGGTTTTCAGGAAGTCAGAGCAGCCCATCGGTTGACTCTGTATCTGCGCGAGAATGGTTTCTCTGTGGAGCCTGGCGTCTGTCAATTGCCGACTGCTTTCAAGGCTAGCTACGGAACCGGACGACCAATTATCGCTATTTTGGCAGAGTATGATGCTTTGCCTGAAATAGGCCATGGTTGTGGTCACAATATTATATCCACCAGTGCCGTTGGTGCCGGTGTAGCTGCCAAGCTGGCCATTGACCAGTTTGGGGGCAGTATTATCGTCATGGGTACTCCGGCTGAGGAGATGTACGGCGGCAAGGTGGTAATGACCGCCCGGGGAGCCTTTAACGATATTGACGCGGCTATGATGGTTCATCCCGGAGTAGATGATACAGCTACCACTCAGGCTCTTGCCTGCCAGACGTTGAATATTGAATTTTTTGGTAAATCAGTCCACGCTGCCGCTCGTCCCGAGGAAGGTATCAATGCTTTGGAAGCCATGCTGCTTTCTTTCTCGGCCATAAATTCCCTGCGCCAGCATATCAGGAGCACTGCCCGTGTTCACGGTATTATTACCGCGGGAGGGGAGGTTGCTAACGTGGTCCCGGCCTACAGTGCCGGAAATTTCATTGTCCGAGCCTTGGAGGACGATTACCTCGATGAATTGAAAGAAAGGATTCTTAACTGTTTTGAGGGGGCCGCCGCTGCCAGCGGCGCTCGTCTGGAGTACAGGTGGGGTGAACGCTACGCCACGATGTGCAATAACCTGACAATGGCCGGGTTGTTTGTCGGGAATATGAAGACACTGGGGCGGGATATTTCTGTTATTGGTTCGGACACTTTTTCTGGTAGCACAGATATGGGTAATGTCAGCCACGTAGTGCCCGGAATCCACGCCTTTGTGGCCATCGCCGGGAAAGAGATTTTGCTCCACTCAGGCGAATTTGCCGCTGCTGCCGTATCAGACAGAGGCGTTGAGGGAATGCTGGATGCCGCCAAAGCCCTGGCGATGACGGTAGTTGATTTGGTAGCTGATCCTGATATGCTGGCCAGCGTCAGAGAGGAGTTTGAACAAAGCAAATGACCAGGATAGGCATTCCTCGGGCTTTGCTCTACTATCAATATCTCCCCATGTGGAAAGTCTTTTTTGAGCACCTGGGGGCAGAGGTGGTGATCTCATCACCTACTACCCAGGCGATGTTAACCGGTGGCTCGGCCCGGGTGGTGGCGGATACTTGCTTACCCGTAAAGGTTTTTCTGGGCCATGTTCTTTCCCTGGCGGACGAGTGCGACTTGATTTTTGTTCCGGCTGTTCGCAGTCTGGAAGAAAAAGTTTATAACTGCTCTAAATTCCTGGGTCTGCCCGACATGACCAAGGCCGTTATCCCCGAATCTCCCCCAATCCTGGAGACAGATATTGATATAAGCCGAGGAAAGAATCAGCTCTACCGGGAGATTTACAGACTGGGAAGGCATTTTACGCGAAACCCGTTGAAAGTTAAACAGGCCGGCCTGACGGCCTGGCAGGCCCACTTGGATTATCGGGAGTTGATGTTCGACCATAAACTGACCCACATTGAGGCTACAGAGAAAATATGCGGCATACCTGCAGAGAAGCCCAGAACGGCCGTCGAAGATCCGGCTTCGGCCCGGACTACTATTGCTCTGGTTGGTCATCCATACCTTATCTGCGATGAATTCATAAACCACCGCCTTATTTACCGACTGGAGCAGGCTGGTAACAGAGTGTTAACCCCGGAGATGATTACCACTAAAGAGCTTGAATCGGCTATAATCAGACTAACCGGCGGTGCTTACTGGACTTACGAAGAGGAAGTAGTCGGTGCCGGTGGTTATTTCCTGCAAAATGAAGCTGATGGAGTTATCGGCATAATGGCTTTCGGATGTGGCCCCGATTCATTGATGATGGATACGGTACGCCGGCATTCTGCCAGGACAAAGGGTGTTCCCTTTATGTGTCTCACTATTGAGGAGCACACCGCTGAAGCCGGGGTGATCACCCGGCTGGAGGCTTTCACTGATATGATACAGAGAAAGAAGAGAAGAGAGACTTAGGTATGCGCATAAGTATCCCCCACATGGGGAACCTGTATATACCATTGAAAGCCCTGTTCCAGAGGCTCGACGTCGAGTTTATAGTCCCGCCTTTGACCAACCAGCGCACTCTGTCTCTCGGGGTCAGGTATTCTCCTGAGGGTCTGTGCATACCGTTTAAGCTGACCTTGGGTAACCTGATTGAGGTTGCCGAACTGGGAGCTGAAACCTTGCTTATGCCCAGCGGTTACGGTACATGCCGTCTAGGTTATTACGCCAGGACCCAGGAGCAGGTGCTTCATGATTTGGGCTATGATATAGAGATGATTCAATTGGGAGTTTCGGAGCAGAAGTTCTTTGGCTTGCTCAAGATAATCAAGCGCTTGTCCAACGGCGCCTCGTGGTTTGACATAATATCGGCTTTCCGCTTCGGCATGAGAAAACTTAATGCCTTGGATAGAATGGAGAAGCTGGTGCAGAAGGTGCGGGCCGTGGAGACGGAAAAGGGAACAGCCAATCGGTTATACGATGAAGTGATCAGCGCCATCGATGAGGCGGACAGCGACAAAGTCCTGGAGATGGTGGAGGAAGATTATTCGATTCGGCTTGACCAGGTACCTCGGGATTCTCAAGACCGACCGTTGATAGTGGGTATAGTTGGGGAATTTTATGTGCTGCTGGAGCCCTTTTCTAATTTTGACGTGGAACGTGAACTGGGCAAATTGGGAGTCGAAGTAAGACGGACAACTTTCATCTCGGAATGGATTAAGTTCAGTCTCTTTCTTAATCCTCTGGGCATTAAGGAGAAGGACAGGATTCACAAGGCGGCCTTACCCTACCTGAAAAGGGACATCGGGGGTGACGGCTGGGAATCGATAGGCGAAAAAGTGCTCCACAATAAGGAATATGACGGACTGGTACATCTGGCCCCCTTCACCTGCCTGCCTGAGATTATGGCCCAGAATATCATGCCTACCACCAGGGAGAATATTCCGGTACTGACCATTCTTTGTGACGAACAAACGAGTAAAACAGGCATGCTGACCAGACTGGAGGCCTTCGTTGATCTACTTGAGCGCAAGCGACGGGGGAGTAAATGCGATCGAAAAATGGTAGCTATTTGAGGAGTTTTGATGGAAGCCTATCTGGGTATTGATGTCGGTTCGGTAACTACCAAACTGGCGGCGCTGGACGAGAATGACGAACTCATGGCCCATGTCTATCAGCCGACCAGGGGCCAGCCTATTGAGATGGTGCAGCGGGGCCTGGAGCAAATCAAAGAACAATTGCCCGCAGATGTTGACATCTGCGGCGTGGCCACCACCGGAAGTGCCCGTTACTTGGCCGGGGTTATTGTTAATGCTGATTTAGTCAAAAATGAGATTACCAGCCACGCTACGGCTGCCCTGTCTTATTTCCCTGAGGTGCAGACTGTTCTTGAAATCGGAGGACAGGACAGCAAGATTATTATTATCAGGGATGGGATTGTCACTGATTTTGGAATGAACACCGTATGTGCGGCTGGTACCGGCAGCTTTCTTGACCACCAGGCGTTGCGTCTCAACATGACAATTGAGGAGTTCAGCCAACGGGCAATGGATAGTCAGTCAGCGGTGCGGATTGCTGGACGATGCACCGTTTTTGCTGAATCAGACATGGTTCACAAACAGCAGGTGGGGCACAAAATAGAAGACATCCTCTACGGATTGTGCCAGGCGCTGGTCCGTAACTATATCAACAATATCGCTCTCGGAAAAGAAATCAAATCACCGATAGCCTTTCAGGGGGGCGTCGCGTTTAACCAGGCAATAGTCAAAGCCTTCAAAGAAGAGCTTGGGGCTGAGGTCATTGTCCCTCGACACCACGAGCTCATGGGGGCAATAGGGGTGGCCCTGCTGGTGCATGAAGAAATGGTCAATAACAAGAAAAGCAAGTTCACTGGTTTTCAGGTAAGCGAGGCGAAGTATCGTACTTCGTCTTTTGAATGTAAGTCTTGTACAAACCTCTGTGAGATAGCTCAAATATCGACCAACGGTCAGACTTTGGCCCGTTGGGGAGGCCGTTGTGACATGTGGGAAAGAATGCCGGCTGAGGAAACAAGATGATAATTGCCGTTGATGCCAGCGGTGGCGAATACGCTCCTCACGAGGTAGTTAAAGGGGCCATAAAGGCAGCCAAGGAGTATGAAGTGGAAATAGCCTTGGTGGGCAGGAAAGAGATACTCTACGTACTGGCTGGTCGTCACATGGGGAAATTAGGCATGAGCATCATCGACGCCAGCGAGGTCATCGATCTTCACGAATCACCGGTTGAAGCGGTCCGCGGCAAACCGGACTCTTCGATTGTGTTAGGCACCAACTTGGTAAAAGATGGCCTGGCTTCAGCTTTTGTCTCCGCCGGTAATACCGGAGCGGTACTATACTCGGCTCTGGTTAATCTGGGCAAGATACCGGGCGTTGAACGGCCGGCTATAGGTTGTCTGATTAACGTCAACACCACGGCCCCCGTTCTCCTCATTGACGCCGGGGCCAATGCTGAGTGCCGGCCAACCCACCTGGCTCAATTTGCCCGGTTGGGTACCACCTATATCAGGGAAATTTTTGATATTAGTTCTCCTAGTATTGGCTTGCTGAGTAACGGTGAGGAAGAAAAGAAGGGTAACCGTTTGACTCAGGAGACCTACCAACTGCTTAAGACGGCCAAACTGAACTTTATCGGTAATATTGAGGGACAGGATATATCTGCGGGGACGACAAATATCATTGTTACCGACGGTTTTACTGGGAACATTGTACTCAAAACGATAGAGGGCATGAGTACCAACTGGCTGTATTCCCTCAGTCAATCGGGCCAGCTCTTTTCCAAGGCATATAGTCTACCGTCACGGGCCCTGCATCGTGATATCGGGATGGACTCCTGGTCTAAAAGACTGGATTACCGGGAATACGGGGGCTCATGTCTCTTGGGGGTAAACGGAAATATCATCATTGCTCACGGCCGCAGCCGGGCCAAGGCGATCAAGAATGCCATCGGTCTGGCCAAACAGACGATTGAACGAAACGTATATCAAAAAATCAAGGAGGAAAGTTATGAGTAAGCCCACACCAGTCGATGACGCTACCTTTGAAAAAGAAGTATTGCAGGCCGATAAGCCTGTGCTGGTGGACTTCTGGGCGGCTTGGTGTAAGCCCTGTCTGATGGTTGCCCCGATACTGGATGAGTTGGCCGAGGAGTATGATGGCAAGCTGAATTTCGTCAAGTTGGATGTTGACAGCAGTGCCAGAACGGCTGCCAACTACGGCATAATGAGCATTCCGACTCTTCTTATCTTCAAGGGAGGAGAACCGGTTTTGACTATCGTGGGTACCATGCCTAAACCGGAATTGAAGAAACGGATAGAGGCTAAGCTTGAATAGGCAGAATCTTTATATCACCATCATGGACGATAGTAACGATGAAGAATGTGAGGCCGGGTGTGGGACAGACTGGTCATCCCGCGAGGCTCTGGACTTGGCCCACCGGCGCATCAGGGATAGATTTGGGGGTGACATACGCCTGGAATACCTCGATCTGTCCGGCGGGGCACTCAATAACCAGATGCTACAATGGAAAGAGGAAATCAAGGCCGGTAAACTGGCCTTACCACTGCTGGTTCTAAATGGCCGGCTTAGATTGGCGGGGATGTTTGATGTTCGTCAACTAATGGATACTATCGAGGTTGAGAGAGAGATAGGAGGCTGACATTGGCAGACCAACGTAACTACGATGTAGTGATTATTGGAGCCGGCCCGGCTGGACTTACTGCGGGACTTTACACCGCCAGGGCCAAACTCAGTACCGTCGTCCTGGAGAAAGAATTGGTTGGTGGGCAGATAGCCAATGTTGAACACGTGGAAAACTTCCCCGGGTTCCCTGATGGCGTCGGTGGCTATGAACTCGGTCAGTTGATGCAGCAGCAGGCGGAAAAATTCGGGGCAACAATCATCGGCGCGGAAGCTACTGGTCTTGAGATAAAAGAAGATAACCGAAAAGTGGTCAAGACTACCCAGGGTGATTTCGAGACCGGGGTGGTGATTATTGCCGGAGCTGCCACTCGAAAAAAATTAGGTGTGCCCGGTGAAGAAGAGTTTATCGGTAGAGGGGTGTCCTACTGCGCCACCTGTGATGCGCCCCTCTTTCAGGACAAGATGGTGGCTGTAGTTGGTGGTGGTGACGCTGCTATTACCGAGGCCCTCCATCTGGCCAAGTTTGCTGCCAAAGTTACCCTGATTCACCGCCGTGACGAGCTCCGGGCTACGGTTCTTTTGAGGGACCGGGTTTTGGGTGAACCAAAGATTGACATCCTCTGGGATACTACCGTTGATGAGGTTGTGGGCGAAACTCTGGTGAAAAGACTCAAACTCAATAACGTGAAGACGGGGGCGAAAGCAGTCCTGGAGCTGGATGGTATCTTTGTTTCTATCGGTTTCATGCCGGATACCGGATTCCTGAAAGGAGTTGTGCACCTGGACCCCATTGGGCATATCATCACCAACGATAAAATGGAGACGGACGTGCCCGGTATCCTGGCTGCCGGGGATATACGAAATAGCTCTGTCCGCCAGGCAATAACTGCGGCTGGTGACGGGGCAACCGCTGCCGTAACCGTAGAGCACTTTCTCAACGAACAGCAGAAATAAGTCCGGATAGCCCTGCCAGTCATGAGCTACGGTAGGGTTCTTCTTTATTCAGATGAGGAGTCTTCTGCGGTGGTGGTGGCTTCAGGGGCGATCTCAGTTCTGGCTTCTTCCTCCGGTGTCTTCTCTGCAAACCCGGCGCTAATCTTCACGACCAGTTGTTCAGGATGGGTCAAGACAGTAATCTCCTCATCAAGGCTGATGTCTGCCACGTGCATTCCTTGTTCCGCCTCAGTGAGAGAACTCAGGTCAATCTCCACCCGGTTGGGAATTGCGTTTGGCAGGCATTCAACGCTCAAAGTGTTCAGTTCGTGAGTCAGGAAATTCTCCTTTATTTTTAAAGCCGGGGCTTCACCGATCGTAACTATCGGTACCTCGACCCGTATCTTCTCCTCCATCCTCACCTGGTAAAAATCTACATGAAGTAACTCTCCGCTTCGTGGTTCTCTCTGGACTTCGCGGATCATCACGTTTCTTGGTTTCTTCGTCTTATCAAGTTTGAGGTCGATAAGCCCTGTCGTTCCTGTCAGAATCAGGATGCGTTGGAGTTTCGCCGTGTCACACTGTAACGGCACCGGTTTTACGCTGTGGCCATAAAGATGCACCGGGGTAATCCCCTGGCGGCGCAAAGTCTTAACTTTTTTACCCAGAATATCCCGGGTATTGGCTGAAAGTTCCATTTACACTGCCTCCCAACAGATTCAAAACTAGCCCATTATAGCAGATTGTCTTCTTCGGTGCCTCCCTCTTCACGAAATCTGTTATATTAAAGCAGGTGAACGGGGTATTGACATGTCTGATTACGGTACTCAACTCAAAACGGGCTTTTCAGCCGGGGTCAAAAGGGGATGGAGCAGTTTTGTCTGGATGGGCAAGATTATTATTCCCGTTTCTTTCCTGGTGGCCCTGCTCCAGTGGACAGGCTGGCTCAGCCAACTGGATTTCGTACTTAATCCTCTGATGGGATTGATTAATCTGCCTCCAGCGGCCGCCTTACCGATTATTTCCGGGATGCTGGTAAATATCTACGCTGCCATCGCCATCATCACCGTCCTGCCTTTCACTCCCGAACAAATAACACTGGTGGCCGTGTTTTGCCTGATTGCTCATAATCTCATCGCAGAAGGAATTGTCCAGCACAAATCCGGCTTGAATGCCGTTAAGGCGACTCTGTTTCGTGTTTCCGCCGCCGTTATTGCCGTGCTCGTTGTTTCCCAGTTTCTGGGTGACACCAGCCAGAGTTTGGTCGCCTCGGCCAGCCTGACGGTTCGCCCCCCCTTTCTTGAGGTTCTTCAGATCTGGGGTGTGGGGATGATAAGCCTGTTGACAAAGATATTTGGCATCGTCATGGTCATTATGGTGCTGCTGGAATCCTTGAATTCGCTGGGTTGGATGGAATACCTGCTCTGGCTTTTCAGGCCCTTAATGAGAGTCATGGGACTCTCGGACCGGTCAGCGACACTTTGGGTCACGGCCGTCGCTTTTGGCTTGCTGTATAGCGGGGCAGTCATTGTTGAGGAAGCCAAGAAAGGCAACCTGACCAAAGATGAAATGGAGCGCCTTCATATTTCGGCCGGAATCAATCATGCCATGGTGGAAGACCCTGCTCTGTTTCTGGCCCTGGGGCTGAATGCCTTCTGGCTGTGGGTACCCAAGTTTGTCATGGCAATAGTGGCCGTACAGAGCTATCGGTTGATTAGACTAATAAACGGTAAAGTATTAAACTTCTAGTACTTGTCGCTAGAAGGAGGTGCCGGGCCTTGAAGAACATCCTCAAAGAAAAACTGAAACAGGGTCAGCCTGTTATCGGGACTTTTGTCGGTCTGGGACACCCGGATGTGACCGAGGTGCTCTCCCGGATTGGTTTTGATTGGCTCCTGATTGACGGCGAGCATTCCCCCATCAGCCTGGAGACGATGCAAACGATGATGCAGGCTATGAATGGCAGTAATTGCACTCCCATCGTTCGGACGCAGTGGAATGACAAGGTCATCATCAAGCGGGTGCTGGACGCCGGTGCTCACGGGGTGCTTGTCCCCTGGGTCAATACCAGGGAAGAAGCAGAATCAGCGGTAAGCGCCTGTAGATATCCGCCGGTCGGTCTCAGGGGCTACGGACCCAGAAGGGCCGGGCTCTTCGACCCCGATTACTTTGAGACTGCCAATGATGAGGTACTGGTCATCGTCCAGATAGAGACCCGGGAAGCGGTTGATAACGTGGCTGACATTCTGGCGGTGGAGGGGATAGACGCCGTTTATGTGGGGCCTCACGATCTTTCCCTCAGCTTCGGACTAAGCGGCCCGGATTACAACAATGCTGAATATGTGGCCGCCTTCGATAAGGTGGTGGCAGCGGCTGAAAAGGCCGGCAAACCGTCCGGTATGTTCGCTACCAGGGGGAATATCGCTTGGGCAGTGGACCGGGGATTTACCCTCAGCACCCTGGACAGCGCCGATGCCTTTCTGACCCACGGCGCCCTCACCGCCCTGGATGTAGCCAGGGGCGGCAAGTAGCAAAAGAGGGGGGAGGTACTCTTTTGTCTCATCTGAAAATGGTCTTGTTGTTATTCTTTAATCCTCATTTGTTGAGCCTCGGAATATGACATCTTCACAAATGTGGTTATCTCCTCAAGCTGCTTATCCTTGTCCAATGAAAAGAAATGCTTGTCCTCAAGGGGCAAACGAAACTAAAGGCGATATCTACCCTCTTTCAACTCGTAGCTGGGCTCTTTCAATAGGTCTTTGTTGTATCTAGTCTTTTTTGTCATTTCGAATGTCATGATTAAGGGATTATCATAGCTCGTCCCACACCAGAATTCG
>NYYM01000016.1 GCA_002685815.1 Dehalococcoidales bacterium | reverse complement strand
GGCAAGCTGAACGAATTCCGCCGGAACGTGATGAAAGCTCACTGGGAAGATAGCAAGGACATCGAGGACAGGGCCGTTCTGGCAGAGCTGGCGGCGGATTCGGGACTGGACCCGGAAAGAGCGCTGGTGGCTGCCGATGACGAGACTTACCTCAAGCGCCTAGATGAGATGAGGCAGGAGTATAAGCAGGTAGGAGTGGGCGGAATCCCCACCTTTGTTTTCGGAACCGAGCGAGTCGAAGGCTGCCAGTCCTACGAGATTCTCTCGGCCGCTGCCCTCAAGGCCGGGGCTAAATATCGCTAAGACGATCCGGCTACCCTGGGAAGCAAGCCGCAAACTCGACACGAAAGAGGTGGCAACTCCAGCCATGCTGGGAAAGCAACCTGAAGAAGATTTCATACTATGGATGCTGTGAAGATAGACGATTCCCTGCTGGAGGAGATTGAAGCTCACTCCGTTCTTGTTGCTCAAAGGGCGGGTCAGATCCTGATGGAGCACTTCTCGAAGCCTTTGGAGGTTGAGTTCAAAGGGGAAAAGAAGACCGACCCCGTGACTACCGCAGATCACCGTTCCGAGGAATTCCTAAAGGCAAACATTGGAGAAAAATTCCCCGAGCACGCCATCTTGAGTGAAGAAGGTGGGGCCTTGAACAAATCCGATTCCCCTTTCATCTGGGTGCTCGACCCTCTGGACGGAACCACCAATTTTATGAATGGTCTGCCTTTCTTTGCCGTCTCCGTTGGGGTATTGTGGAACTACCAGCCAGTGGCCGGCAGTATCTTCGTGCCGGTGAGCCACCGGGCCAGCGAGGGCGTTTATCATGCCCGTCTAGGCAAGGGCGCATATTTCAATGATGAAAAGATCGAGGTAGCCAATGAGTCCCCGGGGCGTCCGCTGGCAGAACTGCCCTATCATTTCAGGAGTCAGTTCCGTCTCTCGGGGGAAAGCCGTAAGGAACCCCAGGAAATAAGGAACTTGGGCAGCATCGCGGTCGAACTGGCCCTGACCGCCTGCGGGGTTTTCGGCTACTCGCTGTTTGGCGGGCCAAAACTGTGGGACGTGGCGGCCGGTGTCCTGCTGGTAAAGGAAGCCGGTGGGCTTGTCTTCACCAAGTGGCGGAGGCAGAGGAAGTGGCTCCCCCTGGAACAATTTCCGGTGGAGAAGAATGATGATCAGGAAGAGCTGGAAAAGTTGGGCAAATGGTCATCTCCCCTAGTGGTGGGGACCCCGGACAGGGCCGGAAAACTGGTGAGAGACATTCGGAACAGTCGTAGTCCCCTGTTCCGGCGCAGCGCCCCGCGTTGGCTGCGGGGGCACAAGAGAAGAAAGTAACCAAGCCGGTGGCCGGGGGCATTCGCATGGGATCCATCTTTCCCAGCCTGCCGGAGCGAAGGATCAGTTGTCCGAGGGACAAGTGTGGCCTTCCGGATCAATGGGTCTGCCACACAGTACGCAGCGGGGCCGTCCGGCAGCACAGACGCTCTTAGCCTGGCTGCCCAACTCTTTCAGTTGAGCCAGAGCTGCCCGGCAAGTCAATTGAGCCGTCTCTTCGCTTTGAGGCCCTACCACGTGGGCTAAGAAATCCAGCGCCGCCCATTCCCCTTCAAAACCGAGGACAATTTGGTCGATCTCGAGCTCGGCGGACGGCATTCGCGAGGGAACATGGTCGGATAAGGACGTCTCGTCTTCATTTCGGGGAAGGTCAGGGTGTTCCCGGGAAAGAGTGAACAGAAATTGGTCAACAGCCAAACCCAGTGCTTCAAGTTGTTCTTTTTCCAGCCATACCCGTATCCAGTCCTCTTTCTGCCCGATTATTAGAAAGAATGTCCGCTTTCCGGGCTCACCCATAGTATAGACAGAAAGAAGTTTCACTTGGTCAAGTTCGTATCGTTTATCCATCGGCCCCCCGTTAACCATAGCCAAGTTCTGTTGTAAGCCACTGCGAATGGATGGTGCCGCTGAAGCTGAACGGTCTATGGATCAGCCTTTTGTCTTCATTCTAGCAGTATCAGGGAACCAGCGCCACCTTCGACTTCTCCGGGGGGCATCCAGTGTCCATTCAAAGACAAGGCATCCAAATGAAGGGCGGTTCTGTGATATCAAGAGTTCAGGCCCTCCAAAAGACCGGGTGAGTCTAATCCCCGCAATAACTAACGGTCAGGCAGGTAGAGTACAATCGTATTAGGCACTCTCATTTTCTATTTTAACCATTCAGCAACACCGCCGTGATGAGAGCAAGTACCTTACGATGTTAGCTGTAACTGAGTGTTCCATCTATACATCTTGCGGTTGGTTCTGGGGCACATAACTGCCCGATAAAAATCAATAATAAAACACCCGCGATTATGGCTATCCCTTTGAGGTTTTTCACTTTTAATTACCTGAGCGTTATGTTATCCATTCAAATCATTCAATGTCTCAGCTTCTACAGGTGTCAGTGTGGCATCAAGAACGGGACTGCCACGCTTTACTGATGGCCTGGATATAGGCTCACTTTGCAGTCAATATCCGGTAGGTTCTTGCTTCTGATTATATCCTTTCAGTCCTTAAATGGTACAACCTTGCTCATGGTCCGAACAGGTGCGGGGTAGAATCCGGGCAGGCTACCAGTTAAGCGGCTTGCAGAGTATCTCTTTCACTTTCAGGTCGAAGAAATCCTGGGAGTTGACAGGACGCACCACGATGGCCGTGTCAGCCCCGCCTCTGGTGCCGGCTACGGCAATAATATCTTCATCAGTACCGACCAGTCCGGCATCAGCCGCCATAACGGCGCATTCAATACCGACCTTAACACCGACACTTATCATCCGTAGCGACTGGCCGACAACTTCCTCGGGACTGGTGGCGCTGAATTTCTTACGCATGGCCCGGCCCATCCCGGAAAGAAGGTGGGTAGCGGTCAGGACCGTCGACTTGCTTTTGATGAGTTTCTCATCACCGCGAGAAAAGGTTTCCGCCAGGTTTTCCATGGTCGGATGGGCAAATCCGGCGATGACGACTATTCTCAGGTCATCAAGGACCTGCACCGCTTTCTCGGCCGTATAGCCACGGTACGAGGCAACTACCACATTTCTGATGTCCGACTCCTGAGTCCGCTGCTTGACAATCTCCAATACGGCGTCGGTGTTGTCTATACCGGGTGTCTCAAAATAGGTGATCTTGGCTTCCATCTCTTCTCCTTTTCATGTCAGCTTGGTTGTCAGCCACAAGTATACCACGTGAAATGTGATTATGGCAGTCGGGGAGCCAGGTCTCTGAGGTTAGATGATGGATCAGGGGCTATGTTCTACTATCGTGAATCAACGCCAATATCAAGGGAACAAGTGGCGAACGGGTCTATGAGCCGACATATCTGTAACCCTTCCCTTGCTCATAAATAATCAGATGGGGGTTATCCGGATTATCCTCAAGCCTCTCTCTGAGTTTTTTCATGTAGACGATGAGAAACTGAAGACCGTTATCCGGCTCCGGGAATACGTTCTCCATGAGCACTTCGTTAGATACCAGAGCCCCCTTATTGATTACCAGGTGATAGAGCAATTTATATTCACNGGGGCTGAGATCCACCAGCCTGCCGTCAATACTGACCATCTCGCTNTCAAAATCAATGTTCAGTTTCCCTTTGGTCGAGGACTTGTCGAGTTTGACATTATGTTCTTCCGATATTCCACGCATCCGGCTACGGCGTATTAATGCTTTCAACCTGGTTACGAGTTCACCAGGGGAGAANGGTTTGACCATGTAGTCGTCAGCTCCCTGNTCCAACCCCCTGATCCTATCCGTTTCCTCNTCCCTCACGGTGTGGATGACCACGGGCACATCCGACCAGTCCCGAATCTGGCCCAATACCTNAAATCCATCCATGTCAGGCAGCCCCAAGTCCAAAACGACAACATCCGGCAGCTCATTTCTGGGCAAGGCCAGTCCCTGCATACCCNAAAAAGTAGAGCAAGGTGGCCTGAGGCCACCTGATTGTCAGCGTCTGAGTCACGATATTTGTGATCTCCGCATCATCCTCAATGAGCAAGATCTTTACGTTTTCATCTTCTGTTGAAATCTTTGGTTCAGACATATTCTTGCGTACACCTTTATGAATTGTTCTAGCATATCCAATGACAGGGAGTTTTGTCCCACGATCCCAATGAAGGACTGGCCGCAATCAACGATGGTTATGTCAAATCATGAATACGACGAAGGAAGGCGTCCCCCTCTTGTGAATTGGTCGGTATTGACCGAGCTTCAATTGGTGGTATTTGTGATGGCCTGCCAATGTTGACTCGGTTCTGACGAGTACGTATGATAAAGTACAAGATTCTATTCTTGATGCCTCGGTCAAACTAATCCGAGAAGGCAATTGGGGGCCCAAAGACAGTGGCGGATTTCATCAGAGGTTTTGGGATCATAGCCGATGATATAACGGGAGCTATGGATGCGGGAGCCGGTTTTCTGGGCGTGGGACTCGATCCACTGATAACGTTCGGCACNAAACCATCTCCGGACCCAAGGGTGATTGTCGTCAGCACGGACAGCAGAGATAACGACCCGGAGACGGCCCACAGGAAANCCCGACGACAAGCCCGAAAACTGGCAGGCCGGTACGTCTATAAGAAAATCGACTCCACCCTCAGAGGCAACATTGGCAGTGAGCTGACGGCCGTGATGGGGGCACTGGGATTTAGCAAAGCAGTAGTATGTCCAGCCTTTCCGGCAAATGAACGAAGCGTAGTGGGCGGGAATTTGATGATCGGAGGCGTACCGTTGAGCGAGACCAGGTTTGCCAAAGAGGCGGATTATCCGATCAGGGAGTCGTGTATTCCAACGCTACTACACCAGCAAACCGGTCTGCCTATCGGAATAATCAAGCTGGAAGAGATTAACAGGGGCCCCGATAATGTCTTCGAGAAAATAAGGACCAGTGAGCAGCGAATCATTGTGGCCGACGCCAGCCAAGAGAAACATCTCCGTTGCATCGCTCAGGCTCTGTTCAGGGGCGGCGACGGCTGGTTACCCTGCGGGTCCGGGGGACTTGCCAGAGAGCTGCCCCCGGTCTTCGGTTACAAAGCCAAAGGAGATAAGCCCTTTCAGCTTGAGGTAACTTCCAAACCNGCCCTGACCGTAGTCGGCAGTCGAAATAGCGCGTCGATGGANCAGATGAAGACGGCGGAGATGAGTTTATCGCTCGGGGTAGTCTCCATTGAACCCNATAAATCTATCGACTCTCAGGGCAAGCTGACCGGGCTGAGGAGATTGAGGGATGAGGTGGCTGATTTCATGTATGAGGGGAAAAGCGTCTTGATAACCACCTCCCGCAGCCGATACATGCCTGATTTGAAAGAATCCAACACCCGATTGTTAGCCAGGATAGCCGCCGGAACTGNGAAGAGTAGGGAGTTGGCCGGACTTTTCTTGACTGGCGGTGATACAGCCAGGGAGACGTGTCGGGCTCTCGGGGCCAGCGGTATCCGAATTCTGAAGGAAATTGAACAGGGTGTCATTCTGGGCGAGGCGATGGGGACGGCCAAGGGAGATGTCAGAATTATTACCAAGGCGGGCGGGTTTGGCAGNGACAATACGATAGTCAAAGCCATTGACTATCTTAGAGGTGGGGTAGGATGAAAAAGAAGACGGAACCACTGCTGGGCCTGACGATGGGCGACCCGACCGGAGTCGGGGCTGAGATCATAGTCAAGGCGCTGCACTCGTCTCCTCACCGGGTGGTAGTAATAGGCGACGCGGCCGTAATGCGGGCCGCGGCTAAAATAACAGGAATANCGGTCGAAATTAGGGGTATCCGAGAGATAAGTGAGGCCGAGTTCANAGAGAGAGCCATTGAGGTAGTCGACCTAGGGAACGTGGATATGGACAAACTGGTGAGAGGAAAGGTGAGTTCGATGGGAGGGTCGGCCGCTTTTGATTACGTTGAGATGGCTGCCAGATTGTCCATGGCCGGGGAAATAGAGGCCATGGTGACTGCCCCGCTTAGCAAGGAGGCTCTGAATATGGCCGGGTACGCCTACCCAGGGCATACCGAGATTCTGGCCCAGCTTTGTAAAGCCCCCGGTGTGGTGATGATGCTGGTAGCCGGTGACCTGCGGGTATCCCACGTCAGCACCCACGTCTCGTTAAGCCAGGCCTGCAANATGGTAAAGAAGGAGCGTATCGGGCGTGTCCTGCAACTCACCAACGAAGCAACCCGGCTGATGGGAATAAAGCGGCCCCGTCTGGCTGTGTCCGGGCTCAATCCTCACGCCGGAGAAGGGGGTCTGTTCGGCAACGAAGAAATTGAGGAAATAAGACCGGCGATAGAAGCAGCCAGAGCCTCGGGGTTAGATGTCACGGGGCCCTTACCGCCCGACACGGTATTCCGACGGGCCTGGCAGGGAGAATTCGATGCCGTTATCGCCATGTACCACGACCAAGGACACATTGCCCTGAAGATGGCCGATTTTGACCGAGGAGTAAACGTTAGTTTGGGCCTGCCGATAATCAGGACTTCAGTAGACCACGGGACTGTTTTCGATAAGGCGGGCAAAGGGACGGCCAACCCGACAAGCATGATCGAGGCAATGAAACTGGCAAGTATGATGTGCCAAAGTTAAACCAGCCACTAGTTTTTGCTCAAGAATCGCCCTGGCGTCCCGGGTGAACTCAAAAGGACAACAAATTTCCGCCGCCATCAAAGGTCATTGGGGAAAGCCCACTTATCCGGCTGAGTCGGTTATCCGTCTCTACTTCGTCCAGAAGGCTCTCGGAGACGTCCATCTCAGTCAAGCGCAGAGTATTCTTAATGCGGACTACCCGAGCCCGGTCAGGAGGAGTCAGTCCGATAATCCCCAGGGCAGTCTCAATAACTTCATTATCGTTATCCAGAGTCAAGGGCACCCTGGCACCATCAGGGTTGGCCGATGTAATAGCATTTACAGCCATCCGCGAGTAGTCAATTCTATCAACCAACCGTCCGGTCGTGAAATCCGCCATGCCGATGCCCAGAGCGTTACCATCAGACTGAGGACTCAATTCCCGGACAAACAGCCAGCGAACCTTGGGCTCAAGAGGAAATCTTTGTACGCAATGGCGCCCGATAACAGAAGAGTCCATACCGGTGCCGCTGATTTCCTTGCCCATTTCATCCACTATCAGCAGGTCAAGATTATCGAAAGGCAGGTGAGCTGCCCACTGGCGAGCCTGAATTAACAGGGACTTCTCCGTCAGGTAAAAATCGGCCGGCAGCAGGGCTTCCACCCGGGCAGTTTCTTCGCGGCTGTTTTCCACTATTGCCAGCCCAAAAAGTATCCTGGAGGTTTCCAGAACCTTCTTCCCAACGGCCGGGAATATTTCCGCGTAGCTATACTGAGTGCCGAGCCGGTGATATTGCTCGGCGCCTTCTTTTTTCCCCAGACCGACGGCCATCATTTTAAAGAGACCGCTTTCGATCTCGCCCTCAAAGTCGGTGTGGGATTTAACACGGGCCACGACGGCAATATGGTCAGCCTGCCAGGCCTCAAGGTCACAAAAGACGGGCGTGTTTTTGACTTCACCGATGTGAATAACCTCCATATTGGACCTGATGGGGCAACCCATGTTCTGTTCTGTGATTCCGTAGTGCTCCAGTATCTGCCGCTGCCCCTCGGCCGTGGCACCGCCGTGGCTGCCCATAGCGGGAACGATAAATGGAACCAAGCCGATGGACTTGCATTCGTCCACCACGGCCCGGGTTATCTGGCTGATATTAGCGATACCCCGACTACCGGCGGTGATGGCGATGGTCTGGCCCGGATCGACCTTGTTTCCGAGTCCGAGATTGCCGATGCGGTGCTTCACTTCAGAGACTACATCGTCAAGAGCCAAGCCCTCGGTGGTCTGGCTAATACGCAACATTCGAGGGAATGACATTGGTAAACTCCTTATTCAAAACCGTGGGGGTTACTGTCTTTTCTAACTTCATCTTCTGTCTAAATGGTAAGTGACAGAATTATATCACGACTGAAGACAAGAGTCAGTCTGGGGCAAAGCCGCTGGGGAGAGGGGCCACTTGTGATGAACTCCTTATTCACCAAATTGACAGTATCACGTCTATTGAATATAGTTATATTCGTGTGTCCTGGTGGTTGGCGGGCACTCCGTCAAGGCCAAGGATGCGCAACCTTGCCCCGTTTTGGGGATAGCGCATCTGGCCGGGAATAGAAGCCAGATCCGAACCGGGTAGGGGAGCAAACATCGTATTACGACTGCCCTTATTTGTTGAAATGGATAAGTGAACCCCCAGCCTGGTATCCGCCATCATTTATATGAAAGAGTTTCCTGCACGCTCATCCGCATGGTCCGGAAGGCCGGCAAGACGCTGGCAATGACAGAGACAATTACGGCAACTATCAACCAAATAAGAACGCCCACGGGTGAAAAGACGAAATCCAGGGGTTGATTAAAAAAAGCGTTTCCCAGCATATTATCGAAGAGGAGACTGATTGGCACGCTGAGGGGCACGGCCAGTATCCAACTGATGATGCCAATGGCAAGACCCTCGGTGATGATGATACTGCCGATAGTTCTGGTGGAGGCACCAATTGCCCTCATAATTCCGATTTCACGGGTGCGCTCCATCACATTCAGACTCATCATGCCAGCCAGGCCCAAAGCGCCAATCAGGGCTGGCATGGCCGCCATCGACATCAGGAAAACAACCATAAAATCAAACTGGTTGCCCCAGGAAGAAGCCTGTGTTTCCATGGTCATGGAACTATTGACCTCTGTTCCCGACTCCTTGAGACGCTCCTCAAGTATGGCTGCCATCCTGGCCTGTGACTGCCCGTCATTCTGCTCGGTCCTCACATACAGCGCTGAGGCCATACCCGACGTACCCCTGATATTGGAGACGTAGTGAAAATTNGCGTAGCCGAATTTATCGAAGGGATTGAACATTACCCCGGCTACCAGCCATTGTTTCCCTCGCCCGTTCACCTCCAGGGTCATTCTGTCATCCACTTTCACACCGGCCAGGTCGTCAAGCAGGACATTACTGAGGACAACCACATTATTTTCTCCCGGCTTTAANCAGCGGCCNGAAAGTAACTCAAACTGAACAAAATCTGTTTCGGGAGGAATGCCGCTTATCCTGAAAGAGACTCCTTTTGTCCCATCCGGTTTAATGAGNTGGGCCGTGATGCTGGTGCGCATGTATCAGTATGCTGCGGGTTAGCGGAGGGCGGATGGAAGAACGGACAATAGACGATGACAATTTCAGACGGCCCGACCGGAAAATCCGAGTCGCGTCTGNAACCGGAACCGCCTCGGTCGGGTCAAGGAGNCCGNTCTGGCAGTTCACANCTTCGAACGTCGATTAATGGTCGTTGTTTATGTAATTGAAGCAGGAATGTACTGAGACAGATTATTCTTCTTGCCCGACGAGTCCGGCGTACAGTTCCGGTCTCCTGTCACCGATGAAGTCCAGTTCAAATTCACCGGGTTTGAAGATGATCTTTTTCTCCCTGGCCTCGGTGGGGTATATTTCAGCATAGATGATCTCTTCCCGGTCANGGCTGGCTTCTACCAAGGTGTCTCCCAGACTATTTATTATCTTACTGCGGCCGATAAAGCTGGCCCCGCACTCTCTGCCAACCCGGTCAACGGCCACCAGGTGCACTTTATTCTCATAGGCCCGGGTATTGACCACAAAATCAGCCACCTTGCCCCGACCCTGCGGCCAGTTGGTGGGAAGNACCAAGATTTCAGCTCCGAGCAGAGCCATAATCCGGGCGTTTTCGGGGAAATTACAGTCGTAACATATGTGCATCCCGATGACGCCGACCGGGGTATCGTAAACCCGAAAAGGCTCATCACCGGTGTCCACAAATCTGTCTATGCCGAGGAAGGGCAGGTGGGTTTTGCGGTAATGTCCAATCAATCCTTCCGGGGAAACCAGAACGGCCGCATTGTAACAGCGGTCAGTTTCCAGATCAATCTCAAGTAATCCGACAATGATATGAACACCGAGTTCTCCGGCGCACTCGACTAATCTGTCCGTAGCNGGGCCGGGGACAGTCACCATGTATGGGATGGCTTCCTCACGGCTGGAATAAACGTAGCCGGACAGGGCACATTCCGGAAAAACTATCAGGTCGGCTTTGTTAGCGGCGGCCACCCGGGACTGGTCCAATATCCGGTCAAGATTTGATTCTATCTCCATTATCAGGGGGTCCATTTGCACGGCAGCAATCTTTATTTTNTCAACCATTCTTACACCTCCAAATGCTTTTTATCAAATGCAGNAGATACAGAGCGTCGTTCATCCCGAGAAAAGGATGTATCGCCCGAAGCATGATTACCACATTTGCCGGATACGCCCNGCGATATCATCNTTACGGCCGATTATGACGTCTTTATTGAGGTAGGGTACTTTAAACATTTACACTTCTCCCAAGCCAGGTCATGAGGTATCACTGACTATCAGCATAGCATTTAGGCGAGACAAACGAAAGGTTAGACTCCGGAGAAAAACAGGGAAGCANCCAGGCAAAGCCGACCAGCCAGTCGGGGCAGTACAATCCGTTGCCAATAGAGATTCACCATTCATTAAGNGGGGAATTATTATCTGAGGGGAACCGAGAGGAGCAGNCCGAAATCGCCAATCCTGAGGCGCTTGGCCATCGCTTTGGCATCTCCGGTATATTTGTCCAGTTCGGCCCAGAATTTGGGGGCGTGGTTGTGAATCCGGGTGTGGACCAGTTCATGCAANATTACATAGTCGGCCAGTTCCTGAGGTAACAGCACCAGCTTCAGGTTGAGGCTGATATTGTTCCGGTGGGAGCAGCTACCCCAGCGCGTCCTTTGCTGCCTAAAGGACAGGTTGTTGTAGGTGAAGCCGTGTTCCCCGGCCAGGTGACCCAGCCTGTCTGTCAGNTTTCTCCGGGCATCCGCCTTGTCAATAGCGGGGAGAGCGTCTTTGAAAGCCTTTCTCCGGTTTTCATGTTGCTCCATTCTAGCCAGATTCTTCTGAATCCATTCTTTCTTGAGATGGACAAATTCCAGTGCCCGGATGAAGGAAGTCCGCCCCGGAACGGCCACCCTGGCCCCGGTCGAGGTCCGAATGGAGATGGTCAAACGGCGAGCGCGTCTACTTTGTTCGAAGGATACCGGCCCGATTCCATCAATATTGACCGTGTGATCTTTCATCTTAGTAATTATTACACCCTNATACGGATATGTACAGCAAATTATCAGTAGCCAAAACCTGGCGAGCCAGGCGCCGTGTACTCTGGCAGCCAAACCAAGTTAACTTCGGCCGGCCCGGCCGTCTCTTTTTCCAGCCAAATATGCCCTAATCACCTTTGACAAGCATAGNCTGCGTGCTATAATCCCAATACGGTTATAACGAAACCGACTACTATTTCGTCCAAGCCGAGAAGCGGATCCGGTGATGGGAACATCAGCTATTGAGGAGGAACGGGGATGGCTAAANACAGTGGCGGTAATCTCAAACGGGGTGATACTCCTAAGTCACCGTGGATAGATATCTCGATACCACTTCGTAATAAGATGGTGCACTGGCCCACTGACCCGGAGCCAAGGATTGAGCGCCTCCTGGATCGGGACAAAGGCGACCCGATTACCCTGACCGAGATACAAATGGTTGACCACGCCGGAACTCATATCGATGCTCCCCTCCATTTCATAACCGGTGGGAAGACAATCGACCAGATGCCAATTGATACCACCGTGGGACGGGCGCGGGTCATTGAAATCAAGGATACCGAGTCAATAAAAATGGAGGAGCTTGCTCCCTACAACCNTCAACGGGGTGAGCGTATCCTGTTCAAAACAATAAACTCGGCAAGATGCTACCGTACGGATGAATTCGTTGAAGACCATGTCTATTTCTCTACTGAAGCGGCCCAACACATGGTCGACAGAGGGGTGAGAGCCGTCGGCCTGGACTATTTATCGGTGGGTATTTACGGAGACGAGGACAATCTGNATGACACCCATCAGATACTGCTGGGAAACGGGGTCTACATCATCGAGGGGATTAACCTCTCCGGGGTGAAAGCGGGCCACTATGAGCTTGTTTGCCTGCCCCTCTTACTGGAACGAGGTGACGCCGCGCCAGCCCGGGCTATCCTGAAACCGGTANGATGGATCAGTCGGTAAGCGTCCCCAGTCAGTTAACCTCAATCAGGGGAATCTGTCATTCTTCCAGTCTCCGTTGTTTCCAGTTGGTGAGGTCAGACCGGGAGTTAGTTCAGCGATTTCTTCCTTAACCTGAGATTGTCCGGAGTTACCTCCACCAACTCATCACCATTGACAAAATCAATGGCCTGTTCCAGGCTCATTTGCAGGGGCGGCGTCAGCTTGACTGCAATATCCGAAGTGGAAGAGCGGACATTGGTCTTCTTTTTTTCCTTGCAGACGTTGACCGGAATGTCCTGGGCGCGGGTGTTCAATCCCACAATCATACCTTTATAGACCCGGGTGCCGGGTTCAACGAAGGTCAAGCCGCGACGCTGGGCGTTGTTTAGACCATAGGTAATGGCTGAACCCGGCTCCGAGGCGGTGAGGACTCCATTGCGGTTGAAGACAATTTCTCCCCGCAGGGGCTCATAACCCTCAAACATGGTGTTCATGGTGCTCTCTCCCCGGGTGGAAGTGAGGAAAGAAGTGCGAAAACCAAGCAGACCCTTAGTGGGTATCCGAAATACCAGACGCACGTTATCCTGACCGTCATTACGCAAGTCAATCATCTGGGCTTGCCGCTTGCTCAGCATCTCAGTCAGAACGCCGATATATTCATCCCTGGTATCAATGGTAAGCACCTCCACCGGTTCAACGCTTTTGCCATCGATTTCCTTGATGATCGCTTCCGGTTTGGAGACCTCGAATTCGTAACCTTCTCGGCGCATGGTTTCAATCAAGATGGCCAGATGTAGTTCTCCCCTGCCTTTGACCCGGAAGGTGTCCGGGCTGTCCGTGTCCTGCACCCTGAGGCTGAGATTGATCTCCAGTTCCCGGTAAAGCCTCTCCCGCAACTGGCGGGTGGTGCCAAAGCGTCCCTCACGGCCAGCCAGTGGCGAGGTGTTAACCCCGAAGGTCATCTCTACTGTCGGTTCGCCGATCTCGATGCGGGGCAAAGCCTCCGGCAGNTCCGGACTGGCGATGGTGTCCCCAATACTANCCTTTTCAATGCCGGTCAGGGCGACAATATCACCCGCCTCAACCTGNTCAACCTTCAGGCGATTNAGCCCGAGAAAGGTGAATACTTCGGCGACCTCATAATTATCGGTACTTCCGTCAGTTCCCAGCCTGACAACGCCATCACGGGCAGCCACCACGCCCCGAGTGATCCGGCCGATGGCAATGCGGCCTTTGTAGCTGTCGTAGTCCAGGTTAGAAACCAGCATCTGAAACGGCCCGGTTTCAATCCGGGGAGGGGGCACGTTGGCCAGAATACAATCGAAAAGCGAANTGATATCCTCGCCGGGCAGACCCGGTTCCGTGACCGTAGTACCTTCTTTAGCACTGGCATACATGACGTGGAAATCGAGTTGCTCCGTATCGGTAGCTAGTTCCAGAAACAGGTCCTGGACGAGCNCGATTACTTCATCTATCCTCGAACTGGGCCGGTCTATCTTGTTGATAACGACGATGGTATCCAAGCCTCTTTGGAGGGCGTGGCGCAGCACGAACCTGGTCTGGGGCATAGGTCCCTCGACAGAATCCACTACCAGAAGGCAACCGTCAGCCATGCTAATGACACGTTCCACCTCACCGCTGAAATCAGCGTGCCCCGGGGTATCTATAATATTGATTTTCACGCCTTGNTNNANCAAGGCGGTATTCTTGGCCATGATGGTAATACCTTTTTCNCGCTCAAGGGTATTACTGTCCATGATCAGCTCGCCCACTGCCTGGTTATCCCGAAAGACCTTGCTCTGTTTGAGCATAGCATCCACCAGAGTAGTTTTGCCATGGTCAACGTGGGCAATTATGGCGATGTTTCTGATGTCATTACGATAGTCCATGTCTGGTTCAATCCTGTCTTTACCCAGCGCTCGATTCTGGGATATTTGTTGTTTTGTCATAGATGCCCCTGTTGTTCGTCTGCGTACGGTGACTTCAAGCCGACATCGGCAACGGTGGGACAGCAACGGGGAAGGAGTCCATTTGGACTNGAGGAAATGTCCGGGGTGATAAGCACAAGAGGAGTGTAGGTGTTAGTCTCCCGCAAATGACAGGCAGCCAGCCCCATTTATTGAAAGACCTCTTTCAGAGGCGGTGCCGGAAGAAAAAGCTCGGAAGACAATATATCAAGTTCACCATAACATTATACACCAAGAGAGCGGCTTTGGATAGCCGAGGGCAGNCGCGGAACGGGAACTGCCGATCTGCCTTCACCAAAGATACCGGTATTGCAGCAAAATATGATATATTATCCGGGGATGATTTCCGTTCCAACTCTGACCTAGAGAGCCAAAACCNCATGTTTGAGATCAACAAGATTCTACAATTCGAGGTCTCTTTCTGTGAGTCTTTTACGAACAAGATCGTGACCNACTACGGGCTGCTGTATTACAGGCCAGATAATCCACTATCCCACGACAGCAACCACACCCATATCCTGGATNTTCATGACCACCCGGAGCGGGCGATCGCAGCATTATCCAATTCTACCGANATCAGGGGTTAGCCCCGCGTATCAATGGTTCTTTTATTGCCAATGAACTGGAAGTGNTGCGACCCCATCTGGAAGCAGAGGGGTTTACCATGGCCACATCTAATAATATCCTGATGCGGTTTCCCTCCGGGCGAACAAGACAACTCGANCCGGTGCCCTCCATAAGCAGGATTTCGAGTATTTCAGACGACATTAGTGAATTGCTTCGGAGCAACGGAGACGGCAACTGAGCAATCAATATCCTGCGCAATCATCTCAGCGATGAGAGATTTCACCTGTTGGGACTATTCGATGGAGAAAAGTGTGTCTCCACAGCGTCCGTCAAAACAATGGACGGCTATTCACGCATCGATGACGTGACAACTCACCTGGGGTACCGNGGGCATCATCTGGCGACCAAACTGATTACTTACCTGGTTGACTATCATAGCGACATATCGGATAATTATCTCTATCTCTATACGGACNACCCGGTAGCAATCAGAATGTACCGCAATGTCGGNTTCGAGGAGATTTCGAATGANATACCCTGGTGGAGGGCCTTCCTGGAATGAATGANTCCAATAGCGGCGCAAAACAAGATATATTGCGCCCGAACGGAGTACTAAACGAATGAAATACGAGGCAGTTATCTTTGACTTGTTTGGGACGTTAGCCAGCAACTTCTCCACGGAAGGTTACTATGACGCGCTGGCAGGGGCAGCGNTGGCCCTGTCACTGCCGGATGAAGACTTCAAGAAAGCCTGGTTCGGCACTTCCAAAGAGCGAAATGGCGTCGCCTCCCAGACCTGCGAGACCGATATTGAATGCATCTGCCGTCATCTTGANGCGCAACCCACTGAAAGCCAAGTNCGAGAGGCGATCCAGGCCAGGCTCNATTATATTCGGCTGGTGATGACGCCGCAGCCTCAGGCCGTGGAGACGTTGTCACGTCTCAGGGAAGACGGTTACAAGACCGCTCTGCTCAGCAATTGCAGCCACGAGATTCCGGTGGTCTGGCCGGAAACCNAACTGGCTCCCCTAATGGACGTAGCGATTTTTTCGTGCTCAGTGAAGATGAGGAAGCCGGNCCCGGGCATTTACCAATTGACGATTGAGCGGCTGGGAGTCAGGCCGGAAGGATGTCTCTACGTGGGTGATGGTGGACACAATGAGTTATCTGCGGCGATAAGTATGGGTATGCACCCTGTGCTGATACGTCCGGATGCAAACAGCGAGGAGCGGCACCTGAAAGACCGTGAAGACTGGGACGGTCCTGAGCTTTCCTCGCTGGCAGACGTTCTGGCCTTGACCAGAGACGGCCCGCGTCCGTAGATACCCCGTACCGTCGAGCAAAACACCAAAATACAAACAAAGAAGGGGGGGAGTAGAAACTCCCCCCTCATTGCATTACAGAAATCTTAATTTATTTGAATAAGTCCTCGAACTGCTCCCATTTGGCCTTGGTATTCTGTGAGGGAAGATGAACGAAATGACACTTCATACAGCTCTCATTGCCAATGCCACCGATTATGCCACCAATGGCAGCGGGATCCGGACTCGAGGCCGAAAGAGCATCTCCCAATTGGTCTATCATGCCTTTGACACTTTCATCTACGAAATAGGTCCGCTCGGTGGCGTGACAGGTAGAGCAGGCTTCANCAAAGGCATCGAATCTTGCGTCAAATGCTTCGTAATTAGCTTTAGCATTATCGATTTACCCCTGCGCCAGATCATTGGTAATGCCACCGAAAGACCCGGCCAGAGCGAACATATAATCCCACCAGACAAGGTTCTCTCCGGAAATCGGGTCTTTTATCCTGTTGAGGGCGNCTACGATTGTTTGATAAGNTTCGTCCCAGGTAATGCGCTCAAAATCGTAGCTCTCCTTGGGGCCGATCCGTTTCATGGGATACTTGAGGCGGTGTTCGGAATAGATAATCTCCGGGGCGTGCTTGCCGCGGCGGNAAATCATTCCCANGGTATGACTGCTATCCTGCCTGATATCNACCAGCTTACCATCAACCAGCTTCATTTCCACCCAGCAANCGGCAGGACAGCCACCGCAGAGAGTTTTTTACCATTCTTGTCGAACTTTTTCTGTCGTTATGTATATNNCAAACCTTTTTTATCCTAGCACGAACGAGAAAGANATTTCTTTTTGACCAAATTAACAAGNTGCAGCTATAATATAATAATAANCAGTTCCCCCAGAAGTGGGGCAACAGAAGTTGTCGCCGGAGGTCAGATAATACTCTTGAGCGATAAAACAGTCCTCGCGTCTTCAGGGAGGCCGGAGTGAATTTTCGACGGNTCCTGGTTCCCGGCGTCACCGTCTTGGCCATTGTCGGGTTCGTGGCTTTGCTGGTGGCGGGGTTAATCATAAGAGAGCCGCTTACGGGGGCCAGCGGGGCGNCCCGGGTCAACCAGCCGGCGGCCGATTTTACCCTGCCTCTCCTCGGCGGAGGTGAAGTCACTCTTTCCAGCCTGAGAGGAAAACCGGTCGTAATCAATTTCTGGGCTTCCTNGTGCNCGCCTTGCCGGGACGAAGCCTCCGTACTGGAGAAGATGTGGCAAGCCTACCGGAACAGGGGGGTGACCTTTATCGGGGTGGATATCCAGGATACCGAGGAGGCGGCCCGAGCCTACATCGAAGAATTCCAGGTTACTTATCCCAACGGCCGGGACATCGACGGCCGGATAACCATCGATTACGGAGTTTCCGGTATTCCGGTCACCTTTTTCATCGACGGTGAAGGCCTGATTGTCAGTCGATGGGTGGGAGCCGTGGATGAAGCCCTGCTGACAACCNGGATAGAGGAGCTGCTGGAATGAAGCTACAATGGTTATTCCCATCAAAAAACTGGCAATGAAAAATCCGGGNTTCATGCTATCAGGTCTGTTGGTAATGACAATCCTGCTGCTATCGGCTTACGGCTGCACGGCTCAACAGGAGACGGAGTCACTGGATGAGGAAGCACAGCAGCTATATCGCAGTCTGATGTGCCCGATATGTNCGGGGCAGACCATCGACCAATCGTCGAGCGAACTATCGACCCAAATGCGTTTGCTGGTGCGACAGAAGCTGGAACAAGGTGAAACAAGGGAGGAAATTCTGCTGTTCTTCGTGGAGCGTTACGGAGAGGCAGTGCTGGCCGAACCGGATAAGTCGGGGTTCAACCTGATTGTCTGGGTTATCCCTTTTCTGGTCATACTAGCCGGGGGNATTCTACTTTGGGTGATAATCCGGAGATGGGTACCGNGCAAACCCGAGTTGGNCGTTGAGCAGCCGTCCCCGGCTGAAGACGGCGGTCAAGACGACAAATACCACCAGCAGTTNGAGAGTGACCTAAAAAACTTTGATGAAAGAGGTTTCAGATAACCGCTTATAGCGACAGGCTGACTTGCNACTTTCAGCTTTCNTAACCGGTCTAGCAGGGCCGGGGCAAAACCCATCTCTTTCTTGAACTTCAGGTCAATCGGTCTCCGNGGATTAACCGATAGCTCCTTCGTTTGTCAGTTCGGTGATCTCCTCATCCGGCAGNCCAAGGATATCCTTCAGGACATAATCATTATGCTCGCCTATCGGCGGAGCTTGCCGTATCCGCAATGACAGCAGATAGCCAGGTCCGGCGGTGAGAGAGGACTCATTCTCCGGCTGAGGTTCCTCCACCTCCCAGAAGAAGCGGCGGTGCTTCAACTGAGGGTCAGACTCCATCTGGTCCTGCACATTCTCCACCATCCCGGCCGCCACTCCGGCCTCCTGCATCAGGGTCATTACCGTTTGGGCCGTGTGTTTACTCGTCCATTCATTTACCAGCTTGTCCATCTCTTCTTCGTTTTCTTTCCTGGCCGCCAGTGTGGCAAATCGGGGGTTTTTTGCCAAGGCGGGATTTTCGATAACCCGGCAAAAGCTCTGCCACTCCTCATCGGTGAATACGGCAATAGCGCACCACCTGTCTTCTCCGATACAACGGTAAGCGTTGTGGGGAGCCGCATTGGGGTTATTGTTACCTTCCCGTCCGGCCACCCGCTTGTTGACGTCATAATCAAGAATAATGGGACCCATAAATTGCACTCCGGCTTCATACTGGGACATATCCAGGAATTGGCCTTTACCGGTCCGCCGCCGGTAGTCAAGGGCGGCCAGAATCGCGATGATATTATAGCGGGGGGCGACGAAATCGGTATAGGTGCCTACCCAGCCCGGATTCCGGTCAGGCCAACCGGCAATATGATTGAAACCAGCCAGCGCTGACAGTTTATGTCCCGAGGCAGCGTGGGAGGAGTGAGGTCCGGTCTGTCCCTGCATGCAGGTACTGAGCATAATGATGTCAGGCTTGATTTCCTTCAGGTCTTCGTAGCCCAGTCCCCTTCTTGCCAGTACCCCTCCGGCCATATTTTCTACTACAATGTCGGACTGTGAGATCAAACGATGGACCAGTTCCAATCCCTTGGGAGACGTAAAGTTAATGCTGACACTAAGCTTGCCGGTAGTATTGGGGTAGGTGCCAGTTCCCCCACCCGCTATTCCCATAATACCGCGCTTGTTCACGGTCTCTATCTTGATCACCTCTGCTCCGGCGTCGGCCAGGGCTTGGGAAGTTACGGGGCCGGTAACGTGCCCGGTGATACCGATCACCCTGATACCTTCAAGCAGTTTCTTAACCATCTTTTTTCTCCATTGTCAGTGATTAGTAAGCCTGTTTGGAGTCCTCCAACCTGTTCCGCTGAAACTAGTTTCTCATTTGAGACACCTGAACCAGAGGAAGGGTTATTTCTGACTGAGTATAGATTTATGGTGGAGGTTTGTCAATGCAAAACTAGCGCGCTAATGGGTGGGATCAAAGGTCTCGGAAGAGGTTCTACTTGATGATCTGCCAGGCAAGCATAGTTTCCTGGATTACCATGTGAGGGCATGTGGGATTCAGCGGCGACCACGGCACCGCATTCAGCATAGACGTCTGGCGGTAAAGCTTCGCTGGAC
>NYYM01000015.1 GCA_002685815.1 Dehalococcoidales bacterium | reverse complement strand
ATATTGGTAAACACCACCGGGTCGGCGCCGATGCCGACCACCGTGCTCTGTCCGAAGCCCCCGGTCGCCAGGTTAATACTGATCTCGTATGAGAGGGTGCCGCTCCTGGAGATAACTCCGATGCGGCCGGGGGTAAACATGTTCCCCGGCATGATTCCCATTTTGGCTTCACCGGGAGTGATAACGCCAGGACTGGTGGGGCCGATAATCTGTATCTCCTTGCCGTTGGCGTATTCCTTGATTTCCATCACATCGTGTACTGGTGTATGCTCGGTTACCATCACGATAAGTCCGATACCGGCATCGATAGTTTGAAAAGCGGCTTCCTTGACTGCTGGAGGTGGTACGAAGAATACGGAAGCCTCCGCTCCCTGTCTTTCCACCGCCTCGGCAACCGTATCATACACGGGGATGCCCTGCACCACCTCACCACCCTTACCGGGGGTTACTCCGGCAACGATGTTTGTTCCGTAGTCCAGCATCCACTGCGTCTGGGTGCGCCCGCTCCGGCCGGTGATGCCCTGCACCAGGACTCGCGTTTCCCGGTTCAGTAAAATGCTCATTCCTGTTTTTCCATCAGGCGGGCGAGCTGCTCTACGCCCTTTTCCGTAGATACGTCGGTGACGACCTGGACTCCATGCTGCCTGAAAATCTCCCAGGTTTCTTCCTGGTGATTTCCCAGGGCCTTGGCAACGATGGGTATGGTAACATCGTGATCCCGCATATAACGGACGATTCCCCTAGCTCCTTCGTGGATGGGATTAATGCCACCATATACGTTAATGAACAGTCCCCTCACTCCCTCCTTTTGTAAGACCAGGTCCATCACCTTGTACAAAAGGTCTTCCGTAATGGCTCCGCCTGTTTCCAGGAAGTTGGCCGGACGCATGCTCCGGCTGACAATGTCCATGCTGGCCATTCCCAGGCCGGCGCCGCTGGCGATAATGGCGATATCCCCGTCAAGTTCCAGATAACTAACCCCTATCTCCCGTCCCTTCTTCTCCAGAGGGTTGGATATGCGGTTTTCCATGTCCAGATTGAGGTCGGTATGGCGGTACAGGCTGGAATCGTCTATCTCTATTTTGGCGTCTAGTGCCACATAGTTCCCTTCGGAGGTTCGAACCAGGGGGTTGATTTCAGCCACCAGGGCGTCATACTTACCGAAAATACTGTAGAGACTACGGAGAATTGTCGCTACCTGTACCAACTCTTCTCCGTGTAAGCCAGCCTCTCCGGCCATCTGTTGTGCGTCCGGAAGTATTCCTTTAATGGCGGGAACATGCCGGGAAATCACCATCTCAGGATGGACTCTGGCTACCCCTTCGATCGAGACCCCCCCTTCAGTGCTGAGGACGGCCAACGGGCTGCCATAATAATCGTCCACAGTGATTCCCAGATAAAACTCACGAGCTCTCTTCACTCTCGGGGCCACCAGCATCCGGTGCACCGGCAAGCCCTTGATTGTTGAAGCTAGTATACGACTGGCAGCCTTCTGGACTTCATCCAGAGACTCGGCAGCCTCAACTCCCCCGGCCAGCGACCGACCTCCGGTTAGCACTTGGGCTTTCAAAACTACCGGCAGCCCGATATCCTGGGCTTTTTCCCGCGCTTCCTCGGGGGTGTTCGCCAGTGCATAATCGAGAACAGCGATGCCCTCCCGGCGAAGTAGCTCAATTCCTTCAAATTCGTACAATCTCATAACTATATCAATATAGGGTACTGTATTGATGAATTTGAGTCAAATCTGTTTGACGGGATATTGGACTCGGATTTTACAAATTGTTGGCTCAAATGCTAAACTATATCTGGATGGGGCTAGTCTCTATTTAAATTTAATCGCGTTGAGGAGGCCGGGCGAACATATGGCATTAAAAACAGCTGCTCAATACCATGAGTCATTGAAAACTCTCCATCCGACTGCCTACATTCTAGGTGAAAAGGTTGAGAACGTTCACGAACACCCTCTCATCAAACATATGGCGGCTTCGGTGGCTAAAACCTATGAGTTGCAACATGATCCGGAAGGTAGGAAGCACCTGGTGACAAAATCAGACCTGACCGGTGAGGAGGTCAGCCGCTTCATCAGTTTCTACAAGAGCCCGGACGACCTTCTGGCCAAAGTCAGAATGCTGAAACATCTGGCTCAGACTATCGGCGGCTGCTTCATGCGTTGCACCGGGATGGATGCCATAAACGCTGTCGGAATAGAGACCCACAATTGCGACCAGAAATACGGCACCAATTACTGGCAGAGGCTGTTGGATTTCATCAGTTATATCCAGACAAATGATCTGGTGCTTTTTAGCGGGGTGACTGATGTCAAGGGAGACAGAGCCCTGAGACCATCACAACAGTCGGACCCAGACATGTACCTGCGGGTCGTTGACCGGAATGATGACGGTATTGTGGTACGCGGGGCCAAGATACATCAGACCGGCTCTCTCTGCGCTCACTGGGGACTGGTTGTACCTACCAGGGAAATGCGCGAAACGGACAAAGACTACTCCGTTAGCTTCGCTTTCCCGTCCGATGCCGAGGGTGTTATCCATGTTTACGGCCGGGGAACCCTTGAAGCCAGAGCCCTTGACGACTGCGACCTCGGTAACGCCGAGTTCGGTAAGTTTGCCCCGATGGTTATCTTTGAAGATGTATTCGTGCCCTGGGATAAAGTGTTCTTGTGCGGCGAATATGAGTACGCCGGTGAGATGGTCAGGAACTTCGGTAATTACCACCGCCATTCACACGGGGGCTGCAAGTGCGGCGTCGGTAATGTCCTGATTGGGGCCGCCGCCATGGCGGCCGAATACAATGGCCTGCCGAATGTATCTCACATCAATAATAAACTGGCCGAGATGCTCAAAGTTACTGAGGCAATCTACGGTTGCTCCATAGCTGCCTCGGTGGAGTCTACCGTCACGCCGTCGGGCATATATGTTGCCGACCCGGTATTATCAAACACTTCCAAGCTATATGAGGGTAAGGAACTGGCTGAAGTAATACGGATGATGATTGAGATTGCCGGTGGCACCGTCGCTGACCTGCCTTCGGAAAAAGATTTTGATCATCCGGAAATCGGTCCCCTGCTTCACAAGTATCTTAAAGGCGTGGAAGGCGTCTCTACGGAAGACAGAGTGCGGATTTTCAGACTCATTGAGAAGCTCGCCTTTGAAAGCCGGGACATTGTCTCCAACATTCACGGAGCCGGGTCGCCGGAGACGCATCGGATGACGATACTGAAGAACGCTGATATTGAGGCCAAGAAAAAGATGGCCAGGAAGCTGGCCGGAATCGACGACTAGAGTCATTGGCTCGGCCCCGGTTCTTAATCGGCCGAATGGCCTTGGCTAGGTAGTATTACTCTTTCTCGTAGGTGGCCGTGGTCCATTTCTTGAAACCTACGCTTTCCAGAAAACCGTTCAGCCTCTTGTCCTCTTCTTTGACGATGGCCCTCATCGGGGCGCCGTTCTGCTTGCATTCTTGATGAAAGGCCTCGACCAGGGCCTGGCCTACATGCATACCCTGATAACTTGGCAGGATACCCACCATGTCAATCCATCCGATCTTGGGGAAGCGTGAGGAACGGTCTACGGTGTGCATCAGATCAAGGATTGAATGAGTGCGTTCCTGCTCGGCAATATTGCCGGCCAGAAAACCTATCACCTCACCGTCCACCTCAGCCACAAAATTTACCCCCGGGCCGTATATATTCCAGTAGGAGTCAAATGAAAATTGCCAGGTGCTTACCCGGTCGTCCCCAAATAGTAAGCGGTCTATCTGATTCACCTTCATCAGATCGTCATCAGTCATCCTTCGGACGTTAACCTTCCGGCTATTTTCAGTCATCATCGTCTCCTTAGGCGTAGTGCTGGTTATTCTACATTATTTGGGGTGACATGTAAACTATTGCAAGTGCTTGCCTCGGTTTCTTTCTCTGTTGGTAGCAACTAAATCAACTATCGCCAGAGAGGACGGGAATTCCCCCGTTTGTATATTCCTCCGGGTTGTTGTATACTTCATCAAAAGAATAAGTAAGCTGAGGGTGCCTGAGCGCAAGCTAAAGCCTAACTGGACAGCAAGTCGGTGAGAATCCGGCACGGCCGCGCCGCTGTAATTGATGGATAGACCATCATAAGTCAGAACGCCAGCCCTAATTTCCTTACAAATCTCCGCAGGGAGAGGGAGGATTTCTTGGTGAGTTTTGTTTACCCCTCCTCTGAAGGAGGGGTTTTTTGTTGCAGGAAGATTGATTTGGAGGTAGTAGATGAAAACCAGACCGCGTCGGACAGCAGTCTTTTGCCCGGTTCCGGATGAGAACAAAGCTTGCGGCACGAGGGCATTGAAATGGCGATAGAGAGGGTTCCCACGAGGATTGTTTCTCTCGCTCCAAGTAACACCGAAATACTTTTTGCCCTGGGTCTGGGCGATAATGTGGTAGGTGTCACCAGCTATTGCAACTACCCCGAAGAGGCTGGAAAGAAAGAAATAATTAACGGTTTTGCTACCCTGGATCCGGAGAAGATAATTGCCTTGAAACCAGACCTCATTCTGGCTTTTGGCACTTTGCAGCAATCAGTGGTTGCCCAGCTTCAAGAAAGAGGGCAAACAGTGTCCTGGTTTTACCCCCATACTATCACTCAGATCTACGAGTCCTTCGAAAAGATCGGAGAGCTTACCGGCAGTTCCGTTGCTGCTCAACGCTTAAGAAAGGAAGTGGAGGAAAAAGTTGAGGCAGTCCGGGCGAGGGTCAGGAATATTCTCCCCCAGGAGAGCCCCACCGTATTCAGGGTTATGCGTTTAGACCCTCTTGGGACAATAGGTGGTGATGCTTTCCAGACCGGCATCTATCACCTTGCCGGGGGAAAGAACGTCTTTGCTGATAACGGCCAGGATTACTTTGAGCTTGAATTCGAAACCTTGCTTGAACTCGATCCGGACATAATTGTTATTGCCGGTGAGGATGAGGAAAAGGCCAAGGCAAGGATAACGAATCGGCAAGAGTGGGCAGGTCTGACGGCGGTGAAAAAGGATAGAATAGCCGTTATTTCCGCTCAGTTGATCTGCCGTCCCGGTTCCCGTCTGGCTCAGACCGTTGAACAACTGGTGAAACAGTTCCACCCTGAATGATTCCAGCCTGACTAGACCTCCGATCTGCCTGATTTTAGACCCATAATCGTAATATTGAGAGGAGTAGTTTTGACAATGAGATCAGTAGCACTGGGTATCAGCCTTCTTCTTTTGGGCCTTTTCACGGCCTGCGCGGCACCCGCCGATGAGAAAACCCCATCTGGAGATGAGGCGCCTTCAACCGTCATCGAGGTGACCGATCAATTGGGCAGGGCAGTCAGGTTAGAGAAGGTCCCTCAGACGATAATTTCCATCGCCCCCAGCAATACCGAGATTCTGTTTGCTCTCGGTTTGGGTGACCAGGTGGTAGCCGTGACCGACTATTGTGACTATCCGGCCGAAGCCAAAGAGAAGACCAGTCTGGGTAGTTACATTACGCCCAGCATGGAGGACATTGTGGCTATATCTCCCGACCTGATTCTGGCCACCTCCGTTCACGAGGAGGAAGTGATATCGGCCCTGGAGAAGATAGGCATGACCGTTCTTGCCCTGGACCCGAAAACCATGGATGAGGTGATGGAGTCTATTGCCCTGGTCGGACAGGTTACAGGCAGGCAGGAAGAGGCCGCTCAGGTTGTCTCAGGAATGAGAGCCAGGGTAAAGGCGGTTACCGATAAGACCAACAACCTGGCCGACACCGAGCGACCCAGAGTTTTCTACGNTGTCTGGTATGAGCCTCTGATGTCAGCCGGCGCGGNAACCTTTCAGGATGACCTTATCGGGATAGCCGGTGGTAACAACGTTGCTGGAAACCTTACCGGCTGGATAACCATNGGGCTGGAGACGGTAGTTGAAGCCGATCCGGAAGTGATGATTGCCGGGGTTAATTTCATAAACATCGGCGATTTGAATTATCAGTTTATTGAAACCGAACCGAGGTTAAGAGATACTCAGGCCCGCCTGAACAACAGGGTCTTTGAGGTGGATAGTGACCTGGTCAGCCGCACCGGCCCCAGGATTGTTGATGGCCTGGAGAAATTGGCTCAATTCATTCATCCGGAGCTGTTCAAGTAGTAGCATGGGGAAATTTGCAACTGCCCTGTAAGCTGATGCTAATGAATGTTAATTATGTCGGATAACCGACCTAAACCGTCTGCCAGGGAGGGTTCTGGGGCCGTCTATCTTCCCCACTGGCGACGCCGCGTCTACACTGTTTTGGGGCTTTTGCTGCTGACCGGAGTGGTGGTGACCTTCGCTACCACTGTCGGCAGCGTGCAGATTCCCTTCTTCACCACGTTCCGGATACTGCTTTCACAATTGCCCTTGGTCGACATAACTCCCGGCTGGCCCGGCACCACCGAGACGATAATTCTTGAAATACGCCTGCCCAGAATTATTCTGGCTGGGTTGGTTGGGGCTGCTCTGGCAATGGCCGGAGCCACCTATCAGGGGTTATTCCGCAACCCGCTGGCTGACCCTTATCTCATCGGCGTGGCTCAGGGAGCGGCCCTGGGGGCCGTCATCGGCTTCCTGCTGCCGATTGACTCGCGGGGATGGGGTTTTGGCATTATTCCCATGCTGGCTTTCACCGGTGCCCTGGTCAGCGTCGCCATTGTCTACAGTCTGGCCCGCGTGGGCAAGGTGTTGCCGGTAACTACCCTCATCCTGGCCGGGGTGGCTCTGGGGGCCCTCTGGGGGGCGATAGTATCCTATCTCACCATCACNAGCGGAGAGACGATGCAGGGGATACTGTTTTGGCTCATGGGCAGTTTTGCCCTAAGTGAGTGGTCGGAGGTGAGGGTTGTCCTGCCCTACGTAGTAGGGGGAGCAACTGTCATCCTGCTCTACAGTCGATCTCTGAATGTAATGCAGCTCGATGAGGAGCAGGCGCAACAACTGGGCATCAACGTAGAAAAGGTAAAGCTCATTCTGCTGATTGTCTCTACCTTGATCACAGCCGCGGCCGTTTCCTTCGTGGGTATCATCGGATTTGTTGGGATGATCATNCCTCACGCCGTGCGTCTTCTCTGGGGTCCGGACCATCGCTTCCTGCTGCCTCTGTCGCTACTGACCGGGGCTATTTTCATGGTCATTGTCGACCTGGTAGCCCGAACTATTCTGGCGCCTACCGAGATACCGGTAGGGATAATTACCGCTATTTGCGGAGTGCCTTTTTTCCTTTATGTATTGAGGCGCAGAAGAACAGCCGTTTTCTTCTAAGGAGNACCGGATGATTAAGCTGGAAGTAGAAAACCTCANCTTGGCCTACGGTCGTAACGTAGTGATGAAAGACCTGAATTTCCAGGTATCGCCCGGCGAGATGGTGGGACTTATCGGGCCGAACGGAACGGGTAAGTCAACCATTATCAAGGCGATGAGTCATGTTATTCGTCCTCACTCGGGAAAGATACTCCTGGATGGCAAGAACATAGCTGAAATTCCTNGGTCGGAATTAGCCCGTTTGATTGGGGTAGTCCCTCAAATGCCCTTGCTGCCCAGCACCTTCACCGTTTTTGAGATAGTGCTCATGGGCCGGAACCCTCACCTGGGACTGTTCCAGTACGAGAGCGCCCGGGACATGGACATTACCTGGCAGGCGATGGAGAAGACGGCCACCCAATCCTTGGCTGAACGCCGGGTAGGCGAGCTTTCCGGCGGGGAAATACAGCGCATTGTCATTGCCCGCGTCTTGACTCAACAACCGAAGTCGATCCTGCTGGACGAGCCGACCGCCAATCTCGATATTAATCACCAGGTCGAAATCCTTGACCTGATTAAGGGCCTCTGCCGGGAGGCTAATTTGTCGGTCGTGATCACTCTCCATGACTTAAACCTGGCCGCCCAGTACTGTGACCGGTTAATTCTGATAAATAAAGGGCGGGTTCACGCTCAGGGGACACCTGGCCAAGTAATCAGTTCNAGCAATATCGGGGAGGTCTACGGAGCCGAGGACTGCGTCTATGTTCATCCGGTTAACGGACTGCCCATCGTCCTGGTTAAGGAAGGTAACAACCAGCCTGCCGGGCCGGAAGATATTCCTGGGAGTAACATAACGCCGGTGTAGTTCTTTCTCCCGAACTTACAGGTTGCTCATCGCCTCTTTAATCGTCTCAACAGTCTTTCGGATGTCCTCCTCGCTGTGGGCTAGAGAAACAAACGCGGCCTCAAACTGTGACGGGGGCCAGTAGATGCCCCGGGCCAACAGATGCTGAAAAAACTTACCGAAAAGGGCGGTGTCGGCGGTCGAGGCCGACTCAAAGTTAACTGGCAGGTTGGGGGANAAAAAGATAGTCAGCAACGAGGCAAAGCGGGAAATACTGAGTTTTAGGTTCAGTGAAGTGGCTGCCTCGGAGATGCCTGATTCCAGAAGGGAGGCTGACTTTTCTAGCTTTTCGTAGACGCTTGGTTGCCCCAAAACCTTGAGGGTCTCTATTCCGGCTGTCATCGCCAGTGGATTGCCGGAAAGGGTACCCGCCTGATAGACGGGGCCGATGGGAGCCATCATCTCCATAATCTCCCTTTTGCCTCCGTAGGCGCCTACCGGAAGCCCGCCGCCGATGATTTTGCCCAGGCAAGTCAGGTCGGGAGTAACCCCAAGAACGGATTGGGCCCCTCCGTAAGCCACCCGGAAACCGCTGATTACCTCATCAAAGATGAGCAAAGCCCCATGATCGTCGGTCAGACTGCGAAGTTTGCCCAGAAAACCGGGCTGGGGAGGCACGACACCCATGTTGGCTGCAATTGGCTCAACTATGACGGCTGCTATCTCTCCCAGATAGGTCTCAAGAAACCGGGCGACTGCCTCGGAATCATTGTAGGGCGCCACCAGGGTATTTTGAGCGTAACTCTCCGGCACTCCCGGAGAATCCGGCAGGCTCAGAGTTGCCAGACCGGAACCGGCTTTCACCAGCAGCCCGTCAGCGTGACCGTGGTATCCGCCGATGAATTTTATTATCTTGCTCCGACCAGTGAAAGCCCGGGCCAGGCGCAGGGCCGTCATGGTGGCTTCAGTGCCGGAATTGACAAATCTTACCATCTCGATAGAAGGTATGGCCGACGAGACCATTTTGGCCAGGGTCACCTCCAGCTCGGTGGGAGCCCCGAAACTGATACCCCTTTCGGCAACTGTTTTCAAGGCTTCGACCACTTGGGGATGGGCGTGACCCAGAATCAAAGGGCCCCAAGAACAAACGTAGTCGATGAACTCGTTGTCGTCCGCGTCGTAGATTCGGGAGGCCTGCCCCCGGGCCATGAAAGGCGGCCTCCCCCCCACCGCTTTGAAGGCCCTTACCGGGCTATCCACTCCCCCCGGCAGATACTGCTGGGCTTCCTGGAAAAGATTTTCAGAGTTATTGAAATTCATCGGTACCCCTTATTCCTCTTTCAGCCACTTGGCTGCATCTTTGGCGTGATAGGTGAGGATGATATCAGCCCCTGCTCGCTTGATGGCAGTGAGAATCTCCAAAACCACCCCCTTTTCATCCAACCAGCCCTGCTGAGTGGCTGCCTTGACCATAGCGTACTCACCACTTACATTGTAGGCTGCCAGGGGGTAGTCAAAGGTATTGCGTATCTCTCTTATCACATCCAGGTAAGCCAGGGCCGGTTTGACCATGATAATATCGGCTCCCTCGTCGATATCCTGTTCTGCCTCACGCAGGGCTTCCCTCAAGTTGGGCGGGTCCATCTGGTAGTTACGGCGGTCCCCAAACTGGGGAGTTGATTCCGCCGCCTCGCGAAACGGCCCGTAGAAAGCGGAGGCGTACTTGGCCGAATAAGAAAGGATAGGGACATGCTGAAAGCCCTTTTCGTCCAGCGCCTCCCTGATTGTCCCTACCCGTCCGTCCATCATATCCGAGGGGGCAATGATGTCGGCCCCGGCTTCAATGTGGCTTATCGACATCTCAGCCAGCAAGGGTAAAGTCATATCATTATCGATCTCTCCGTTGGTAACAATGCCGCAATGACCGCGACTGGTGTATTCGCAGAGGCAGACATCGGTTATCACGATGAGTTCCGGGGCGGTGTTCTTGATGACTCTTATGGCCTGCTGGACAACTCCGTCCGGCTGGTAAGCCGAGGTGCCGGCCTCATCTTTATTTTGGGGTATGCCAAAGAGAAGCACCGCCGGAATCTTTAGTCCGGCTATTTCTTCAATCTCTTCTTTCAGGCGGTCGGGTGAATGACGGGAGATACCCGGCATCGAGGATATTTCTTCTTTTATCCCCTCTCCTTCAACGACGAACATCGGATAGATGAGGTCGCTAACATTAAGTTGGGTTTCACGGATCAGGGCCCTTAACGTCTCTGTCCGCCTCAAACGGCGTAATCGTAACTGAGGAAAGGCTGCCATTAAAGTCTCCTTTCTTCGGTTTTCGTAAAAAAATCTTCGAGGGCCGTGACCAGGGAGGGGATGGTCTGTTCTGAAGCCATAATGTCTACCTTTAGTCCGGCTTTGACGGCCGTTTCGGCTGTTTTAGGTCCGATGCAGGCGACCTTAGTCCCGTCTGTTAAGACCGGGTGTTCCCCAAAGGCCGCTACAAGGTTGGATACCGTTGAAGAACTGGTGAAGGTGATCGCATCGATTTCTCCAACCAGCAGCAGTTCTTTGGCCCGGGTCATGGCTTCGGTGGCCGGGACCGTCCGGTAAACGGGTACCTCATCCGCGGAGGCGCCCAGCCGCTCTATCCCTTCCATCAGGGCTTGGTCGGCTATGTCGACCCGGGGCAGCAAGAACCGCTGCCCGTCGATATCCAGTTTTTCAAGCCCCTCAACGATGCCCTGGCTGGAATAGACTTTCGGAACAAAATCAGCGATTATGCCTCTGGGCTCCAGCGACTTGGCAGTGGCCGGCCCGACAGCCCCGATTTTCAGCCCGGTCAGGGCGCGGCTGTCCTGCTTTAGCTCACCCAGTCGTTGCCAGAAAGCGGCAACACTATTCGCGCTGGTAAAGATTATCCAGTGGTACTCCTTAAGATTCAAGATGGCCCTGTCTAATTCCTTCGGGTCGTCAACGGGTCGGATCTCAATGGCCGGCAACTCTGTCGTCTGAGCTCCGCCCTCGCTGAGAAGTTGGCTTAGGGCACTGGCTTGGTGGGCCGCACGGGTAACCAGAATACGCTTGCCGAAGAGAGGCCGGTTCTCGAACCAGCTTAGCCTGTCCCTTAATCCGGCAACTTCTCCGATAACGATAATCGCCGGGGAAACCAGGTGACGCTCCTGTGCCCGGCTGACGATATTCTCCAGGCTGCTGCTGACCGTTACCTGCTCCGGGCGGGTGCCGTCCTGAATCACCGCTGCCGGCGTGGTCACCGGTCTGCCTTGTTCCACCAGCCTGGCTACTATTTCCTCCAGATTGCCCATCCCCATCAGGAAGATAAGGGTATCCACCCCGGTGGCCAGTTTTTCCCAGTTAATACTTGAGGTCGCCTTGCTGGGATCTTCGTGACCGGTAATAACGGCAAAAGATGAAGACACCCCCCGGTGAGTAACCGGAATACCGGCGTAAGCCGGCACGGCAATGGCCGAGGTTATTCCCGGTATCACTTCAAAAAGAATGGAATTTTGCTTTAGAAACTCGCCCTCTTCGCCTCCTCTGCCCAGGACAAAGGGGTCGCCCCCTTTGAGCCGTACCACCGTTTTGCCTTCCCTGGCCTTGACTGCGAGCAGCCTGTTTATCTCATCCTGAGGTTTGGTGTGCTTACCGGCGACCTTGCCCACATCTATCCTTTCCGCTTCGGCGGGGGCCGCGTTAAGTAGACGTTCGTTCAGCAGGCGGTCGTAAAAGACGACGTCAGCCTTCTTCAGGCAGTTGATGCCTTTCACTGAGATTAAGTCTGGGTCACCCGGCCCGGCTCCCACTAGATACACCTTACCGTTCTTCATTTTCTCCTTGCCCGAACAAGAATTCGGCCGCTCCGTCAGCCAGGAGTCTTTCAGCCAGTTTCAGGCCGATCTCCTCGGCTGATGAGGTACTTCCTTCCTCGGTGCCTCGAAATGTTATATTTTTGGTGACGTCTACTACCATACCGTCAAGATGCAAGGTGGCGCCTTCAACCGTGCCCAGAGCTGCGATTGGCGCCTGGCAACCACCCCCCAAAGTACGGAGAAAAGCCCGCTCGGCCGTAATGCTCTGCCAGGTGGGCAGGTGGTTCAGCGGGGTCAGAATTGCCCTGATCTCCTCGTCATTCGAGCGGGTCTCAACGGCCAGAGCTCCTTGGCCAACGGCCGGAAGAAAATGTTCCACTGGCAGGTATTCGGTTATCCTGTCCTCCCAGCTGAGCCGTGTCAGAGCCGCCGCAGCTGAAATCAGACCGTCATAGTCGCCGCTGGTTACTTTATTCATTCGGGTATCAACATTTCCCCTGATACCGGCTGCCTCCAGGTCAGGACGGCAGGCGGCCAGTTGAGCTGTTCGCCTGGAGCTACTGGTGCCTATCCTGCCTCCCGGAGCCAGCTCGTCCAGTGTTTTGCCTCTTGTGATCAGCACATCTCGTGGGTCAAGCCTTCGGGGTGTCGCCTCCAGTGACAGTCCATCGGGAATCTGGCTCGGCATATCCTTCAGGCTATGCACGGCCAGGTCAATTCGGCCATCCAGCAGGGCTTCTTCTATCTCCGTGATAAAGAAACCCGTGCCGGCTACTTGCTCCAGAGGGGTATTCTGGTCCCTGTCACCCCCGGTTACTATTTGGCTGATGGTTATCTCGATGTCAGGATTGGCTTCTCTAATCAAAGCCACCACGGACTCAGTCTGAATCAGGGCCAGCTTGCTGCCTCTGGAACCAACGATAATCTTCCTGCTCATCTTATTTTCCCGTGTCCGCTACGAGTATTCACTCGCTCTGTTTAATCCTTTGTTTGCTGCCGTCTCGTTTTCAGACTATCCAGTAGAGTAGCTTCGACCTTTTCTTCCCCGTCCTTCTTCAGCATTCCGAGAAGCACCTCAAGGTCGAGGGCTTCCTGCCAGCCATCACCGGAAACCCTGATGTTCTGCTGCCTGGCTTTGGCTCGCACCTGGCCAATCAGGACAGACAGCCGACCGTATTCATCGCCGAAGTCCTTTTCCAACATGGTGCGGAGTTTCCGGGCCAGGGCCGGGCTTTCTCCCGAGGTGGAGATGGCGATAGAAATCCCCCCCCGCCGCAGATATGATGGGGCGATGAAATCGGAATTGTCGGCATCGTCCACTACGTTTACCAGCACATTCTGCTCGCGTGCCTCCGCGGCTATCTGTCGGTTTATTTTACTATTATCCGTAGCAACAATGGCAACAAAAGCATCTTTCAGGTCCCCAGGCCGGTATTCTCTGGTGACAGTGTCTATTTCTTTCCTCTCGGCCAGACTGACAAGCTCCGTGCAGAGGTCGGGGCTGATAACCTGGACATCGGCCCCGTGTTCCAGTAGCGTATCTACTTTACGCAGGGCCACCTGTCCTCCGCCCACCACGCTGCACTTTCTGCCTCTTACGTTCAGTGAGATTGGATAGTAGATGTTATTTGGCTTCTTATCTTTCATCTGGACATTTCACCTGTTAATTGAGGAATAGGGACTCTGGACAGCTTCACCCTTCGGCTACCTATTTTTTCCTCTCTAATCCGGCTATGGCATAGACGAGGTCCATGTCCAGGTTCCTCCGGATATGGTCGGCCAGCTGGTCGTACTCGTCCTCTCGCTCTTCATCGTTGAAGTCGAGGCTCTCTTCCTTGGTCTGGGCAATCCGTCTCAGCACGGCCCTCCGCAGTTCCTGATTGCCGAACAGCCCGTGGACGTAAGTGCCCAGAACACGACCGCTGGAATCCAGGTAGCCATCGGACACGCCACAGGGCTCACCCGAACGCTCGTTCAGGCAGAAAGCAGTTCCTTCTTCATCATTTTCTGTCCGGCCCATATGAATTTCATAGCCTTCAAAGCTGACCCCCTTGGTTTCGGCCAGCAGTCCTCGGGCAGACACTACCTCGCCCTTTACCTGGTGGGTTTCTTTGGTCGCCAGGAAGGTGGTGGTTATGGGCAAGAGTTCCAGTCCCGGCTGCCGCGGAATTGTTGATTCTACCTGCTCCGGGTCGTTAATGTATCGTCCCAGCATCTGGTAGCCTCCGCAGAT
>NYYM01000014.1 GCA_002685815.1 Dehalococcoidales bacterium | reverse complement strand
GCGGCTACTTCCGCTTCCGGGTCGTCACCTCGGCCAGATTAACCCCCTCACTCCTCATCCTGTCCTGTTCCCGGGCTGCTTTTGACATCCTTTCAGCCAGTTTCTTGAATTCAGGCCTGAGAAAGAAACCGAGAATGGCGGTGAAGCCACCCCCGCCGACCATGTTCCGGAAAGGAGGCAGTTTAGCCAGCGGCTCAAGTATTCCGTACACCCGGGGCAAAAAGCAACGCAGAACGAAATCCGAGGGGTCGGCCAGCAGGAGGTCATATTCCTCCGCCTTCATGTATTCACCCTCGATAAACTGGTAGGGGATATCCGGGGGCAGAGTGCCCCCCGGCCAGCTCTGGTTCCTGACGTCAAGCAGGTCGTTGACCGGCCCGGAGATTCCCGCGGCCACGCTGGCCGAATCCGGCTCAAAATCAAGCAGCGTTTTCAGGCAGGCGTCCCGGTAAACACCATGGTCATAGTACATAGTTGAAAGGGGCACTCCGGCGTACCTGGCGGCAAAAACACCGGTTTGCATGGTAACCGGCACTCTGTCCGGCACTCTCATCTCGATAGCATCCCTGACCCTGGTCACTCTTTCCTCGTAGAGCTGCTCCACTGTCTTGCCGTGTTTCTTTTCGGTCTCGGTCTTTAGCCGGGTAAGCTGTCGCTCAAAACTTTCTTTTTCCCCAATTGAAGTAGCATCGATGGCCATTACTACTTACCCCCTTGATAGGTCTTTCAAGCTGCGTCTCCATTTGTGAATGCCTGCTTGACGCCGTTATATAGAAAAATTGAAGGCGAGTATCAGACGTCTGTAATACTAATCCATAACGTGGCGATACCGATACCGAGTAATCCACCCACCAGCACCTGAAAAGGGGTATGCCCAATCAGTTCCCTAAAGTCTCGCCCCAATACTGTAGCTGGACGCCGTTCCCCTATTTCTCTCAGAAGCCGGTTTAGAACAACTGCCTGTTGCCCCACCGAATGGCGGATTCCGGCGGCGTCATACATGACGACAAAAGCGAATATTACCGCAATAGCGAATGTAACTGAACCGAGGCCGTCGCTGAATGCTATGGCCGTAGCCAGAGCGCTGACAAAGGTAGAATGAGAACTGGGCATACCACCGCTGATAACAAAATAGCGGAAGTCCAGTCGCTTTTTCTGCTGCAGCACCACCACCACTTTGAGAAATTGGGCAACCGCCCAAGCGAATATCGGGACAATCAATATCTGGTTGGTTATGAGTTCATTAAACATTGTATTTATGGTTTGCAGGTTGCCGCCCTTACAAGATACCATTTCCCGTCCCAGAATTAAAGAAAGCTCGACTACAGTACCTCCCCGGAGTCTCGGTTTGTGGTAGCCGGTCAGGGATAGTATACTTTCCTGTAGCTATTTAGAGAGGCGGGCGTAAGGGGTTAGACAAATCAGGGATATGAGGGAGAAAGAGGATATGCCGGCGGCAGACCTTATTCTGAAGAATGCCAGGGTGATAACCGTAGACCCGGCTCAACCGAGGGCCGGACTGGTGGCCGTCAAGGGCGACGGGATCATAGTGGTGGCCGGTGATGAAAGCCTGGAATCAGTCAGGGGGGCAGGCAGCAAAGTAATCGACTGCCAGGGCAAGACGGTGGTGCCCGGCTTTAATGACGCCCACTGCCATATCTCGTCTCTGGTGAGAAAGCTGCTTAACATTGACCTCAGTCCACCGTTTGTAAGATCGATTGGCGACATCAGAGAAGCCGTCTTCAGGGCAGCCCAAAAAACCCCGCCGGGCCAGTGGCTGACCGGTACCGGTTATAACGATTTCTACCTGACCGAGAAACGCCATCCGAATCGCTGGGATATTGATGAGGTAGCCCCTGATAATCCGGTGGTGCTGTCTCACCATTCACTTCACGCCTGCGTGCTTAACAGCCAGGCCCTGGCCCTAGTCGGTATTAACCCGGAAACAGAGGAGCCACCGGGAGCATTTATCGAACGAGACCCTGGCAGCGGAGAACCTAACGGCCTCCTTTTTGAGATGCTGGGTTTTGTGCGGCACGAGGTTATGCCTGCCCTATCCGGGGCGGAGCTGGTCGAGGGCCTGGACCTGGCCAACCGGCACTATCTATCCCAAGGGATCACCTCTTTGCAGTATACATCACCGGCTAATGACTTTGGACGGTGGCAGGAGTTGGGTCATTTCAAGGATAGCGGGCAGCTGAAAAGCCGGCTGTCCATGATGTGCGGCATCGAAGCCTTGAGCCAGTTTCAGGAGGCAGGCCTGGAGTGCGGTTCCGGTGACAGCCATTTGCGTTTGGGCGGGGTCAAGATAATAGTGAACATGACTTCAGGCCAGATNNACCCTACTCCGAAGGAGTTAAGGCGGCAAGTACTGGAGGCTCACCGGGCCGGTTTTCAACTGGCCATTCATTCTGTTGAGCAGGAAACGCTGGAAGCGACTATCGAGGCGCTGGAATATGCCGGGAACGAGTTGCCTCAAGTCGGTCGGCGTCACCGCATCGAGCACTGCTCCGAGTGCCCGCCCCNTCTGTTGGAGCGGTTAAAGGCGCTTGAGGCGATGGTGGTTACCCAGCCTCCCTTTCTCTATTACGGCGGTGAAAGGTACCTGGCCACGGTGCCGGCCGACCGCTTGCCCTGGCTGTACCGGATTAAATCTCTGCTGGANGAGGGACTGGTGGTGGCCGCCAGCTCTGATTCTCCGGTGGTGCCTGATAATCCGCTGGTTGGTATATATTCGGCCGTCACCCGACGGGCTGAGTCAGGGCAGCAACTCTTACCGGAGGAATGTGTTTCAGCCGGGCAGGCGCTGGCGATGTATACCATAAACGCCGCTTATGCCTCTTTTGAGGAAGACCAAAAAGGCTCTATTACCGAGGGGAAATTGGCCGATATAGTGCTGCTCAGTGATGACCCCACCGGAGTACCTCCGGACGAAATAAAAGACATCAAGGTTGAGATGGCCATTATCGGAGGTGAGGTGGTTTGGGAGAGATGAGGATTAGCTCCTCTCCCCCTNAGTCCCCCTCACCTCAGCGAGAAGAGGGGGAGACATACAAATAAGTNTCAGTGTCTCCAGGGTTTGTTATTGGCTTAANGGAATAGAATGAACAGGAGCGGTGTTCTTCGTGCGGTGAGGGAGGGTTCTGCTGGTTAGTGGTGGNTCGGCTGCTGATGGGACTGAAAAGAAAANNTACTTCAGAATGCAAGGGGGCCTATTACATCTCCCCCTTNCTGGAGGTGCGGGTTTCAAATNGNGGCTGATCAGGGCAGACCTTTTAGGATGTAGGGGGTATGGTTACGCCTGAAGCCGGGCANTTCGCCACATAAATACATTGAATATAGCGATNCCGGCCAGTCCGAGTAAAGCGGCAACGCGGAACACCGCCACCAGTCCAAGGGTAGTATCGATCACTCCGCCCGACATTGAACCGGNAACCAGNCCCAGGGAGATGGCCATATTGAAGACACCCATAACCGAACCCATCCCCATAGTACGTCCCTTCTCAACGGTGATGGCATTTATTGAAGGCATGGCCATACTCTNAAAAAATCCCATTACCACAAANAGGCCTAANAGGGGGACGAAGTTGTCCAACCAGGNGATAGAAAAGGTGCNGATGACCACGATGCCCATTCCCACGGTTATGAGCAAGACCCGGTTGAGGCGGTCGGCCAGCCAACCGAAGGGATAAGCGAAGATNCCATTTACTATGGATCGTGCTGATAGGGCNATACCCACATAAGCGATGCTGGCTCCAACAACGGTGGTTATCCAGACACCAATAAAGGTGAGCACGGTCCCGAAGAGCACGCCGAATACCAGTTGCAAAGAAATAATACCCCGAATAGTATCGTCTCCGAGCATAGCAACGAAGGAAGTTGAAGGTTCCTCGGGTTCCGGTTCTTCTGAAGAAGTCACTGAAACGGGAGGAGATACTTTTGTCGGTAAAAGGAGCAGGATGATGATGAAACCCAGGAGGGCCAACGCAGACATGCTGACAAAAACGGCATCAGTGCTGAAAACATCGTGGATAACCCCACCCAACACCGGNCCTACCCCGAATCCGGATATCAGGGCGATACTGAATAACCCCATATATCTCCCTTCGTAGNCGNGGGGAGCCATCTCACCAATATACGAAAAGGCGACGGGTATGACCATGGCGGACCCGACTCCACTGATGATACGAAAGAACACCAGTTCCTGGTAACCGGGCGACCAGTAGTAACCTACCGCCGCCAGGCTATATATCAAGAGTCCCGTCCAGAGGAAGACCTTCTTGTTAAAGCGGTCGGACAATTTACCTANCAGCGGCATGACCGGAATCTGGGAAAGCGTAAAACCGGAGAAGGCCAGTCCGAGCCAGATTCCGCTGGCGCCCATTTCTNTGGCGAAAACGGGCAGAAGCGGGCTGACCATGGCGATACCGATGATGGCGATAAACAGGGCAATCCAGATGGTGATAAAGGCTCTATAATCGGAAAGAAACCGGACTGCTTTGGATCCAAAACCGACAGACGTATTTTCGGGAAGAGTTTGTTGCATGTATCTAACCAGCTATTGTACCATCTGAACTCGTTCAACTCCCAGCCCGTTGTCCTGACCGCTGTCNGACTACTTCACCAACTTCGTGATTGGAACCCTCGGAGTTGGATGACCAGCCNTGATATGACGGGCCGANGCCTGCCTGGAGGGACCTTCAGAAAGGGACGACCTGGTTTTGTTGCCGGAGNGGATTCAGGAGCAGAAGGACGGGGATTCCTGAGAAGCCGNGGCAGAGCCTGGATAATGGCTCTATTGGGTTTCAATTACAGAAAAAGGAACGAATATTTTGACGCCCTCACTTATTGAAACATATACTGAAATGGGGCTATTTCAAACATATTTTTGTTATGAGACTATCTTGCCGCATGTACGGCCACATCATCCTGGTGCGATTGATGCCCTGCGATGACCCGCTTTGAGAAAGAGAGTTATTGAAAAAAGATAAAAGGAACCCCAGAATATTCTTCGGCTGGTGGGCAGTTCTTACAAGTGGCTTTCTAAGCTTTTGGATGGGTGGCTACAGAGTTTACGGACTATCAGCCCTGTTTAAGTCTATAGCTGGTGAGCTTGGCTTCAGTCGGACGGNAATGTCCGTTCCCCAGGCTATTGGCACATTTGAAGGGGGAATTGAGGGCCCAATAGCTGGCTGGGTCACCGACAAATTTGGACCGAGATGGATAATGCTTCTCGGTGTCGTAATGTTCGGTTTTAGCCTTATAGCAATGTACTACATAACATCGCTCTGGGCGTTCTACGTTGTTTGGGGAGTTCTATTAGGAACAGGGATGAATATCGCCCAGTCAGTACCTTCGGATACTACAATATCAAACTGGTTCGTCAAGAAAAGGGGACTGGCACTGGGTACAAAGACGCTGCTTCAGGGGCTTTCTGGAGTACTGGTACTGCCACTGATTGCTTTCCTNCTGGATTGGCAAGGTTGGCGGGTAACTTGCGTCATAGGTGGATGGGTAATACTGGTTGTTGGCTTACCTATGGTCTGGTTTCTGATAAAACCGCGCCGTCCGGAATACTACGGATTACTCCCTGATGGTGCCACTGTCGAGGAAGATACGGCAGATACAAGCCAACAGATAGAGAGAGGAGCAAAGTATGCTGCCGAGGTTGGAGAGGTGGAGTTCACCCTGAGGCAGGCAATGAGAACGCCAACCTACTGGCTGCTGATTATAGCTAATTCTGCCCAATCTGTTGGTACCGGAGCGATCAGTCTGCACATCATACCCTATCTAACCGATATCGGGATTGACCCAATCAAGGCAGCAGGCCTGACGGCCATTATGGTTTTCTCAAGCCTGCCGTCAAGGTTTATCTCCGGATTGCTCTCTGACCGCATGGGGAAAAACAGAATACGGTTTATTATCGCAGGAGGCTATTCCCTACAGGCTCTGGGTTTCACTGTCTTCCTATTGAATCCAGGGATTGAGATCGCACTATATACCTGGCTCATTCTCTACGGTCTCGGCTTGGGAGTAGCCTACACTCTGAACATAGTAGTCGCACGCTATTACGGACGTAAGGCTTATGGTTCTATCATGGGCTCCAGAACCATGTTCATGACACTACCAGCTATGGCGGCACCTATTTATGCTGGCTGGGTATTTGATACAACAGCCAGCTACCTGACTTCCTTCATCACTTTCGGAATAGCACTTGCTATTGCAGCAGTNACCATGGCCATAACAACACCCCCCAAACCACCTGCTGTTATTACCGATGTCCGCGAGACNCTCTAGNGCGTAATACTGTATTTATTAAGTGTGACCGGCGATAAGGATTAACTTTCTATGACGGAAGCCCCGGGGAGTTTCTGAAAAGAGATAAAGAAGACGTGCTAATCACTAAAAAGGAACGCTTNTATCCCGGTGAGAGCACCTTCAGATGACCTCCCANGGCAAAACCATATTTGGCACCGGTACTTCAATTACGACCGGACCATTCTCAGCAAAGGCTGAACGGAGNGCCCCTTTTAGTTCTTTGNGGTCGGCCAGTTTTATGCCCCGGGCACCGAAAGATTCAGCCAGGGCAGCAAAATCCGGGTTTTTCAACTCAGTTCCAATAATTCTGTTTTCATAGTTTCGTTGCTGTATTCTATANGTGGCACCATAGGTGCCGTCATTAAAGATGATGGTAACTACATTCAATTTTTGTTGCACGGCGGTGGCTAAATCTCCGGCTGAAAACAAGAATCCGCCGTCACCGCTTATGGCTACCACCTGCCGGTCCGGATTGCCAACCTTGGCCCCGAGGGCTGTCGGGAAAACATAACCCAGGGTCACAAAGTAGGAAGAAGTCAGGAAAGTTCGAGGTTTGTAGACCGGGTAGTATAACTGCGACCAGTAACCTACGTTGGTGACGCCACATACCAGGATTCCGTCCTCTTCCAACTCGTCGCGGATGTCACGAAGAGCCGAGGTTTGAATCGGAGCGGCTTCCTCCATCTCAGTCCTCCAGGCAGCGTTGATTCTCTCAATTTCAGCGGTTTCCCACTGGCCCTTGTTTGATTCCGGTAGCTCTTCGAGCAGGGCCGCCAACGAGGGACGGACGTCTGCGACTATCCCCAGGTCTACGTTCCAGTTCCGGCCGATCTCTTCATCATCAATATCGATCTGGATAACCTTAGGGCCGGTGGCATCCGACCGGACACGTTGCCTGGGAAAGAAACGGCTGCCCAGGCAGACGATCAAATCAGCCATCGATAGTACCGGATTCGAGTGAAAGTTAGCATCGCCGGAGGCCAAAGGATGGTCAGCACTGATGGAGCCTTTGCCCTCCGCCGTCATAACTACCGGAGAATTGATCCGTTCGGCGAACTCCCGAAGTTCTCCCGCGGCATTGCCTGTGATTATGCCACCCCCAGCCCATATTACCGGCCGTTCCGCATTGGTCATCATACTTGCGACCTCTCTGATTTTAGCGCGATCAACAGGCCTGGGTGGACTTGAAGCAACTTTATCAAACTGGACACTACCTGTGCTGCCCCACAGGTCAAAAGGGATTTCTATTTCAATCGGGCGGGGTCTTCCTGTCTTCAGCTTGCCCATCGCAAACTGTAACGTAGCGGGAATGTCCGAAACCTCGGTGATGCGGCCGTTCCATTTGGTTATCGGCCGGAATACATCCAGTTGCTCGGTAACCTCATGGAGCACGCCCCTGTTCTTTCCCAGATTCTGACGGTCGATTTGCCCGGCGAGTAACAGTACCGGCGTTGAAGCAGCGTAGGCGGTACCGATGGCGGCGCAGGAATTGAGGGCACCCGGTCCCGGTACCACCATAGCTACGCCCACCTTTCCCGTGCTGCGAGCATAACCGAAAGCCATGTAGGCTGCGGTCTGTTCATGGCGAACCGTTACCCATCTTACTTTCCTGTTCCGGTAGGAAGTATCCAAGAGTTCCATAATCTGGACGCCCGGAATACCGAAGATTACTTCTACCTCATGATGGGACAATGATTCGATGAGAGCCTCAGCCCCGGTTATTTCAGACATTCTTACCTTCATTGTTGACTATCACAATCTCCGGCCGGTGGTTTGGGAGGGCGGGCCGGAAAATTGAAGGTTGTTCGAACTAGATTCTAGTCTGTTATGGCGGTTACGTCAATATAGCTTGTTGCGAAACTCTCATTTGAAAATAGGTTCATATATTTTCCTTTGCGGTTACGCCTAACCACTAGGCATGATATTTCACGATTCTTTTATGAGGGAATGCATGGCTCCAAGACCATAACGAGTTGCTGCATGCTTGACATCATGTCTATTTGGGATTAAATTACATAATACTGCTACTTAACCTGTCACAGTAAACATGCTACGAGGTATATCATGGCAAAAAAAGTTACTCCAGGTGTGAACCCTAAATTAGTTATCGGTCATTATAGTGAAGAAGCAAAGATATATTGATGAATCAATGTTTAAAGCTCCGAGATATTTAGCAAATAGATTCAATGAATGGACTCGCGAATCAATTAATATACGAGCAGAAGAATTAGTTACCTGGGCCAATCAACGATGGCCTTATATCGTGAATGAATAATGACGAAAACTAATAGACTATCAGTAAAGTGAGAACGAATATGAAACAGAGACAAATCGCCGTTGTTACCGGGGCGAACAGGGGTATAGGACTTGAGATCTGTCGCCAATTGGCCGCGAAGGGCATCCGTGTGGTGCTCACAGCCCGTGATGACAAAAAAGGCCTGACTGCCGTGGAAAGTCTGAGGAACGAGGGGGTGGACGTCGAGTTTCATAGTATGGATGTTACGGATGAGGAGAGTGTTCAAAGGGCGGCCGACTACACAATGAATAGATACGGTAAACTCGATATTCTCGTGAACAACGCAGGCATTGGAGTGGACCATGAGAATACCTGCCAGAATATCGACATAGACCGGGTTAAAGAAATACTGGAAACGAACACATTTGGGCCAATCCGTGTCTGTAGAACATTTATCCCGGTAATGCTGAAAAGCGATGGCGGACGAATCGTCAATATGTCCAGCAGTATGGGGGCCTTGAGCAATATGAACAGCGGGTCTTCCGGGTACAGAATATCAAAAGCGGCCTTAAATGTTGTCACCGGTATGCTGGCCAGCGAGCTAAAGGACACCAATATACTGGTAAACTCGATGGCCCCCGGCTGGGTCCGTACCGATATGGGCGGTCCGGATGCCGTCCGCTCCGTTGAAGAGGGGGCTGATACGGCGGTATGGCTGGCCACAAATGAAACTCTGCCTACAGGCAGGTTTTTCCAGGACAGAAAAGAGATTGCATGGTAAATTGGCACTTTCCACCTTCCCAGACCTCCCGAGAAATGGAAAGAGGGAGAAGGAGTGTCCCCAGGCTGATATGTATTGAGACTACCAGGCTTGACTTACTTCCCGATAGTACTTAAACTGATTGTGGGGGAAACGAAAATGCCGATATACGAGTATGTCTGTAGCGACTGCGATTCAAAATTCGAGAAATTACGTCCGGTAAGCCAATGCAACGAAGGGGCTGCCTGCCCCGAGTGCCAGCAAGAGGCCGGGCGGATACTGTCCACCTTTGCCTGCTTCTCTGCCGATGAGAGCGGCATGACCTCGTCAGTGGGAGGAGACTCCTGCAGCAGTTGCGCCTCCGATAGCTGTGCCACCTGCGCCATGTAGTTGGATGAATAGTCGCCTGTTCTGTGCCGTTATGGCAGGAACATCTCCCACCAGCCTCGTTTATCAGGATGATTCCAGGTGAGTGTGAAGGGCTGGAGAAACAAAGCAAAGTAACTTAAAACCGATACCTACGCCCTGTATCTGGCCTGCAGGCATCCGGGAGTCCCTTGGTATGCCAAGCTCTTTACCGCCCTGGTGGTCGGTTACGCTCTAAGCCCGATTGACCTGATCCCCGACTTTATACCCGTTCTGGGTTATCTCGACGATGTGATTATTGTCTCGGCCGGTATTTACCTGTCGTTAAGAATGATTCCCAGTGATGTCCTGGAGGAATGCCGGGACAGGGCTAAATCCGAACTCCAGGGCGGCCAGCCGAAAAACTGGGCGGCCGCTTTTATCATAGTCTTGATCTGGTTGGTAGTGGTCTTCTTCGTGGTCAGGCTGGGGCCGATGGCGACCGACCTGATCCATGAAGCGACCCCCTGGCAGTGAAGTTCAAACTTACTATCGACGATATTACGGATACGGTGCATGTCTTCCCTACCATGAGCGAGGCTATCAAGCGGGTGGCCCAGTCAATGAATGAATTTGGCAATATGGGGGTGAACGAATGGCTGAAGTATTTTGTGACATCATGGGTAACGAACTTGGTGACGGGGAGTGGTACCAGGTAACGACAAAATCAGGAAAGTTCTGGGTGCCTACCTACGTCGAATATGTCGATGAAAGCAAGTGCACCGGTTGTGGCCTGTGTGTAAAGGTGTGTGTGGGAAACTGCTACGAGATGAGGGCCGTGCCCGAACGAGAGATAACAGCGGTAATCAAGGGTAAACAGAAAACAGTCACCACCAGGAAACAGGCCGTCCTGATTAATCCGGACGACTGCATGGGGGATTGCCACTGTCACAAAATATGCCCGGTTGACGGCGCGGCGATGGTGTGCCAACCCAAAATGAACTGCTGCTAGTAGCAACCTCAGAAAGACGGAGAAGTCGATGCGACGAATATCTTACAGAAGAATAGCCCTGTTTCTGCGGAACCACAAATGACCTCCGGCCACTCCGGCCAAAATTAGGGCCATACCTACTGTAGCCAGGGTAATGAAGAGGGTGGCGTCATACCAGAAACCCTGGGGGAAGAGCATTATCAGGTAGTCCTTTGCCGGGTCAAGCTGCCAGAAATCATTGGCAAAGCTGATAAGGTGAAACTGTAAAAAGAGCCGGTCGAAACCGACCAAGGTGCCCAGTCCCAGGGCCAGCATGGCGGTCAGGGTCAGGCCGCTCCCCCAAACCGCCGCCCCGGCCAGTCTGCGCACGTGCCTGCCTCTCTGCCGGAAGAGGGTTAGCCCGCCGTAACCCAGCACGTAAACAAGGGTACCCAGCAGAATCCGATAGTCCAGCCAGACCAGTCCCTTGACATCTTTCAGGTGGATTGCCTCCCGCCGGTTGAACAAGGTTAACGGCTTGCCGTCTTTCTCCAGGGTGACGTCGATAAACTCGTCCGGGGAATTGAAGTATGAAATCAGACCCCGGGCGGCTTTTTCCAGTTCGTTTTCAGCCAGGCCGGTTTTCTGGCTGATGGAGTATTTCTCAAAGCCGTACTCATAGAGTGCCAGGCTGTTAAAGGCCAGACCAAAGCTGGTTGACAGTAGTAAGCCGGGCAGGCAAAGCACGAAAACCCATTTAGCAATAAAGCTCAAGATATTCAACTATCCATTCCCTTTATGGATTTTACACCGCCAGGGCTGAAAAGCATAGTGGAGTCTGTCTTAATTAATGAACGGCCGTGTGTTATAATTTCTAGTGTGCAGATGGGGATATAGCTCAGCTGGGAGAGCGCTGCGTTCGCAATGCAGAGGTCGGGGGTTCGAATCCCCCTATCTCCACCGAGGACGCACGTTTATCAGATGCATTACGTGTACATTTACATTCTAAAGAGTGACCAGACCGGGAGGCACTATAGCGGCTCATCATCTGATGTACAAATCAAACTACACCAACACAATGCAGGTAAAACACTATCGACGAAGAGCTATATTCCTTGGAGATTGATTCATACGGAAGGCCATAATACGAGACAGGAAGCCAGACAACGGGAGCGTCAGATTAAATCGTGGAAGAATCCGGCCTACATGCTCAAAGCATTAGGATTAAACGATTGATGGGGGAGAGCGTCCCGATTGCTATCGGGAAGGTCGGGGTGACGGTAGAATGGGAGGAAACGAATCTTACTCGGTCTTGTAGAAATCTTGCCCGCAGCCGTGGCAATGGTATACCTTCATTCTCTGACCGCGAAATACGGTTACTGCGCCTTTGGATATGAATTTCAGACTGCCACATTTGTTGCACCCCAAACCGTCGGCCCGCTTTTCTGCTACTTCAGGTTTGGGGGCGCTCAATATGTCTTCCAGGTTAAAGTCCGGTAATTTCTTGGGTGCCCTTATTTGCTTTTTCTTCTTTTTCAATTCTCGAAACCGTCACTCTGTTCTCCAGAGATTTTATCATAGAACTTTCATTCTGTTAATGTCTGACATTAGTCCATCCTACTCTCCGGGGCCTTCCCGGGCCACCCCCTCAATGGTGAAGCGTACCCACCTGCTCACCTCTATGGTATAATTCAGGCATAAATCGGAAGGACTTTCTATAAGCAGGAGGGCTAAAACGGAGATACTGGAACTCAAGAACTGGCTCGAAGAGCTACTAGCCCAGGCCGCCAGCCAAGCTCAAAAAGCGGGTAAACTGCCCCTGGCGGTCTTGCCCGAGCCCTTTATCGAACGCTCTCAGAAGCCGGAACACGGAGACTACGCTTCCGGCTTTCCGCTGAAGCTGGCCCGGGTGGCAGGGGCCAAACCGATGTCGATTGCCGAAGACCTGATTGGCCTGATGCCGCCCGCTCCTGAAATCAAGAGCATCGTGGCGGCTCCTCCGGGATTTATTAACTTCACTCTCAAGAGCGACTGGCTGACCAACCAGGTGGACTCAATCCTGTCGGCCAGAGACAGCTACGCTAATATTGATATTGGCCGGGGAAGCCGGGTCCAGGTAGAATTCGTCAGCCTTAATCCCACCGGTCCGCTCCACGTGGGGAATGTACGGGGAGCTATTCTGGGCAGCACCCTGGCGAATGTGCTTTCCGCCGCCGGATATGACGCTGAGAGAGAATACTACTTCAATGATGCCGGTAACCAGATAAACCTCTTTTATCGTTCTCTTTTTATCCGCTACCTGCAGGCTCTGGATAAAGAGGCGGAAATGCCTGAAGCCGGCTACATGGGCAACTATTTGGTTGACCTGGCTGGTGAGTTTGCCTCCACGGAGGGAGATCGCTTTCTCAAGATGGATGAGGCCGGCGCGGTGACGGAACTGGGTAAGCTGGGGGTGGAAAGGGTCATTAGTAAGATAAAAGAAGAACTTCAGTTGCTGGGGATTGAATTTGATTCCTGGTTTACCGAGCAGAGCCTCTATGGAAACGGTCAATACGAAAGAGCCATGTCTCTGCTGCGCAAGGAAGGTTACATCGCTGAGAAAGAGGGAGCTACCTGGTTTGTCTCTACTGCCCTCGGTGAGGACAAGGACAATGTGTTGGTGCGCAGCGACGGGTCGCCCACCTACTTCGCCACCGATATCGCCTACCATTACAACAAGTTCCTGGAGCGTAAGTTTGACCGGGTAATTGATATCTGGGGAGCCGACCACCAGGGGCATGTACCCCGGCTCAAGGCGGCTGTGGGCGCCCTCGGTGTCAATCCCGAACGACTGGAGCTCATAATACACCAGATGGTCACCCTGCGTCGTGGTGGTGAGACCGTTCGTGTCTCCAAGCGAACCGGCGACATTATCACGCTGCGTGAGCTAGTGGATGAGGTGGGAAGTGACGCCTGCCGCTTCTTCTTTTTGGCCCGTTCTGCTAACAGCCAGATGGACTTTGATATGGAGCTAGCCAAGAAAGAATCGGCCGATAACCCGGTCTATTACGTTCAATATGCCCACGCCCGTATCGCCAGCATCCTTCGTCTGGCTGAAGAGAGGGGTATTGATCACAGTAAGGGAGATGTTTCTCTGCTAACCGGTGAGCCGGAATTATTCCTGGTGCGCAAACTGCTGCTCCTGCCGGAACTGGTGGATACGATAGCCCGCACTCTGGAACCCCATCACCTTCCCCACTACGCGCAGGAGCTAGCCACCGTATTCCACAGCTTCTACAAGCAGTGCCGGGTTATTTCAGAGGACGAAGACCTGACCAAAGCCCGTCTCAAGCTGGTAGAGGCTGCCAAGATTGTTCTGGCCAAGACCCTTCACCTGATGGAGATGACAGCCCCGGGCAAGATGTGAGGGAATCGGCTACCCGGATTCGAGCCCTTCGTTTTTGTACTGCCGGGCCAGTTCTGCGTAGATTCCGGGGCTATTCTCCCTCCAGTATGACTGGGAACCGGCGACTTCTCCCTTAATTTCCGCCGGAACGCCAACCACGAATGATTTTTCGGGGATTATCATTTTTTCTTTAACCACACAGCCGGCGGCGATTATGGAGTTATCCCCGATCTCAGCATCATGAAGGAGGATAGCCTTAATACTTACCAGGACATTGTTTCCAATCTTGCGACACTGCACTACGGCCCCGTGACCAATGATTACGTTGTCTCCGATGGTAACATTTCCTATGGGAGGCATGGCCGGTGACCCGGAATGGACGACGCAATTATCTTCAACAACGACGTACCGCCCGATGGTTATCTTACCGAGGTCACCCCTGACCACCGCCCCGGGCCAGACGCTGGAGTTTTCTCCAATCTCTACATCGCCGACAATGTAAGCCGCCTCACTGATAAAGGCTGAATCGGCAATCCGGGGCGTCTTGCCGTTGACGCTTCTAATCATTCGTTCCTCCGGTTTTGCTCATATTACCAGCCCGGCTGGTCCGTCCGGATAATTGTACCACGCTTCAAGTTGGGGTCAGTCATCACGCTAAAATAACGATTCCACGTTGGCATTATAGCATTAAGGCTAAATAGAAGATGTTTGGCTCCAGGATACGAGGCGTGAAAGAAGACACCTTTGACGCAAGGCTGTACGGCCGGGTGTATAATTGTTGAAGATGAAAGACATATCGGAGAAGTTTGCCGGCCGTGGCAGCCTTGGTCTATATTATGAAGGACACCTCCCGACCGGAAGTCCCAAAGCCGTATTACTGATTGTTCACGGTCTGGCAGAACACTTCGGTCGTTATGCGAGTGTGGCAGACCACTTTGTGTCCGGGGGGTACGCCGTCTATGGCTTTGACCAGCGGGGGCACGGCCGGTCGGAAGGCTTACGAGGGTATGTTGAAGATTCTCCCATTACACTGATGACCTGCAGACCTTTTTCGGAATGGTACGAGTCAACCACCCCGGCGAGAAGATCTTTTTGATTGGCCACAGTGTCGGAGGGTTGATTGCCCTTGCTTACTGTATCGATCATCAGAATGAGATTGACGGGTTGATTCTCTCGGGGGCTACCATCGGGCCGGGGAATAGTCTATCAGCCACCAAGATCAGATTGGCCCGGCTGCTCTCCTCGATAACGCCCAAGCTGGGTGTAGACGTTATTGATTCATCGGCTATTAGTCAGGACCAGGCGGTGGTTGAGGCGTACAAGCGCGACCCGCTGGTATACCGGGGCAAAATACGGGCCCGGCTGGGAGCGGAACTGATAAGAGCGATGCAAGATTTACCCGATCAGATGTTAAGGATTTGGCTGCCAGTCTTAGTCATGAGCGGTTCCGCCGATCGCCTATCGAACCCGGAGGGCAGCCGGTTGGTCTATGAGAGGGTGAGTTCAAAGGACAAAACACTCAGAATCTACGATGGTTTCTTCCACGAAATTCTCAACGAGCCGGGACGGGGACAAGTATTGAGCGATACGGATGACTGGCTAGCCTCTCGTCTCCAGACTTTTGAACGATGAATATCTTTGCAATAGTTGTCTTTTCGGCCCTGGTAGTGGAGTTCCTGGTCAGTACCGCCGCTGATGTCCTGAACCTGAAGTCCCTGAAGCAGGACATACCCAAGACTCTGACAGGGGTGTACCAACCGGATGAGTACCGGCAATCTCAGGACTATACCAGGACAAGGACACGTTTTGGCTTCGTTACCGGTTCATTCGGCCTACTGGTTATTCTTCTGTTCTGGTTTACGGGTGGTTTTAATTCCCTGGACCAGATTGTCAGGTCGTGGGGATTCGGCTCAATCGTAAACGGGCTGGCCTACATAGGTATCCTGCTGATTGGCTATGAATTACTGACCTTTCCATTCGGCATCTACAGTACCTTCGTAATTGAAGAACGTTTCGGCTTTAACCGGACTACCCCACTCATTTTTATTACCGACCTGATAAAGGGATTAGTCCTGGCGGTAATGCTGGGTGGACCGGTGCTGACCGGGCTTCTGCTGCTGTTTGAATACGGGGGTGACTTTGCCTGGTTATTCTGCTGGCTGGGTATCACAATTTACACGATCATCATGCAGTTTGTGGCCCCGGTGTGGCTGATGCCCCTTTTTAATAAATTCACCCCGATGGAGCCCGGAGAACTGAGGGAGGCTATCCAGAGTTACGCCCGTTCAGCCGGTTACGCGGTCAAGAATATCTTCGTAATGGACGGCTCAAAGCGCTCCACCAAGGCTAACGCTTTCTTCACCGGTTTCGGCCGTACCAGGCGGATTGCCCTGTTCGATACCCTGATTGACAAACACAACCTGGCGGAACTGGTAGCTATTCTGGCCCACGAAATAGGGCACTACAAGAAAAAGCACCTGTTACAGGGAATGGTACTCGGTATTGCCCACACCGGACTGATTTTCTACCTGTTCTCCGTTTTCCTGAACAGCCCCGGGTTATATCAGGCGTTCTACATGGAGCAGTCATCGTTATACACCGGATTCATATTCTTCGGATTACTTTACGCTCCGGTTGAAATGGTTTTGTCGTCAGCCCTCAACGCTCTTTCCCGAAGAAACGAATACCAAGCCGATCGGTTTGCCGTTGAGACCACAAGTGAAGGGGGAATCCTCGAAGAAGCGCTGAAAAAACTATCGGCGGATAATCTCTCAAACCTGACTCCTCATCGCCTCTACGTGGCTCTGAATTATTCTCATCCCCCCCTACTACAGCGAGTCGAGGCGATCCGTCGGCACAAAAACCGGAATGGGTGAATCGGGTCTCATCCTGGAATGCGAAAATCCGCTCAGTTGTTAATCTAGGGATTTGGCGTCCAAATGCGGGGATATGGGCGATTCGGATTTGAAACAAGTTGCCTTGTCGCCGTGAAACCCTTTATGTTACACTTTTTTGAGCGAAGGAGAGCTTTCAGATGAAGAAAAGAGTATTTTCAGGTATCGCGCCAACTGGCGATGCCCATATTGGCAATTATCTGGGGGCCATCAGGCAGTGGGTAAAAAGGCAGGACGATTTTGATAACATCTTTTGCATCGTTGACCTGCATGCCATTACCGTGTCCCAGGATCCGACCATCTTAAAAGCCAAGATCCGCGAACTTTCCGGTCTGTATTTGGCTGCGGGGATCGACCCCAAGCGGTCTATTGTCTTTGTCCAGTCTCAAGTCAGCGCTCACTCCGAACTGGCCTGGATTCTCAATTGTTTTATCCCCGTGGGATGGATGCAACGGATGACTCAGTTCAAAGAGAAATCACGGAAACGGAAGGAGCAGGTCAGCACCGGTCTTTTCGATTACCCGGCTCTGATGGCGGCAGATATTCTGCTCTACGATACCGAAGTGGTGCCGGTAGGGGACGACCAGAAACAGCACGTTGAGCTGACGAGGGACGTTGCCCAGCGTTTCAACTCAATCTACGGCCAGACTTTCAGAATACCTGAATCTCTAATCCCTGAAGTGGGGGCCCGCATCATGGGGCTGGACGACCCGACAACAAAAATGAGCGCGAGTGAAACGGCTGTCGGTCACGCTATTAACCTGCTTGATTCCGTCGAGGTTATTCAAGGCAAGATACTGCGGGCCACGACCGACTCACAACGCGACATTGTGTTTGACGGAAGCAGGCCGGGTATCTACAACCTGCTGGTCATCTACGAACTTTTTACAGGGAAGAGCCGAAAAGACATTGAAGCCCACTTTGACGGTCAAGGTTATGCGGCTCTCAAGAAGGAGTTGGGGGAAGTGGTAATAGAGGGACTGCGACCCCTGCAAACCCGCTACCGGGAACTGACTGCCGACCCCACCTATATTGATTCTGTACTCAGTGAAGGGGCTGACCGCGCTCGTCCCCAGGCCGAAAAGACCCTGACCCTGGTGAAAGAGCGGGTGGGGCTGGGTTAGAGGCGGAATTAATCCCCTTTCCCCCGAACATCAAGGTGCGAGGTGAACCAAGATAGAAATAATACCTGCCGTAGATATCAGGGACGGTAACTGCGTCAATTTGTATCAGGGTGACTACGACATTGAGACGGTCTTTTCNGATGATCCGCTGGAGACGGCCATGGAGTGGCAGTCCCTGGGCGCTCCCCGGGTGCATATTGTCGACCTTGACGGGGCTATTGCAGGTGTGCCGGTCAATCTTGAGGTGATAAATTCGCTGGCAGCTGGTATGCTGATACCTACCCAACTTGGCGGCGGTATCCGTGACATCAGGACAGTGGAGCAACTGCTTAAGGCCGGTATTGAACGGGTCATCCTGGGCACTGCTGCCGTGGAGGACCCGACGTTGGTCAAAGAGGCTTGCCGCAAGTACCAGGAATCTATTATCGTCGGCATTGACACGCGAGAGGGGATGATTACCGTCAGGGGCTGGCAGCAGGAAACAGAGCTAAGCGGGATAGAATTCGCCAAGTCCATGGCCGCCCTGGGAGTAAGACGTTTTCTCTGTACCGACGTTGGGCGAACCGGCACCCTTAGCGAGCCAAATTTTAGCGGTATCGCCGAGTTGATAGAGGCGGTTAAGTTGCCTGTTATCGCTTCCGGAGGGATTTCAACGCTAACCCANCTCAAAATGCTGAAGCAGNTGGGCGCCGAGGCGGCCATTATCGGCAAGGCTCTCTATACGGGAGACATCAGCCTGAANCAGGCGCTGGCGGCGGTTGAATAAAAGAGACAGGATAAGAGAGATATGGACGATATAAAGTTCGACGAAAAAGGGCTTGTCCCGGCGGTCATTCAGGATGACGATACCGGCGAAGTGCTGATGCTGGGATACATGAACGAGGAATCACTGAATAAAACTCTCTCAGGAGACGACGTCTGGTTTTACAGCCGCAGCCGCCAGGAACTGTGGCACAAGGGGGCAACCTCNGGCAATTACCTCAAAGTACGGGAAGTGTGGAAAGATTGTGAAGACAATTCTATCCTGGTTAAGGCCCACCCGCTGGGTCCAACCTGCCACACTAACAACAAGACCTGCTACTATCGGCAGCTAACTNGGCAGGAATGACAAGACACGGCCATCAAGGGGAGGGCTGGATATCTTCGGCCGGTCCAGTTTCTCCCGCCGGTCTGGTCTCCTCCGTCCCTCCAGTCTCTCCTTCACCCGCTTCAACCACGTTGGTCAAGGCAGCTATAGCAACCTCNAATTGACCGCTATCAGGTTNCCTGGTCGTGAGTGACTGCAACCACAANCCGGGGGCCAGCATGGCCCTGACCAGGCGGTTGCCGGTATGCCTGGCGCCAAAGTAAATAGCTTCATAACTGATGGCGGCGATAATGGGGATAAGGACGAGCCGGGACAGCACCATCTGCCAGACCGGGCGAAGCCCGAATATCCCGAACACAAAAATGGATATGATGATAACCACAAATATGAAGCTGGTGCCACAACGGNCNTGGGNCTTGCTGAATCCCTTGACCGCCTCCAGTTTCAACGGCACNCCGTTTTCATAGGCATTCACCACCGTGTGTTCGGCGCCGTGGTAGGCGAACGTGCGCCTGATGTCAGGCAGCAATGCCATTGCCCTGAGATAGATGATAAGAATCGTTACCCGGATGAGGCCATCAACCAGATTGAAAACCAGCGACGAGCCGATATTCAGCAACCTGGTGAGAAAAAGGGGCAGCATAAAGAATAGGCCAACGGTAAANACAAGGGCTCCGATGACTGTCAACCAGAGCATCCCTCCCGAAATCTCTTCCCCCTCATCTTCCAGAGATACATTGGCCGAAAAGAGCAACGCTTTGATGCCCAAAGCCATAGCTTCAATGAGGACGATTACCCCCCGGACCAAGGGGGCTTTCCTCAACCGNCCGGTATAGATACCGGACAAATGCTGAGTGTCTATGGCTAGTCCACCNTCAGGGCGGCGCACTGCAGTNACGGCCGTCTTTTGCCCCCTCATCATCACGCCATCGACAACCGCCTGGCCCCCGTAATAAAATCTGTCTGCCACTCTAACTCCCCTGATAAACAAAAGAGAGCGGTGAGATTAACAAACCGCTCCTGCTTTCGTTGATTANGTCTGTGCCGGCCCAATACCGAAGTTATCGGCCAGTAAAGCCCCTTGGGGGGCTATTCTTTCGTCTGGTAACGCCGGTTAAACCGCTCCACCCGTCCGGCAGTATCCAACATCTTGCGTTCCCCGGTGAAAAAGGGGTGGCACTGACTGCAGACCTCTACCTTCAATTCTTTTCTGGTGGCACCAACGGTAAAACTATTACCGCAGGCGCAGGTTACTTTGGCGTCTTCATAATACTGAGGGTGAATCTTGGTTTTCATATCAATTAACTAGCGTAAACGCTAACTTTCCTCCGTTGCTTGGTGGCAGCTTCATATTTGACAACACCGCTAATCAGGGCGAAGAGTGTATGGTCTCTGCCCAAACCCACATTGGTGCCGGGTCGAATAGGGGTGCCCCGTTGCCGGACCAGTATAGTCCCGGCAGTGACGGTATCTCCGGCATATCTCTTGACGCCGAGTCGCTTTGATTGACTGTCCCGGCCATTCTTGGTACGTCCTCCACCCTTTTTATGAGCCATTTTTCGTCACNTCACTCTTAGGCCGGCGAGTCCTTCTGGCCGGTTTGGCTTCCTCGGCCCCCGACTCGATTATGTTATCTATAGTCAGTCTGGTATAGTACTGGCGGTGCCCAGTTTTCTTGCGATAGCGCGTCTTGGGCTTATACTTGAGAACAATAATCTTCTTGTTCCTGCCCTCACCCTGTGAGGTAGCTAGTACTTTGGCACCCTCAACGGTGGGAGTGCCCACGGTTATCTTGTCGTCATCGGCAATGAGCAGGACCTTNTCAAGCTCAACAGTATTACCCTCAGCCACATCCAGACGGTCTACGTCTATAACCTGGCCGGAGATTACCTTGTACTGCTTACCACCGGTTTCTACAATAGCGTAAATCTTGCTGCCTCCCTCGTGCCTAACATAGGATACCACAAATCCGGCACAGAACAAANAATTTTACCAGTTTTCAGGCTAGAGTGTCAAGAGCCAGACGTTCATCGTATTGACAAAGTCCAGCGCAAAATATATAGTTAAAAATCAGCACCCCTATCGGCATCAAAGCCGAAGAAAGAAGGAGGAAAAATGGACAGAACCAAGTTTATTCTCGATGAGAAGGATATGCCAGGGCAATGGTACAACATCCTGCCTGATCTGCCTGAACCACTGCCCCCGGTATTGCATCCGGGTACCGGCCAGCCGGTAGGTCCCGATGATTTGGCCCCCCTTTTTCCAATGAGCCTGATTATGCAGGAGTTCAGCCCCGAAAGTTACGTCGATATTCCTGAAGAGGTACAGGAAATCTACCGTACCTGGAGACCTACCACCCTTTTCCGGGCCCATCGACTGGAGAAGGCCCTAGATACCCCTGCCAAGATTTTCTACAAATACGAAGGAACCAGCCAGGCAGGCAGTCACAAACCGAATACGGCCGTGGCCCAGGCCTACTATAATAAGCAGGAAGGCATCAAGCGCATCGCCACCGAGACCGGGGCCGGCCAGTGGGGTAGTTCTCTGGCTTTCGCCTGCGCGCTCTTTGGGATTGAACTCAAGGTATATATGGTCAGGGTAAGCTACAACCATAAGCCATACCGGCGCATGTTAATGGANACCTGGGGGGCTCAGTGCGTTGCCAGCCCCAGCCAGGATACCCAGGCNGGCCGCGATATGCTGGCAAAAGACCCTGATAGNCCGGGCAGCTTGGGGATGGCAATCAGCGAAGCCGTTGAGGATGCCGCTACCCGTGAAGATACCCACTATTCTCTGGGTAGCGTACTGAATCATGTCCTGCTGCACCAGACCGTCATCGGCCAGGAAGCAATAGCCCAGNTGGAAATGGCGGATGTTTATCCCGATATCGTCATCGGCTGCGTTGGCGGCGGATCNAACTTCGCCGGTATGTTCCTGCCTTTTGTGAAAGAAAAAATCAGCGGTAATAAACCGGNCCTGCGTATTATCAATGTTGAGCCGGAAAGCTGTCCTACCCTGACCAAAGGGTCGTACGCTTACGACTTCGGCGACGTGGCCGGGATGACTCCACTGCTAAAGATGTCCACCCTGGGACATGGTTTCATACCCCCACCAGTGCACGCCGGCGGTCTCCGCTATCACGGTATGGCCCCGATCATCTGTCACCTGCACCAACTGGGNCTGGTCGAAGCCCGGGCGNTCCCCCAGGTGGCTACCTTTGAAGCGGGGGTGCAGTTTGCCCGAACCGAGGGTATTGTCAGCGCCCCGGAAACCAACCATGCCATCCGGGCTACCATAGACGAAGCCCTGAAATGCAAGGAGTCCGGCGAGTCAAAGGTTATCCTGATGGCTCACAGTGGGCACGGGCACTTCGATATGGCTGCCTACGATGCTTACCTCTCTGGNAAATTGGCTGATTACGCCTATCCGGAGGATAAAGTGAAGGAAGCCTTGGCTTCACTGCCGGAGGTAACCACCGCCTGACTCCAACGCCACGAGAGGCAACCAGCGAGAATNCTCNCCCTTTTCTGGGAAGAGGGATTAAAGGGGNTCTTAGGATCCCCTTTAACAATTTCTAAACATTTTTGCCTATGCTAGAATGGAACAGTGATGAAGAAATCAAAAGGAAGCATGTTTGTCATTTTTCTGGGGCTGGTCTTGTCCCTTTTCCCGGGGGNAGGTTGCGAACTGTTTCCGGAGATCGTTATTTCTCCCCCACCGGGTCCTTCGCCCACGGAAAACATCACCCCGAGCAACTCCAAGGAGCCGACCGCCCCCACTATCAAACGGGAAGGGATTGACACCGAGTGGACAATACCGCTTGTAGAAAGCTCTGTTCAGTCTCTGCCTAATATTGCCGATGTCGTCGCCAGCGTCAAGCCGTCAGTGGTGGCTATCAGTACCGAGGTTGTAGCGGTGGACTTTTTCAATCGGCCCCGTACGCAGCAGGGTGTCGGTTCGGGGTGGATAATAAGAGAAGACGGCATTATTGTCACCAACAACCACGTTGTGAAAGGGGCTGAGAGAATCTCCGTAACCCTGGATGACGGCAGAACCTTTTTGGTGGAGCTGAGTTCCTTGGCTACCGACCCGCTTACGGACCTGGCGGTACTTAAGATAGAAGCTGAAAACCTGCCGGTGGTCACAATCGGAAATTCCTCCGGAATGAGAGTCGGNGATTGGGTAGTGGCTATCGGCAACGCCCTGGGAGAAGGGACACGGGCCACGCAGGGCATAGTCAGCCGCCAGGACATTTCTGTCNCGGTGNACAACACTCAGGTGCTATACGGGCTTATTGAAACCGATGCGGCCATCAATCCGGGCAATAGCGGGGGACCGCTGGTGAATATGGCCGGAGAAGTGATTGGTATCACCAGCGCCAAACTGTCTGCCGTGGAAATTGAAGGTACCGGCTTTGCCATAGGTGTTGAGACAGCGATACCGGTAATTCAGCAGCTGATCAAGACCGGCTACGCAGTTCACCCCTGGCTGGGAGTGAGCCTCTATCCGGTAAACCAACTGGTGATCGAAAGGTTTGAGCTGACGATTGACCGGGGAGTCTTGATCATGGAAGCGGTCCCTGATAGCCCGGCTGGCAGGGCCGGCCTCGAGCCGGAGGACGTCATCGTCAGTTTTGCCGGGAAAGACGTAGAGACGGTTGAAGACTTGATAAAGGCGATACGCTCGGCCCAGGTGGGACAGGAGGTAGCCATAACCTTCTGGCGGGGGGGGAATGAAATTACCACCAGCGCCATCCTTATTGAAAGACCCTAAGTCCTCCGGATTATTCCTGTTTTTTTATCGCCAGTTGTACCTCGTGACCGTTTAGCTTAAAGCTCTCGCTGAGGTCGAGCTCTTGCGGTAGCCCTTCAACCAGTTCACGGGACAGTGTTTCCTGCTTGATGTAGTCGGCCGTAGCTGCTTGTGACATCACTTCTCGGACATAGTCATCAGTCTGATAGTAAGTAGCGATATGATCGGAAATCTCAAACTCGGCCGAGCGGCGCATGGTTTGCAAACGGTGGACAACTTCCCGGGCCATCCCTTCTGCTTCCAGTTCGAGGGATAACTCCGTGTCCAGCACCACGACGACTCCCCCATCTTCGGCCATCTGGCCTCCCTTCAGTCTCTCCAGCACCAAATCGGCATCGTCTACCAGTTCCAGCGTTTTGGTGTTAACTTCTTCCATTACCTGCGATTCCAAACGTTTGAGAGCACTTTTCTGTCCTGAGCTAACTCGTACAAAAAGACAGGGCAGAGGCTGCCGTACCTTGATGCCGGCTTTGCTTCGGGCCGTCCTGCCCAGGCTCGACACTTTCATGGCCAGCCGGTTGGCTTCACTCAGTTGACTGTCAATCTTCTTCTCATCGGCCAGCGGAAAATCAGCCAGGTGGACGCTCTCCGGCGCTTCAGAAGAGACCGAGGACACCAGGTTCTGGTATAACTCCTCGGTCAGGAAGGGGGTAAAGGGAGCCATCAGCTTGGACAGGGTAACCAGGCATTCATAGAGGGTATTATAGGCCGAAAGTTTGTCAGCGTCACTTTCGCTCTTCCAGAAACGGCGACGGCTGCGGCGAACGTACCAGTTGGAGAGGTTATCAACGAAGGCGGCAATCGGCCGCGCTCCTCCCCTGGGATCATAATTGTCCAGAGCCGAGTCTACTTCGATGATAAGCTGATTAAGCTCGGAGAGAATCCAGCGGTCAAGCTCGGACTGAGACGCTGACCCCTCTTTTGAATCGGGAACGAAGTTATCTATGTTAGCGTAGGTAACGAAGAAGGAGTAGACGTTCCAGAGAGTCATCAGGAAACGCCGGGATATCTCGACAATGGCCTGCTCGTCAAAGCGCATTGAATTACCCATGGCTACAGCCGTGAAGAAATACCAGCGCAAGGCGTCAGCCCCGTGTTTATCTATTACCCCCCAGAGGTCGACGGCGTTCCCCTTGGATTTACTCATTTTCTCGCCTTTGGCATCAAGGATATGTCCGTGACAGATGACATTCATGTAGGAGGGGCGGTCAAAGAGCAACGTGGAGATAGCGTGCAGGCTGTAAAACCAGCCGCGTGTCTGGTCAATCGCCTCACAGATGTAGTTGGCGGGGAAACGACCGTCTTCAAGCAAACCAGCGTTCTCAAAAGGGTAATGAGACTGAGCGATGGGCATTGCCCCTGAGTCAAACCAGACGTCAATCACCTCCGGCACCCGCCGCATGGTGTCTCCGCATTCAGGACACTTGTAGGTTACGTCATCGATGAAAGGACGGTGCAAGTCCAGGGGTTCCTGCACACCGCTGAAACCAGCCTTCCCCTTCAGGTCGTCAAGACCGCCAATGCAGTCATAGGTACCGCAGAACTGGCACTGCCAGACGGGCAGAGGAGTCCCCCAGTAGCGCTCGCGGGAGAAAGCCCAGTCGATATTGTTGTTCAGCCAGTCACCAAAGCGACCGTGCTTGATGTGCTCCGGATACCAGTTTATCTCACTGTTTCCCGAGATGAGCCGCTCCTTTACGGCGGTGGTGCGTATATACCAGGTCTGCTTGGCGTAATAGAGTAAGGGGGCGTCGCAACGCCAGCAGAAGGGATAGGTGTGGCGGGTCTTGTCACTGCGATAGAGCAATCCGCGTTTTTCCAGATCCTCAAGCACCAGAGGGTCGGCGTCTTTAACAAATTTTCCGGAAAAGGGATAGCTGCCGGTGACTTGACCCCGTAAATCCACGTGATGGACAAAATCCAGGTTGTTATCCTGCCCCGCTTCATAGTCAGTCTCACCGTAAGCAGGAGCGATGTGGACGATACCGGTGCCGTCTTCCATAGAGACAAAATCGCCCTTGATCACCGGATAGGCCAGTTCTTGGTCGGGATCTTGAATCTTCAACTCCGATATGTTTTGAAAACGTTGACGTTCCATTCCGAAGACATGAGGATTAAACAAGGGCTGATATGCCAGGTACTTCAAATCACTGCCCGTAAATTTGTGCACCACTTTGGCCTCATCAAGCTCCAATGCCCCCAGCCTGGCCGATGCCAGAATAAGATACTCATTATCTATCTCAACTACAGAATATTCGGCCTCGGCAGCCACGGCCAGTGCCGTATTACCAGGCAGCGTCCAAGGGGTGGTCGTCCAGGCCAGCAGATAAGCCGGCTTATCACCGGGAAGATCAACTGACGCTTTTTCAGCTACCTTGAACTTGATATAGACCGAGGGGTCTTCCACATCATCCTGATAGCCCTGGGCTACCTCGTGGGAGCTTAGAGAGGTCTCGCAGCGGGGGCAGTGTGGGGTAACCCGGTAGCCCTGATAGACCAGGTCTTTGTCCCACATCTGCTTGATAGCCCACCAAACGCTCTCTATGTAATCGTTATTCATGGTGACGTAGGCATTGTCCAGGTCAACCCAGAAGGCAATGCGACCCGTCATTTCCTCCCACTCCTTGATGAAGCTGAAAACGTTTTCCCGGCATTTCTGGTTGAAAAGCTCAATGCCGTATTCCTCAATCTGGGCTTTACCGGAGAAGCCAAGCATCTTTTCCACTTCCAGTTCTACCGGAAGGCCGTGAGTGTCCCAGCCACCTATCCGCGGGGCGTAAAACCCCTTCATCGCTTTATAACGAGGCATAATATCTTTAAAAGCGCGGGGCATGACGTGGTGGATGCCCGGTCTGGCGTTGGCTGTCGGTGGTCCCTCGTAGAGGGTGAAGCGAGCCGCCCCTTGACGCTGATCGATGCTTTTCTGAAAGATATTGTTATCCTTCCACAGGGCGCTAATTCTTTCCTCGACCTGTGGAAAATTTACTCTGCTATTTACCGGCTGAAACATGGTATTCTCCTCCCTCCAAGATCAAGTCCGTTTGGTAGTGTCACTCTCCCGCTTGTCTTGTTGTGGCCCCACTTAATTTCCCTAAAACAAAAAATCCCGTCCTCTAGGGACGAGATTTCAATAATTCCCGCGGTACCACCCTGATTCCCCCCGATAGAATCGGGGGGCACTCTTTCGGGGTACGAACTTATACCCCCGCNACTGATAACGGTCAGCGAAACCGTCCAAGTCTACCAGCCCCGATACCATCGGGGCGTTCGGTTGGCGGCTCAGGAGGGATTTTCAGAGAGCGGGTACGTCTGCTTACACCATACCAGACTCGCTAGGTGCCCGTCTGCCTCCCCTACTCTTCTCCATCATAGCCTTTTTCATAAAAATGTTAGCATAGCTATCAAATAAAATCAAACATGTTGACAACTTACGCAGGCTCGTCTTTGAGACGAGCCCGGAGGGTAAAGCGTTCTGCCCGGCCGGGTGGGATTGCTCACTTCCGGCTGGCATTGACAGCGGCAGGTAACCCAAAAAAAGAAGGCTACTTCCTGGGTATAATGACCACCTTGCGAGATTCGCCTTGACCTGTACTCTCGGTGTAAACATCAGGGTCATCAGCCAGAACCATATGGATAAGACGCCTCTCATAAGCCGTCATCGGCTCAAGACTAAAGGGGGCCTCTCTGGACTTTACCTGCTCCGCCATCTCCTGAGCGAAAGTCTGAAGTGACTCGTAGCGTCGTTGCTTGTACCCTTCCACATCGACTGCGATGGGCGCCCAAACACCCTCCTGGTTACCCACAATCAGCCTGACGATATACTGAAGGCAAGAAAGAGTTTGCCCCCGCCGTCCTATCAGAATACCCAGGTCCTCACCTTCGATGTTGAGGGAAACCGGGGGACCGGATTCCTCGTCTCGTTCGATCACCAAAGGGGATTCAAGAGTTACCGTGCCAACTACCCCCATCAAGTCCAGCAGTTTCTCCAGAACGTCCTTCACCGCTCCGGCGGTATCGTCCACGTTGCCATCCGGAGAGGACTCTAAAAGCGTCACCCTGACTACCGCGTCATCTCCTCCCAAGCCCAGGATACCGGACTTACTTTCTCTTACGACGGTTACTTCCACCTCCTCCAGGCTGACGCCTAGTTGATCCAGGGCCTGCTGGGTTGCTTCTTCCACTGTCTTGGCGTTTACCTCCAAGCTGTCCATAATCCGAGCCTTCTTCCTGGGCAGTGCTTGCTTCGACAATAATATCGGCACTGGTATCAGCATCCGATAAAGGCTTCTTTTGTCGAGCGGCCCGCCCTCTATTTCCAGTATCTTTTCCCGATGTCGGGGCTGCCACCAGACTGCCCCAACCGGTAGCCATATATTGCATCACGATTCTGATAGTCGTTGAAGTTACCCAGTAGAGAGCCAGCCCACTGGGAAAAGACAAACCGAGGAAGGCAAACATCATTGGCATCATCCACTGCATCATCTGGCTCTGTGCCCGCTGTTGTGGGTCAACCGTGGCCGGGGTCATCATTTTTTGCTGTACCCACATTGAAGCCCCGACCAGCAGCGCCAGAATCGGATTGGGGGCTGCCAGGTCCAGCCCGAGAAAACTTTGCTCCAGCGGCACCAGGGAAAACACGTTCGGCCAGGCGCTGTAGAGACGAGGGGCCAGATTTAGAAAATCCTCCGGAGATACGGCCAGGACCCGGATGATCGACTGGTAGAGAACTATCCAGACGGGCATCTGAGCCAGCATGGGCAGAATACAGCCGGCGTAACTCACCCCTGATTCTTTGAACAGCCTCATCTGTTCTTCGGCCGCTTTTTGTTTGTCCTTGGCGTACTTCTTCTTGATCTCGGCGACCTGGGACTGAACGGACTGCATCGCCTTGCTGGCCTTCAGCTGTTTCTGAGTGAGAGGGTACATCAGAAGGTTGATGACAACAGTCAGCACGATAATAGTCAGTCCGAAGTTGTCGAACAGATATTCCGACGTCGTAATGAGGACGTTTATCATCGGGTTCAGAATAATCAGGTCCCAGATATCCCCGATAGCCAACAGAATTTACCTCACTTATTCTTTAACAGACAGGATGCTTAAGAATCCTTCTGTTCAATATTAAATTCACGCCTGGCTCCCGATTCTACATCTATTTCATAAAGAGCATCGGCTTCGGTGTGTATATATACCTTTCCATCACCGGCGGTGATGGGAGCGTACACTTTTTCCTCAAGGATGAGAAGTTCATCTCTTCGATTATTGGTAGTATCCAGGGTGTAAACCACACTGCTGTCCTTGGACACGGCTGTGGCCACAACCACCAGCTTATTACCAACCATGACCGGTGACGAGGAGACAGGGCTTCCCAGATCAAAGTCCAGTTGCTTTTCTCCGGTTTCAGCATTAAGGACGTAAACCTTGCCGTCAAGACTGCTGGCGTAGATGACACCATCACGGATTACCGGTCGAGCCCAGAACCAGTTTTCAGCTTCAAATTCCCATTTCAGACTACCGTCACTGGCATTCAAGGCATAAAAATGTCGGTCGAAAGCACCGAAATAAACGGTGCCGTCATGAACCAGGGGAGTTGAAACAACAGGCCCTTCAGNTCCAAACTGCCATTTCCTGGTGCCGTCGCTGATGTCCAGGGCGTAAAGGTTCTCATCGAAGGAACCTATGTATAAAGTATTCCCGTCAATAACCGGTGTGGCCCAAATCTTGTCTCCGGTCTCAAAATCCCACTCTTTGAAACCATCGGCGGCATCCAGGGCATAGACNTTGCCGTCGGCAGNCCCCAGATAGACCTTCCCCTCAGACGCGATAATCCCACCGACGATGGGACCCCGGATGTTGAGCTCACGAGAAACTCTTCTTGGCTCAGCCCGAGGGCTGGCTTCATCAACCTTGAAAGCGTAAATCTTACTATTGTAGCCGCCGACATAAACCAAATCGTCGGCTACAGCAGGGGTTCCATAGATAGCAACCGAGATGGGTCCCGACGGGGCGCAATTAAGAAAGCCCCCCGTTGACTTCGGCTCAGTTTCCAGAGGTATATCCCACAGACGGCTACCGTCATCCAGATTCACGGCCACAAGCCGGCCATCCATAGAACCGACNAACAAGATATCATCGGCTATTGCTACTCCCGACCAACCCCTGGCTAGGGCTCCCGTCCCGGCCTGACAGGCGGACAATGCCAGCAAGCCCAAGAGAATTACCACCACCAAAGTCCGGGAGCTTTTGAAAATTGATCTTATTCGGGAACCGGTTGTCATTTATTTATTCACTCCATTGGGACAAAACGTTTCAATATGGGAAGACCGAACCGGGGGCGACTCATAAATCATCACCGCCGGGNAACATTTGGTCAGAATGCCAGTGCTACGGCACCGGATCATACCCACCGGGGTGGAATGGATGACAGGTACTGATACGCCTTACCCCCAGCCATACCCCTTTAAACAAGCCATACCTGGTGATAGCCTCATAGGTGTATTGAGAGCAGGTAGGCAAAAAGCGACAGGACGACAGGTTTACCTGCGAAAGAGTTATTTGATAGAATTTGATCAGTCCCAAGGCAATCTTTTTCATATANCCTCGTCAATTAACCTGTCGGCTCTCGGCCGGAAAACCGTCTTCTTTTCCCCCTCCGTCTCATCCAGACCGGCCCGAGCAACCAGACCTTCAAGGCATTCCTTAAGTTCGGCGTAATCGACATCAGCCGCCGCGGGACGGACGATAAATACAATGTCCCAAGCCCCTCTCACCGGCAAAACAGATGAAATCTCGCGAAGCAACCGCTTTATTCTGTTTCTGGTTACCGCCTTGCCCACCCGTTTACTGATTGAAANGCCGTACCGGGGCAGAGTAAGACCATTGGGCAAAGCTCTCATCACAACCAGATTTGAAACCCAGGAACTGCCTTTGGTGTATACTAACGCNTACTGCTGCGGCTTGATAAGGCGTTCTTCTCTCCTCATCGCCCTTCACCCCCGAGGCCCGACGGCAAAGATGCCGTTACCCCGCTAAACTACAGTCAATCGCTTGCGTCCTCTCAGCCGTCTCGCTTTCAGGACAGCCCGGCCNCCCCGGCTACTCATTCTTTTCAGAAAGCCATGCTCACGCTTGCGCGGGATTTTCTTTGGTTGATAAGTCCTCTTTGGCATNCTAACCCCTTCTTAGATTGAAATGCAGATGAAAAAGAGAGCGGAGGACAACCCNTAGGTTGTCAAATTAGCCGNCAATGCCGACAGCCGCCACCCTGTGCATATGGGCCGGCACATAGGGCAATAAGGCCAAATGACGGGCCCTCTTTATGGCCGTAGCCAGGGTGCGCTGATGTCTGGCACAGGTGCCGGTTCTGCGACGGGGCGCTATCTTGGCTNTATCCGTAATGAAAATACGCAGTTTGTCAGCGTNTTTATAGTCTGCCGTATCAACCTTACCGGCACAAAAAGAACAAACCTTACGGCGCTGAGCATATCGTGGTTTTCTCCACTTGGTCGTCTTTGTTTTGCTTGGTTTTCGTCTTGCCACTGGTTACTAACTCCCTGCCTTCAAAATT
>NYYM01000013.1 GCA_002685815.1 Dehalococcoidales bacterium | reverse complement strand
GGAGCAGGTTTCCCAACAACTAAAGGAAAAGCCCCTGCATTTCTACAAGGACTTCTTCAGTTCGGATTGAGATTGGATCGGGAGACGGGGATCGAACCCGCGACCCTTTGCTTGGGAAGCACGAGCGAACTACGAACCCTTAGGAATCTCAAAATCGATCGCTTCATCACCACATTACGAACGCCGACTCTGTTGGTCGTAAATTGACTGAAGTCCACGTAATCCCCGGCACGTCACCAAACCAGCTGTCTAACGAATCCCCGACTTCTAGGATCGCCAGGGTGAGTTACTTACTGCGCGTCTTCCAAAAAGGGATCCATGGAGGCGATCAACTCGGGCGACTCCATGCGGAAGCCGCAACCGGTGCACCAAGAAACAATCCTGATCATTTCCTGCACGGCAACCATGTCACCGTCGCACGATGGGCAATATTGTTCGTGGATCAAGGGCTCGGACCTCCGATCGAAAACATTGTATCCGATCACGAATATCGTATAAATACTGGGTAATATAATACGAATAGCGTGATATTATCACCCGGAGGTTTCGGTTAGGCATTATACAAGGCTCTCATATTTTGTGAAGCCGAATTTCCAAATTAATGAAAATCTGATCGCGACCATTCGACACCATAGGTCCGATAACCGGTAATATACGCCGACCCAGGCACTAGGGACGAGCGCCCTACATCATCCGGCTGATGATCTTTTCAACTTGCTTATCGTTGAGGCCAAGAGGTCTATGTGCAAGCGGACCTCCCTCATTTAATACCCGCTCGCGATCACCAAGCGTTGGTCTTCCTTNGATCTGNATGAACAATCCCGTGTAGATTGTGTCACCCCACTCCATCGCCTTCTCGCACGCAAGTTGCCAGTNGGAGGTNTCGTGCTCCTCGTCTTCGAGCTTCTTGACTCGCTGTTTGAAGAACGGGTGATCGTTGTCGAGGTTGAACGTCGTGCACGGACTGAATATGTCGACAATCGAGAATCCACGATGCTCGATCGCCCCCTTGATGATGTCGGTGAGATGCCTGATGTCACCGCTATAGCCGCGGGCGACGTAGGTTGCACCATTCATGATCGCCGAAGTGATTGGATTGATCGGTGGTTCGATACTGCCAAACGGGGTGCTTTTCGTCAGCATCCCCTCCCGGCTGGTCGGCGACACTTGCCCGGTCGTGAGTCCGTAAATTTGATTGTTCATGACCAGATATGTGAGATCAACGTTACGCCTTGCCGTGTGGGTGAAGTGGTTGCCCCCTATGCCGTATCCATCCCCATCGCCACCGGTTACCACAACGTTCAGTTCATGATTGGCTAGCTTCGCCCCTGTTGCGACCGCCAGTGCTCGACCNTGNAGAGTGTGCATTCCAAAGGCGTTGAAGTAGCCGGGGAAGTTCGAAGAGCAGCCAATTCCACTTACAGTCAGGATTTGATGAGGCTTGAAGCCAAGCTCTGAAGTGGCTCTTTGCAAGCTGTTCAGTACCCCGAAGTCACCACAGCCCGGACACCAGTCAGGGTCGACCGGCCCTTTGAAGTCTTTGGCAGTCAATTGAGGGAGCGNACTGCCATCGTTAGTTTTTGCAATGGTCGTCATTTTGCCAATCCTCTTTAGACTTTCAATACTTCTGTGGGTATGAAAATATCGGTTTCGCGAGCAAGGTGTTCCAGCACGCCTTCGACTATGTGGTGCGGNGCGAAAGGCTCGCCATCATATTTGCGAATGTGGCCATCGACAGATAAACCTGTTTCGCTGCGCATGTAACGGTAGAACTGACCGGAGTAGTTNTTCTCGACCACTATCGTCCTTTTGGCCGAGTTCACGATCTCAGTCACTGCGTCGGTATGGAATGGCACGATCCACTTGACGGGCAGGNGATTGACATTAACCCCCTGNTCCTGAAGCAACTCNNNGGCTTCCTTTATTACTCCCCAGGTCGAGCCCCAGCCGATTAGCGTAACATCCGCNTCGTCTGGACCTTCCAGCTTGGGAGCCGGAACGTCATCGAGAACCATGCTCATCTTCCTGCCACGCTTTTCAACCATCATTCGCCGNTTGNTTGGATCGGTGAATTCGTCGCTGAGAAGTGTGGAGTCTTCATCATGCTCGTCCGTGGCAACCACGTGAACGTACCCTTCGACCCCGGCGATCGCCCGCGGGGAAATTCCACTTTCGGTGTCTTCGTAGCGCTTGTAGCCATTCTGTTGAGCAGTTTCGGTAATTAATGCCCCCCGGTCTATTGCCGGTCGCATATCGATCTCATCGGGATCAAAACTGACGCGCCCTTCACCAATCAAGAGATCGATGAGAACCATGCCCGGGCACTGATATTTATCGGTCAAATTGAACAATTCAGGCATGGTTTTATATGCATCTAATGCGCTCGTGGGAGCAACGATAAATTTCGGGAAATCACCCTGGCTGGCGCCTAATGCCTGCCAGAGATCGCCTTGTTCGGTCTTGGTCGGTACGCCTGTGGATGGGCCGGCNCGTTGAACGTCGATGAACACAACCGGAATCTCCATCATTCCCGCGGCGCCAACTGCTTCGGTCATAAGGGCAAAGCCACCTCCCGANGTGGCGCACATCGAACGCGCTCCCGCGTGTGCGGCNCCNATCACCATGTTGGCCACACCNATCTCATCTTCGATCTGGCGGACCATTATTCCAAGGTCTCGGGCATTTTGAGCCATCCAGTGGAGTACACCAGTGGATGGGCTCATNGGATATGCCGCGTANAACTTGACCCCGGCCNCCGCGCCACCCAATGCCACCGCTTCGTTTCCAGCCCACATGGCAAGCGGTTTCGGGCCCGCAGGAACTTGATCCGTTTCGATAGTAAGATTTTCGTTCGCGTAGTCGAATCCAGCCTGCGCCGCCGCGATGTTTTCATCGACGACTTCCTGCCCTGCTCGGGCGAATCTGAAAGATAGACTATCTTTGAGAGCGTCAAAGTCTTGTCCCATCAACGCCATCACGGATCCAACCGCAATCGTGTTCTGGATCAACCTGTTGCGACTCTCGGTTAGTTCCTTGACTGGAAGAGGACATAGTTGAACACCAGTGGGGACATCGCCCGGGATGATCGTGTCTGCGTTATAGACCACCGTTGANCCAGGACCCATGAGCGAAAGGTGGCGATCCATTGTGTCCTGGTTCAAACAGACCAGTAAATCGACCTTGTCGCCATGGTTGTCGATTTGTTGGTCGCTTACGCGCATAAACAGGAGAATGTGTCCCCCACGAATGATCGATTGATACGCGTTATACGTGTACATGTGGAGACCGCGTCGAATGAAAATCCTGGCGAGGATGTCACCGGGTGTGGCAATTCCCTGACCTGCCTCTCCTCCGATAGCAAGAGTAAAGTCAAANTTTCTCGAGTTCAAAGGCTATTCCCTTCTGGCCTGTTTNCAACCTAATATCTTAGTCCACACTACGGTCCGATGTCGCCTCGCCAATTGCATTCGCATGCGANCCTGACCCTCACATCCCGTGGTCTANCGAAATGACACGCAAATATTTCTCAAGACATTCACGAATTAGANACTTAAATTAAACCACAAGTTATGCGATGCTAGNAAGNCCNAATTTTTCTCTACCGNGGTGAATCAGGGGAGAGTAATATCATACAGTTGAAATTCAGTAGAGACGGCATTACGTGAGTGGAAATCTTGATCAAAGGCACGGAACGGTGAAAATTTAATGTCTGGCAAATTCGATGTCGCCATCGTTGGCGGGGGAGNAGNTGGTTGCGCTATCGCCCGCGAGTTGAGCAGTTATCAGCTCAANGTCGCGGTTCTTGAAAGAGCGGCGGATGTAGCGCGCGGGACCAGTGGTAAGAACAGCGGTGTCGTGCACACCGGCATCAATGTCCCGGCAGACTCAGTTAAAGGCAAGTACAACGTCGCTGGGGCNCAGTTTTTCGAGCAATATTGCGCCGATCTAGACGTNCCATTCGANCGTTGTGGCAAAGTCATCGTAGCACTCGGCGAATCGGAACTACCCGACCTTGAGGNGCTCAAAGCTAAAGGTGAAGCNATTGGTGTCCAACAACTCGAAATCATCGATCGAGACACCCTCAAGAAGATGGAGCCGAATATCGAAGGCGCAGGGGCGCTCAATGTTCCAACGGCGGCGATAGCCTGTCCGTACACACTCAACATCGCGCTTGCAGAGTCGGCGGCTGCTGGCGGCGTTGAGTTCATGCTCAACACTCAGGTCCTAGACATCAACGGAGAGCAGGGCTCATTCGAGCTCGAGACACCGAATGGCACTGTGAGTGCCAGTCTGATAGTAAATTCAGCAGGGTTGTTTGCCGACAAAGTCGCCAGAATGGTCGGAGTGACCCGATGGCGCATCTGGCCATGCCGCGGCGAATACTTGATTCTCGACCGCAGCAAGGGCGACATGATCAACAGCATGGTCTACCCCGTTCCACCGAAGGGCGGGGCGGGTCTCGGCATCCACATCACCCCGACTACCGACGGGAACATAATCTTGGGGCCGTCCGCCGATTACACTAACGATGGAGATGATGTCAGGACCACGGCGAAAGTCAGGAGGCAACTACTGGCCGAAGCGACGGAGTTCTTACCGGGCATATCGCCTCGTGACGTGATCACCGCATATTCTGGAATGCGACCCAAGTTAGTGCCTTCCAGCGTGGGTGGATTTGGTGACTTTGTCGTTGAAGAAGTTCCCGAAGCACCCGGTGTAATGCAACTTGTCGGCATCGAGTCGCCGGGACTGACCGCAGCACCCGCAATCGCGGAAGAGGTGTCAAGATGGACGAGAGAGCGAATACCCGCTAAAAAGAATCCTGATTTCAAAAAGACCTGGTCGTCAGTCCGACGTACAAGGGAAGAAGAGCTTGGCGTAATCGACGAACTGGTGGCAGAAGACCCAGGTTATGGTGAGATTATGTGTCGCTGTGAAATGATTACCCGTCGAGAAATCGTCGACTCAATCAACAACGAATTGAACGCCACATCCCTCAACGCCATCAAATACCGGTCAAGGGCAACGATGGGCCGCTGCCAGGGTGGATTCTGTGGACCTAGAATAGTTGACCTGCTGATCAAGCACGGCGGAGCGCCGGAATCGCTTACGTTGAACGGCGGTGGATCGTGGATGTTCATGGGATCCACTGAAGATTTACGCGCTGAGCGAAAAGCCCAGCGCGCGAGGGCAAAATAATGGCAGGTCCCGAACTAGTAGATGTAGCCGTTATCGGCGGAGGGCCGGCTGGTCTTGCCGCTGCCGCCGAAGCGAAGGGTGCAGGGGCGGGTCGCGTTGTTATGCTCGAGCGTGATGAACGTGTAGGGGGGATTCTCCCTCAACAGATTCATGATGGTTTTGGTACGAAAGTATTTAAGGAGGCCCTGACGGGACCTGAATACTCTGCTATTTACGAGGCCCGTGTGAATGAGCGAGGTGTCGAGACATGGCTTAAAACCACTGTCACTGAACTGACACGAGAACGTGTTCTGACTGTGCGATCAGACAGAGGAATTCAGACCATTAAGGCTGGAGCAGTCGTGCTTGCGATGGGTTGCCGCGAACGTACTCGCGGCGCCATCGGAACAGCCGGCACACGACCAGCAGGTGTTTACACCGCAGGAGCCGTACAGTATTACATGAATGTAAGTAATCTGGCAGTCGGTCGGAAAGTAGTTATCCTTGGCTCTGGGGACATCGGCCTAATCATGGCCCGTCGCATGATTCTGGAGGGCGCTGAGGTAGTTTGTGTCGCCGAGATTCTCCCTCAGCCCAGTGGTATAGCCGGGAATATAGTCCGTTGTCTCGAAGACTTCGACATCCCACTATATCTCAATACCACCGTGGTGGAAATTCACGGCAAAGAGCGTGTAACCGGTGTCACACTTGCGGAAGTGGGTCCAAAAATGGGTGAAAGAAAAGGTACCCGTCGGTTCATAGAATGCGACACGTTGCTTCTCTCCGTAGGACTGATTCCAGAGACGGAACTCGCGATTGATTTGGGACTTTCGATGAGTCCAGCAACCAACGGCGCCATTGTTGACGAATCGTTCCACACTTCAGCTCCCGGAATATTTTCCTGCGGAAACGTGCTACAGGTGCATGACGTTGTCGACTACGCGACCCTTGAGGCCGAAAAGACCGGAATTGCCGCGGCAAAATGGGCGATCACCGGGAAGCTGCCTGATTCCAAGATCAATATCAGTGCCGGTGCGGGTCTTCGCTACATACTTCCAGCGACAATTAGCGGTGAGGACGCAATAGATTTCACAACGCGCCCGTGGAAAGAGGAACATGACAAATCAGTTGTGTTCAAAAGCGGTGGTGAAGTCCTGCGGCGTCTGAAGATGCCGCACATGGAACCGGCCGGGATGATTCGTGTCAGGGTCGGCAAAGGCCGTTTCAGACACGTTGTAAATAACGAAATCACCGTGGAGGTAGAGGATTGAAATCCACGATTATCTGCATAGTTTGCCCCGTCAGCTGCCCTGTCGACGTGGAGTGGACCAAGGAGGATGGGGTTCTTGGGATCAAGAACCACTTGTGTAAGTTAGCTGGGCCGTACGTGGAGTCAGAGCTTTTCGATCCCCGCCGTCTACTGACGACCTCAATACCTGTCGATGGAGGCGATTGGCCTTTGGTTAGCGTCAAGTCATCTCCGCCGATACCGAAAGACATGATGCTCGAGGCCATGGACGAGATCACTGGTGTCCGAGTCAAGGCCCCAATCAAGGTGGGTGACGTTTTGATGACGAACATCCTCGGTACAGGATGTGACGTGGTCGCCACACGCAACGTCAAGAGCGTCTAGATCCCTGTTTCGACCGACCATGAGGGATAGTCAAGTGTTGACAAACTCGGTGGTGTCCGGGATCGTCAGGAGAAAATGGAAGGATTGTTTTGACATATACCAA
>NYYM01000012.1 GCA_002685815.1 Dehalococcoidales bacterium | reverse complement strand
ACGCGTGAATCCCGCCTCAGACGGTAGTCCAGTTGACCGTAGCCCACGTCAATAGCGTACACCCGGCTGGCCCCCCGCTTGAGCAGGCAATCGGTAAAGCCTCCGGTTGAGGCCCCAATATCGGCCACCACGCGGGAGGAAACGTCAAGCTGGAACCTGTCGAGGGCATGGTCAAGTTTGAGACCACCCCGACCAACAAAGGGGGAAGGGTCAGCCAGGCTAATCACGGCCTCTTCGGCCACCATTATCCCGGCCTTGGCCACGAACTTTCCCTCGACAGTCACCTTTCCAGCCATGATCAAAGCCTGAGCCTTATTCCGGCTCTCGACCAGTTCTCTCTCCACCAGCAAGCTGTCAATTCGTTTTTTTGTCACTGGCCTCACCTTACCACCAATCTGAGCAGCTTGTCATCGTCATCGGCCGGGCGGCCCCGCCCGTCGCGGTTGCTGGTCAGGATATAGATGGCCCCATCGGGCCCCTGAGTAACATCCCGGAGCCGGCCGAACTCATCGGCCAACAAACGCTCAAAAACAACCACCTTGTCGGGGTGTTTAGGGTCGAGGGTTAGCCGGTAAAGAGTCTGACCCCGCAGACCCACGAAGAGCAGAGAGCCGTCACAGACACCACCGACCACGAAAGTAGCCCCACTGGGCGCCCAGGTTTCAGAGGTCCCGCTGTGGATAACAGGTGAGGTCAAGCCTGTCTGAGTTCCGTCTCCGGTGATGGTCGGCCAGCCGTAGTTATTGCCGGCTTCGATGTAGTTTACCTCGTCCTGACCGGAGCCTTGGAACCCGCTGGGGCCGTGTTCGGTAGCATAGAGCCTGCCGGTGCTCGGTTGCCAGGCCAGTCCTTGGGGATTACGATGCCCGTAAGAATACACCAGAGAGCCAGGAAAGGGGTTGTCGGCGGGTATTGTCCCATCGCTATTGAGGCGCAGGATCTTACCGTTGAGAGAGGTCAGGTCCTGGGACAGTTCCGAGTCCTGAGCATCTCCGGTAGTCCAGTAGAGCTTGTTGTCAGATCCAAAACGTACCCGTCCGCCGTCGTGATTGCTGGCCCCTACCACCCCGTCAACCAAGACGATATCCAACTCGCCCTTGTCAGCTGACGGGTCATCCCGCAGCCGGACAAGGCGGTTTTCCAGATTGCCATCCGGGTCACGGTAGGTATAGGCTAAATAGACGAATCCGTTTTGCTCAAACCGAGGGTCGAGGGCCAGACCGAGCAGTCCGGACTCACCGCCCCGGGCGATATCGATGGTGAACCAGGGCTCTTCCAGCAACTGCCCGTCTTTTACGATCCTCACTCGGCCGGGCCGTTCGGTGATGAAGATGCGCCCATCCGGGGCAAACTCCACTGCCCAGGGAGTATCGAGCCCGGCCACCACCACCGCAACGTCTATGGCGGGGGATGGCCTGCCGGCAGGCTCAGGCGGAGCAGGAGATTTTGAAACGGCACAACCGAAAGCTAACCCTACTATCAGCATGGCTGTTATGACTGCGATAACAACAATTTTACCCGGCATCATCTTCAATACCCAACGAGTGTTCAGCCTGGTAGTTTGACTCGGTCAGAATATCGATTCCGAACGTTTGTGCCCGATCAGGAGACGTCCGGGAACTAATCTTGTTCCAAGCTCAATACTTGTACCAGTCCGGATAGATCGGGGATGACGTAGTCGGCACCCGTGTCACCATTTAAACCCCGCCGGTCTACCAGTACGGACTTGATACCAAGTCTCCGGCCGCACTCAACATCCTGGATGCCGTCTCCAACGAAATAGCAGTTTTCTTCATTGTCCAGGACATACTTTTTCAGGAGTTCTACATATTTGGAGGAAGGTTTGAATGCCTCAACTTGATCCGAGGTGCAGATCTCGGCAAAATATTTCTCAAGGTGATGTCTGGCTACCTGCGCGTCCACCAAACCGGCATCCGCATCACTGGCAATAATCATCCGGACAGAGTGGGCGTGGAGGGTTTCCAGAGCATCCGGGGTCTCGGGGAAGAGATAGGACCTGAGAAAAAAAACGTCATCGTAGATATCATGAGTCCGACTGGAAATATCCTGATACCCGTATTCCCGGGCCATCACTGCCAATGTGGCCGCAATCCTTTCTTCAACACGCCGGTATGGCTTTTGATTTTGAGTGATGTCAACAAATATACCCTCAACGAAATCGCGTGTTTCCCTGTCCGACTCGCGGTCGAGCAAATTAGTGGCGATGGCATGATGGAGGTCGGGAGAACTGAGCAAAGTGCCCCCGACATCAAAAATCACGGTTAAGGAATTCATGGCTCTGTTTCTTCTTTCCAAGTATTTAATGCTGCCGGATACCCGGATTATACCACGAATCAACACCCGAGGCAGCGCCATTTTTCGATCATCGCTGTCGTTGACAAAATATTCAGGGGAGGGCTACACTTGGATACCAAAATAGAGAAAAATCAAGGAGAATGAGAATGGCTGAGGACAAGGTATATAAGTATCTCAATCCGGCGGGTATTACAGATCCGGTGGACACGTCTGCCCTGGCGCCCCGTCTCAGCACCCTGGACGGCAAGGAAATCTATTTCAGCATTACCGGAGAGCCGGATATTACCATACCCCTGGAGAAAAAGCTGAAAATGGACTACCCCAACGTGAACTGGAAAATAAAGAAGACCTACGGCATTGAGCCGGTCCGGTTATCAAAAGAGGAGATGAAAACGGCTGACGGGCTGATACAAGCGATATGCTGGTGAAGCGGGGCGGTGTGGAGGCAGTTGCCTTACATAGCAGAACTTGAAAAAGCGGGCATTCCAACGGTGACGGTTGATTTTGCCGACCAGGATGAAATGGTCAAGCAAGAGGCCCTGTCACAGGGTATCCCCAACGTACGGTTCATGCACGCTTCCCGCATTCTTCCGGGACCGGAAGACGTTGAAATCTTCATCGAACCCATGCTTGAAGAATTGACCCGACCTTTGACGGAAAAGGAAAAGGAAAGCGGCCGCTGGGAACCGCCTCAGCAGAGAATACTCTTTGAAGGTACGTTGGATGAAGCCGAGGCCTTTTACCAGCAGACAAAAGACATCCCCTCGCCGGTAGAGGCGCCTCTGTCCGTTTATACGGACGGCCTGCCCATCAGAGTACCCACCGAGGAACGGGTACGCGAGATGTTGACCGGCACCAGCCACGCCCCTGACGAACTGCTCACCCTGCACAGCGAAAGACTCGGAATAAGGGGGCAGAGGAGGCAAGGCGACGCGGTATTGTTCCAACCGATGAACTGGAAAGCCACCGTGGAAAAGGTGGCCACCATTGCCGTTATGGCCGGATGCAAACCGGAACACCTGCCTTTGGTGCTGGCCATTGCCGAATCGGGCTGCCCCATCGGCACGACTAATTTCCCGAGTCAGGTGATGTGTGTCAGCGGGCCCATTGCCAAAGAGATAAAGATGAATACGGGCTGCGGTCACCTCGGTCCGGGGAGTCCGGTGAACGGGCCCATTGGCCGGACCTATCAGCTTATGGCGATCAACCTGAGCGGGGCCACTCCAGGGGTTAACCGGATGAGTTCCCACGGCAGCCCTCTCAATAACGGGGGCGTCTGCTTTGCCGAAAATACGGACGGCCTGCCCTCGGCCTGGAGAGGCCTGAATGAAGAGAGTGGTTTCAGGAAGGACGAAAGCGTGGTCATGGTTATGAGCGGAATTGGAAATCACGGCGGTATGCTAGGTCACCAGTTCTCTCCAGGCGGCTACCGGGCCACTCAAAAGAGCGGGCATGGCGGCATAGCCAGGCGGCTGGACGTCAAAGGGCAGCCAGGACCCCATAACTGGCTGGAGTACCTCTTCCCGGCCCTCTGGTCTACTATGGAGGGAGGCTGGATACTCATCATGGTCCCTGAGATGGCCCAGCACCTGAACGACATCGGATTCAAGTCAAAAGACGAGGTCTATGAGTGGATATACCGGAAGAGCTTTGAACCGGTGAAGAATTACAAGAACCGCTCCTGGCCCGATTTGACCACCAACGGCTGGATGGGGATTGAAAAAACATCGGGAAAGCACTGGAAAGAACTGCCCGAAGATTACCTGGTACCGGTGGTCAGTGAGCCGACTGAAAGCTGCATAATCGTGGCCGGCGGGCAAGAAGAGGCCTGTGTTCAACTCAGCGGCGGCCGTTTCAACGCTCCGGTTTTCAGCATCGACGCTTGGCGGTAGGTCTGATTGGTATCCGGCCCAGCCTCTGGTTGTTTGAGATATGGGTACTAGATGATATTGCGGATATCGCTGTCCCCGGCGGGCGGTTTGGGATGCCGGGCCAGAAACATAAAGACCCAGAACCGATCAGCAGGGCGATTATCACCCGTAAGGCAACCAGATAGCTGCCTGTAGTATCAAAAACCCAGCCAAGATAGACAGGAGCGGCGATGCCGGGGAATTTGATTCTCTTAATCAAAAAACCCCTTCCGGACTGGTCCATCCATCCCCTTTCTTTACGAGCCTGGATTTCGGTCAATAAACCGCTTCTATCTCATCCTCGTAAAGGACAATTTCTTTACTGGTATCACCGATTCGCACCGTGTAGAGGTAAAAGATCTGGCCACTCGGGGGTTCTATCCAGTGATAATCAGAAATCATCCCGGTATGACCGGAATATGGCCGTATTGCTGCTTCCCGAACGGACAAACCTTTTTCACTAACCGTTTTTATTAGAACTTCCTGCCCCATATCATATGCTGTCGCCATCCTTTCACTCCTGCAGACCAGAATATATGGCTCAAGGCGCCCGATGAAACACAATATACTTCAAATAACTACCTGCCGTCCACATCCCCAACCAACGAGGCCCCCGATAAAAGAATCAAAAGCAAACACGAGCTACCTCCTGCCGATGATTTATCAGCACAGGATTATCCTGATTCCGGGTAGAGGAATTGCCGACTAGTAGAAAATAAGCATCAGGATAATCCCTATTACTATCCCCCAGACCATCCAGGCGTACTTTGAGGACAGCAATCGGGATGATCCGAGGTACGATATTTTCCGGTTTCGTTCGGTCATCTTCCTGCGCCTTTCTCGAACACAGTCCACGCAGGTACAATAAATGGGATGGTTCCCCCTCATGTAATCTCTGTCGTTTAACGGCATCTGAAAAATCCCCCGCGGTTACTGTCTGAATATCTCCGGACTTATGAAAGATAAGTAAACGGTCATGATTTAGGATTGAGTTTAATCCTACTGCGAGAATAAGTCAATGATGAAGGGGCGCCCGGCCGGGGAGTACTCTTTATCCGGGAGATTCATCCTGATACACTATCAGTATCCAAGAAACAAAGAGGTGGATCGATGACTAATTACGTTTACATAGCGACCAGCCATGACGGATTTATCGCAACAGCCGACGGAGGACTGGACTGGCTAAACGAGTTGCCCAACCCTGAGCAGAACGATTACGGCTTTACGGAGTTCATGAACGGGATTGATGCTATCGTTATGGGACGCAATACATTCGAGACCGTTCTGTTTTTGGCTCATGGCCGTATGACAAGCCGGTATTTGTTTTGAGTAATTCCCTCGATATTGTTCCCGAGGATTTGGCAGGAAAAGCAGAAATTATCAGAGGAGATGTACTGGAGCTGGTCAAGCTGCTTAACGACCGCGGATACATGAACCTCTATGTGGATGGGGGCAAGACTGTTCAGAGTTTCCTGGAAGCTGACCTTGTCGACGAGATAACCATTACCCGAGTCCCGAACCTGCTTGGAGATGACATACCATTGTTCGACAAACTCACCAGGAATCAAAAGTTCGTTCACGCGGGAACTGAAATTATCAATCAGGCGATGTTCAAGAGTCGCTACATCAGATCCAGGGATTAAAATCCATCGACGTGGTTGTGATGGGTAGTCTTCATTTTCCTCTCCTCGCATAGTATTATATAATATTGTCCGTATTGAAACCGACACTTTGCAGGAAGGTGATTATTATGAAAACAATGACTTGTAAACAATTCGGCGGTCCGTGCAACCAAGAGTTTCAAGCCGAGACATTTGATGAGATGGTGGGAATGAGCCAGAGGCATGGTACGGAGATGGCTGAAAAGGGCGATTTGGACACATCAAAGTGATGGAGAAAATGAAAGAAGGTATGAGCAACCCTGAAGCCATGAAAGAGTGGGTTGAAGGCGTTCAGAGAGAATTTGATGCCTTGCCTGAAAACAAGTGATAATAAACCGGCGCTTCGGGTTGGACTCAGAGAGCTAAAGCTCATACACTATTTGAGGCTAAATTAATCGCTAATGAACGAACAAGGTGATGTTTGTGTTTCTATCCGTAGTGGTGGAGGGGGGAAAGTCGGACAATACCTGAAACGATGTTGGGATTCTTTGGTCTCATTATCGCCCGTACTTCCATTTTCCGTAAAGAAGTATGAACATTAGAATCATACCTACCCCGTTCCAGAATATCAGGGGCCGAAGAAACAGCAAGATACCGTATACAAAAAACAAAGTCATGCCTGTCAGCAAAGCAACGTTAAAAAGAGCGCTTATGTCATGAGCACTCTTAAATTTATATATCCGAATTATCCGCGGTACGAGCCCGAGCGTTACTATGCCCCCTGCAAAGAGGCCAACGTAATCTGCAAAACTCACTCTTGCATCTCCTTTGTGATCCGGGTCTAGACAGTGAAAGCGGGGAAGTCATAACCACCCCGGGACAAGTGCCTTATTTGTTAGCCAAAATATCCTATATAACCAGGCATAGAACTAAGTCCGGTAGGCAGGTCCATTATTGTAGCTGAGAACGATCTCCCAAACAGTTTCCTAATCCGTAATATGTCCCGGCACCCGGCGCAAATATGATGGGCTTAATTTTATCAATGTTGGGGAGTTCTTTATCCCCGATTATTTCTTCATCAGCCTTTATGTCTTTGATTTCACCGATGAACTGAGTATGCAGTCCGATCTCAAAGGTATGTAACAACTCACACTCAAGAACAAAAGGGAACTCCTGGACGTAAGGAGCGTCCACGACGTCACTTCTGACCGGGGTAAGACCGGAAACGAGAAACTTATCTTCCGTCCGTCCCGAAGCACGTCCGAAGTAGTTGACTTCCTTAACATATTTCTCAGGTGGGACGCTGATAGTAAAAGCCTTTTTCTCAACAATGCTACCATAGGTGTAGGTGGCCTTTCTGAGAGAAACAGCAACGCAAGGCGGAGAAGAACAGCATATACCTCCCCAGGCAGCAGTCATTACATTTGGTTTCCCGGCCAGGTCATAGGTGCCCACAATAAACGTGGGAGTTGGATAGACTATACTTCTGGGGCCGATAGATTTCTTCATAATATCCTTTTATCCTTCCTTTTTTGTTCTAACTGCCCGAACAGAGAGGCCGGGAATTCCTCGGCAACAGGCTAGGCAGAGAATACCATTGAAGTTAGGCCAGGGCTTCAACCTCGACGACTTCTTCAGCGGTCAGTCTCCAGTCGGCGGCTGTTACATTGGCTGTCACCTGCTCGTTCTTGGTGGCTCCGGCGATTATGGTGCTGATATAGGATTTTGAGAGCAGCCAGGCGATGGCCAGTTCTCCCATGGTGTGACCGCGTCCGGTGGCAAATGTTTCCAGCTTGGCTAACTTTTCCCAATTGGCTTCCGTGAAGATATGATTTGAATTAGGGCCCGGTCGGGCTAACCGTCCGTCAACCTGTTGCTCTTCACCTTTACGATATTTTCCAGTCAGGAAACCTCCGGCCAATGGGCTGAAAGGGATAATACCGATGCCATATTTCAGGCAGAATGGAACCAGTTCTTGCTCAATCTGGCGGTTAAGCAAGCTGTATTGCGGCTGCTCGGTGACAAAGGAATGAAGATTGTGAAGTCTGGAAGTCCATAATGCCTCGCAAATCTGCCAGGGTGTAAAGGTGGAACAGCCGATGTAGCGTACCTTACCGGCCTTGACCAAATCATCAAGAGTCCGGAGTGTCTCATCGATTGGAGTTTCTTCATCGGGGACATGCATCTGGTAGAGGTCAATATAATCAGTTTGAAGACGCTTGAGGCTGGCGTCTACCGCCTGCATAATGTGGTATCGCGACCCTCCGTGTTCATTGGGGCCGTCTCCCATGATTCGACTGAATTTGGTGGCAATAATGACCTCCTGGCGCCTATCCTTTACCGCCTTTCCGACGAAAGTTTCAGAGACACCCCGACTGTAGGTGTTAGCGGTATCAATAAAATTAACGCCTAACTCCAGGGCATGATGAATCACAGAAATGGATTGCTTTTCATCGGCGCGCCCGCCGAAATTGTTTCCTCCCAGTCCAATCTCCGAAACTTTAAGCCCAGAGCTTCCCAACATACGATATTCCATTGAGATCTCCTTAACGTCGTGATCTTTTCCCCCAAAAGGCACCAGTCTTTAGGGTCTAATGCCTGTCAATCAACAACAAGGTTGATTATATGTCGAATGGGAGAAAGAAACAAGCGAAATAGAGTCTTTGTCCGAACCAATGACTAGATAGAACAAGGAGAGGTGCAATGCAAATCTTAAGCATTTGCGCACTAAGGCTTTGACTTCACGGCGGGCAGTTTGATTAACAATATTAGTGGTATCGCCGGAAGCAAAACCAAACCAAATAGCCTCCATACCAGGTGATAGCTCCCGGTAACATCAAAGACCCACCCGGCAAAAACGGGACTGATCAGACCTCCCAGCATTCCTACTGTAGCTATGAGTCCCAATATCGTACCAAAGTTTCTGGTCCCAAGAATATCCGCCTGCAAAGCAGGCCTTAGCGGTATTGGCCCACCGTATCCGGGGCCATAGGTGATAAAGAACGGTATCATGAGCCAGATCATATCCTCCATAATAAACGAAAAAATGAATAGTCCGATAATTTGAAGTGAAAGAGCCGCGGCGATGAGATATCTCTTATCTTTGTAGTCACCCATGAAACCAAATCCGATTCTCCCGGCAAGACTAAACAAAGTCATACCTGTCACTGCCACGGCGGCCGTTGTCCTTACAACATTCAAGCTCTCAAGAAAGGGAACAATATGTACCATAACGGCGCTTTGAGCTAACTGCTGAAAAGAAAACACAAACGCCAGCAGCCAAAATGTCCTCGTCCTTAATGCTTCTTTTAGCGTAATGCCACCCTGCTCGTCTGAACTTTGAAGAACTTCTTCATCCGTTTTTTCCTGGTCTGCTATCACCGGCGGAGGACTGGCCGGCACTGAATCACCATCCGGAAGATAACCGTAATCAGCCGGTTTATGCCTCATAACAAGACTCAACGGAATTCCAATTCCCCATAAGGCGAAACTCACGTAGGTCAGCGTTTCCCTCCACCCGAAATACGAAACAGAAAAAGCCAATAAGGGGACCAAAGCGCCGCTCAGACCGGGACCGACAAAAACTAAAGCCAAGGCTCGGCTCCTCTTTTTTGTGAACCAGTGGGCAATTGCGGTATTGATAACTGTCCCTGAAGTAAAGCTGAACCCCATAGCGATCACCATGAAGGATGCATAGAAAGCAAAAAGGGAAGTGATATTACTCATCAATTGAAAGCCAAGACCAGCCACAATCCAGCCACAAAGCATCAATCTTCTTGGCCCCAGACGGTCCGTCAGATAGCCGGCAACGGGTCCCAGAATGCCAAATTCAAGTCTCTGTAAGGAAAAGGCTACCGAGGTGACGGCGGCTGTCCAGTTAAAAGTACTGCGTATGGGGTTAAAAAAAACAGTGAAACCATAGTAGAACGTGCCCCCTCCAAAAAAATGCATCACAATACCGGAGGCAACCATCCACCAACCGTAGAAGATCTTTGGCTTTTTAGGCGTGAGTTTATCTATGAATCATCTCCCAAGAATGTCAGAACAAGCTCAGAGTGCCGTGAACGCCACCAGTTTCGACGGCAACCGAAAGCGTTTCTAGGTTTTTTTAACCTCGCAGAGGAACCTCCGGTTAG
>NYYM01000011.1 GCA_002685815.1 Dehalococcoidales bacterium | reverse complement strand
CAAACTGAACCTGTATATCTTGCCATTTCTTCTTTACACCCGCCTCTTCTTAGGAGGACGACAGCCGCCGTGGGGGACAGGGCTCATATCCGTGATACTCGTAATATAGAGACCTGAACTCTGCAGAGAACGAATAGCTGCTTCGCGCCCGCTACCCGGACCCTTAACGTAAACCTCCACCTGGCGCAAACCGTGCTCCATCGCTTTCCGTGCCGCGTCATGAGCCGCCAACTGAGCAGCGTAAGGAGTGCCCTTGCGTGAGCCCTTAAACCCGGCCGTCCCCGAGCTTCCCCAGGCAATAACGTTCCCTTGAGGATCGGCCAGAGTCACCATCGTATTATTGAAAGTAGATTTGACATAGGCGTTCCCGCTGGGAATGGACTTGCGTTCTCTTTTTCTTACCCTGACTCGCTTCCGTTGTGGCATATCATGCTCCTGTTTGATTACCTAATCAGGTTATTTCTTGGTCGTGCCCCGCCTCTTGCCCCGTCCGGCAACCGTCTTGGGTTTGCCCCGCCGGGTACGGGCGTTGGTGCGCGTGTTCTGTCCTCTGACCGGCAGATTATAACGGTGCCTCATGCCCCGGTAGCTACCGATTTCCATCAGACGTTTGATATTCTGGTTCACCTCTTTCTTGAGCTCACCCTCAACCATATACTCACGGTCGATAATCTCCCGGAGACTGTTGACTTCTTCCTCGGTAAGGTCATCGGACTTGACGGAAAACTCCACTCCCGCCTCGGTCAGAATCTTATGACTTCTGGTAGTACCGATGCCGTAAATACTTTGTAAAGCCACCCAAATTTGTTTATTCCTGGGAATATCTACTCCTGCAATACGTGCCATTCGTCTCCTCCTCGCCAGGCAGAATCCTAGCCCTGTCTCTGTTTATGCTTGGGGTTGATGCAGATAACCCGGACTACCCCGTGCCGTTTTATTACCTTGCACTTATCACATCTAGCCTTAACCGAAGCCCTGACTTTCATAATAATCCTCTGTAAATTACTTAAACCGGTAGGTAATCCTGCCCCGGGTCAGGTCATAAGGTGAAAGCTCCACCAATACCCTGTCGCCAGGCAGTATCCTGATATAATGGACCCTTATCCTGCCCGAAATGTGGGCCAATACCACGTGTCCGTTGGACAGCTCAACGCGAAACATAGCATTAGGCAGGGCCTCATTTACTACTCCTTCAACCTCGATGGTCTCCTTCTTGGGCATAAGCTCCTTATCTGCGTATCTATAAAGCGGTAAGCACTTCAAGTTCGGTATCAGTGACGGCCACCGTGTGCTCAAAATGAGCCGAAAGACTCCCGTCACTGGTCAATACCGTCCAGTCGTCATCATCCACTTTGGTCTGCCAACCACCGATGTTCACCATCGGCTCCAGGGCAAAGACCATCCCCTTTTTCAGCAAGGGACCCTGTCCCGGCACACCAAAATTCGGTATCTGAGGCTCCTCGTGCATCTCCCGACCGATACCGTGGCCGGTGTACTCACGCACCACCGAATAGCCTCTTGATTCGGCATAATGCTGAATAGCCGATGAGATATCTCCCATCCTCATTCCGGCGTGAGCAGCATCAATACCGGCTTTCAGGGCCGCTTCGGTGGTCTCCATCAGCCGTTTTGCCTCGGAACTGACTTTACCCACTCCTACCGTTATGGCGGCATCGCCCTGAAAATCATTAAAGATCGCNCCAAAATCAAGAGAAACGATGTCACCTTCGCGCAAGACCCGGCTCCCCGGAATCCCGTGCACTATTTCATCATTTACCGAGACACACAAAGTGGCCGGAAATCCCCGGTATCCCTTGAATGAGGGTTTGGCCCCCAGCTTCTCCAGCTCCTTGGCCGCAATAACGTCCAGTTCCTCGGTCCTGATTCCCGGTTTCACCTGCAACTTTAACGCCTGCAGCACCATGGCGACAATCCGGCCGGCCTGTCGCATCGTGGCAACCTCTTCCTCTGATTTGATAATTATACTCATCTCTCACTCGGCTTGACAACTTCCCGGCCGAGACTCTCTATTATTCTGCTTTCTACTTCCACCACGCTCCCTTCCCCCTCTATCTCCAGCAGCTTTCCATCTTGAGAATAGTAATCAATCAACGGGGTCGTCTCACTAAAATAGACCCCGATTCTCTTCTTGACCGTTTCGGCCNTATCGTCGGCCCGCTGGTACAACTCACCCCCGCACCGGTCACACTTGCCCCGGACCTTCGGGGGAGAACCCACCTCGTGGTAAGGGGCCTGGCACTGGCGGCAAATCCAGCGCCCGCTGAGCCGCTCCACCAACTCCTCCTCAGAGACCTTAATGTACACTACTTTATCAATGGACTTGCCCTCTCCCGTCAGAGCCTGGTCCAATGCACTGGCCTGTTCCAGATTCCTGGGAAATCCGTCCAGGATTATTCCCCCTTCACAATCCGGGGCTGAAATACGCTCCAGTAACATCCGTACCGTTATTTCGTCGGGCACCAGCATCCCTTTTTCCATATAGGACTTGGCCTCCAGGCCCAACTCGGTACCTTCTGCCTGAGCCTGCCGGAACAAGTCGCCGGTGGCTACATGGGTCAGGCTCAATTCATTCGCCACCTTGGCCGCCTGTGTTCCCTTACCGGCACCGGGGGCGCCCAGAAATATAATATGCAATCTTNAATACTCCACGTCGGACCAGTCGGTAGTCTACTTGATAAAACCCTCATAGCGCCGCATCGTCAACTGCGCTTGCATCTGCTTCATTGTATCCAGCACCACGCCGACCACGATCAACAAACCCAGACTGGAGAGCTGTATCACCTGGACATTGGTAATCTCCCGGGAAAGGAAAGGTATCACCGCCACCAACGCCAGAAATAGAGCCCCCGCCCAGGTAATGCGCATGACGACCTGGTTAAAAAATTCCGTAGTCTGCTTCCCCGGGCGAATCCCGGGTACNAAACCGCCCTGCCGCTGCAAAGTGCCCGACAGGTCCTGCTGCTGAAAAATGACCATGGTGTAGAAGAAAGCAAAGGCCACCGTCAGCAGAAAAAAGAGTCCCCAGTAAAACAAACCCAACGGCATGGCTGCATTCGGACTAAACAGGTTCACGATAGTATTGGCAAAATTAGGGTCGCCCTCCGGACCGGCAAAATAGCTGGCCAACAGCCCCGGAAANAGCACCATAGACATGGCAAAAATAAGGGGAATCATCCCGGCCGTGTTCACTCGCAGCGGAATATGGGTTGCCCCCGATTGTTTGTACATCCGGTTACCCCGGAAGGACGTGCGGGCATATTGCACCGGTATGCGCCGGTGGGCCTCGGTAAAAATAACAACCAGCACTACGGTGGCTAGGGCGATTAACAGGTAGAACACCAAGCCCAAAGCCTGTCCCTGCTGCCCCGCCAGCACCCCACTGCCAATCANCCCCCAGTANCCCGCCACAATACCTCCGAAAATTATTATCGAGATACCGTTACCGATGCCGTGCTCGGTAATAAGCTCACCCACCCAGACCAGGAAGACGGTTCCCGCCATCAACGACAACACCATAGCTACCGTGGCCAACGCTCCCGTCTCAGCCACCGCTCCCTGCCGTTGCAGCAAGACCAACTGCCCGTAACCGGAAAGCCCCGCCATCGGCACCATCAGCCAGTGAGTAATCAGGTTAATCTTATGCCTGCCGGCCTCTCCCTCTTGGGCCAGGGCCTGCAAGCGGGGTATCACCGGCGTCATCAGGGTCATTATGATTGAAGTCGTAATATAAGGATAAACTCCCATCGCCGCGATACTGAAGTTCCGCATGGCCCCGCCACTGAACATATCCAGCATACCCAGCAAAGCGTTCTGGTCAAACAGCGACTGCAAAGCCGCCGAGTTTACTCCCGGCAGAGGCACGTGGGCCACGAACCGGAATGCCACCAGCATAGCAAAGGTAAAAAGAATACGGCGCCTCAGGTCAGGCAAATGGAAGGCATCAAACATTGCCTGGAGGAGCCGCGGTCTAGTTTGCCTCTGACGCATACACTACCTCCTCCGCGCTACCCCCGGCCGCCTCGATCTTGGCCTTGGCAGCAGCAGAGAACTTATGGGCCTTTACCGCAAGGGGATGAGTAATCTCACCGTTAGCCAAGATTTTGACCGGCTGCCGCANCGACTTTACCAGTCCGGCCGTCACTAGTCCCTCCGGTGTTACCTCACTCCCCGACTCAAAACCTTCAAGTTTGCTCATATTCACGACACTGTATTCCACCCGGAAAATATTGACAAAGCCCCTCTTCCGCGGCAAACGCTTGATCAGAGGTAACTGTCCTCCCTCAAAACCGGGCCGCATTTTGAAACCGGAACGGGATTTCTGCCCCTTTACCCCCCGCCCCGAGTAAGTTCCGTGTCCGCTGCCATCGCCTCGGCCCACTCGTTTCCTGTCTTTCTTGGAGCCGGGAGCAAAAGACAGATCATTAGCTTTCATCAGCTATCGCCTCCACCTTAACCAGGTGCCTCACCCGGTTAATCATACCCCGCAGCGACATTGAATCCTCATGAATAACACTTGAATTCAATTTGTGGAACCCCAGAGACTTCAATGTTCTCTTATGAGTCACACTGTAACCGATACCGCTCTTAACCCAGGTAATGTTTAGTTTAGTCACTTATATCTTCTTCGCCTTCGGTAATAGCTGCCANCGGAGGTGCCTCTTCCGCAGTTTTGAAAGGTATTCCCTTGCGTTTGGCCACTACCCATCTCGGGTCCTTAAGCTGGCTAAGGGCCAGTACCGTCGCCTTGGCCACGTTAATTCGGTTAGGGCTGCCCATGGATTTGGAGAAGACATCCTTAATTCCCACCGCCTCCAGAACAGGCCGAATACTGCTGCCCGCGATGATGCCCGTTCCCGGAGGAGCCGGTTTAAGAAATATCTGGGCCGCTCCGAATTTAACCTTAATCTCATAAGGAATCGTCGTCCCGACCAGGGGCACTTTAATCAAATGCCTTCGGGCGGTGGCATTAGCCTTGTTAATCGCCACCGGCACCTCGTTAGCCTTACCCAGACCAATACCCACGTGTCCGTTGCCGTCTCCGGTTACCGCCAGAGCACTGAAACTGAGGCGCTTGCCCCCTTTCATTACCTTGGCTACCCGGTTAACATCTATCAGCTTGTCATTCAGCAACAACTCCGTCGGGTCTATGGTGCTCAAACGCTCTTTCATATCCTAATCCATCTTTCCTAGAATTTCAGGCCCTCTTTGCGGGCTGCATCGGCCAGGGCTTTCACTCTGCCGTGATACTTGCAGCCGCCCCGGTCAAAAGCCACCCGGCTTATTCCCTGGCCCAAGGCCCGTTTAGCTACCAGAGCCCCGACTAGCTCAGATCTGTTTGTTTTTGACTTGCCCTCTACCTCGCCTTTTATGTCTGCATCCAGAGTAGAAGCGGCCACCAGCGTGTGTCCCCGTGAATCATCAATCACCTGAGCATAAATATGGTTCAGGCTGCGGAAGACACACAACCGGGGCGCAGAGGCCGTACCCTCCACCTTAGCTCTGACTCGAACATGCCGTCTGCGACGGGCCAATCTTGGAGTATCTTTTGCCATCTTCTCCCTACTAACTGCCTACAGCTTTCCCCGCCTTACCTGCTTTCAGACGGACTTTCTCTCCGGCATATCTGATTCCCTTGCCTTTATAAGCATCAGGTTTTCGGACGGCCCGGATTCTGGCGGCCATTTCGCCGACTATTTCCTTATCGATCCCACTGACCTTGATACGGTTGTTTCCTTCTACATCGATAACCACACCCGGCATCGGCTTAACCTCCACCAGGTGAGAAAAGCCGATACGAAGCATCAGATTGTCTCTTTCTTTCTCCGCCCGGTAGCCGACACCCACTATTTCAAGATCCTTCTCAAAGCCCTTGGTTACCCCTTCCACCATGTTGGCTAAAAGGCTCCGTGTCAGCCCGTGCAACGAACGATGAATCCGGTCGTCGCTTGGCCGCTCCACCAGCAGGTTACCATCGGTCAAGGTGATAGCCATATCCAGGTTAAAAGGACGCCGCAACTCCCCTTTAGGCCCGGTTACGCTAACTTCGGCCTCGCTGATATTCACCACCACCCCCGCCGGCACCGCTATCGGCATTTTCCCTATTCTAGACATCAGCCTTACTCTCAAAGATATTTAGGACACGTAACATAAAAGTTCTCCGCCAATCCCCTGTTGCCAGGCTCGTTTCCCCGTCATCACACCCTTGGAGGTGGAGAGAATAGCGATCCCCATACCACCGGCCACCCGGGGGATTTCTCCCTGTCCGGCATATACCCTCAGGCCGGGCTTGCTTACCCGTTGCAGCCCGGAAAGGACCGGCTCATTATTTTCATCATACTTCAGGTTAATCTTCATCGTCAGCGGCAGCCTGCCCCGAACCACGTCAAAGTTATTGATAAAACCCTCTTCCTTGAGGATCTTGGCAATCGCCAGCTTCATCCTGGAAGCCGGTATCAGCACAGAATCGTGCCGCACCATAACGGCGTTGCGTATGCGGGTTAGCATATCCGCTACCGGATCTGAAATGGTCACGCTTCCTCCTTCCNGCTTGTCAACCCACCGGCACAGCCTCTTTTATTCATCAGCCTTCTTCACTCTACCAGCTTGATTTTCTCACGCCCGGAATCTGCCCCACCAGAGCTAACTCGCGGAAACAGATGCGGCATAATCCAAACTTACGGATATAAGCCCGGGGNCGCCCGCATACCCGGCAGCGGTTATGCTGCTGCACCNTATGTTTGGCCGGGCGCGCCCACTTGGCAATCTCTGATTTCTTGGCCATTATGACCTCTCTCCCTCATGAACGAAGGGCATACCCAGCAACCCCAATAGCTGCCTGCCTTCCTCGTCCGTCCTTGCCGTTGTAACGATTGACAGTTCCANTCCCCGGGCCTTATCTATCTTATCGTAATCGATTTCCGGAAAAACCGTCTGCTCCCGAAAAGCCAGAGTGTAATTCCCCCGCCCGTCAAAAGAGTCTCTGGAGACTCCCTGGAACTCACGAATACGGCACAAGACGGCGTTTACCAGCTTGTCCAGAAAGTAATACATCCGTTCCCCGCGCAGAGTTACTTTCAGCCCGACAGGCATCCCCTCCCTCAGNTTGAAAGCGGCAATAGATTTCTTGGCCCGGGTGGTCACCGGGTGCTGTCCTGAAATCGCCCCCAGGTCATTCTCGGCTGCTTCCAAAGCCTTGGCATTGGTAATCGCTTCTCCCACGCCGATGTTAAGCACCACCTTCTCCAGACGGGGCACCTCCATAACATTCCTGTAGCCACCGCTCTCCATCATGGCCGGGGTGACTTCTTCCCTGTATTTATCTCTNAATCGTGACATCTAGTCAATCACCTCTTGACAACGGCGGCAAATCCGCACCCTTTTACCGTCCTCCAGGATTCGGGAACCGACACGGGTAGGATGGTTACATTTGCCGCACATCAGCATAACGTCTGAAACGCTGATGGGTTCNTCCATTTCTATTATCCCGGCCTGCCTGACCTGGCCGGTAGCCCGGGCGTGTTTTTTTATCATGTTGACGCCCTCTACCACCACCCGTTCCTGCTTGGCGTGAATAGANCGCACTTTGCCCGTTTTACCCTTGTCTTTACCGGCGGTAACTACCACGGAATCGTCTTTCCTAATCTTCATCGGTAATCCTTCTCACAAAACTTCAGGAGCTAATGATATTATCTTGGTGAAGTTCTTCTCTCTCATCTCCCTGGCCACCGGTCCGAATATCCTGGTCCCCTTGGGGTTATTCTTGTCAGTAAGAATAACGGCCGCGTTCTCATCAAACCGGATGGAAGAACCGTCGGGGCGCCGGTAGGACTGAGCGGTGCGGACAACGACCGCCCTGACCACCTCCCCNTTCTTCACTNCCCCCCCCGGGATCGCCTTTTTCACTGAGGCCACGATAACATCGCCCACCCGGGCATATTTCTTGCCCGTGCCACCCAGCAAGCCAATACACATTATCTGTCTGGCACCGGTATTATCTGCTACTTTGAGTCTGGTATTAGTCTGAATCATTCCCCTCTATCCTAAAANTTGTTCTAGTTTATTTCTTCCGGTCGAATCTCTACCGCTTCTTTGGTCGACAAGATCTCGTCCACCCGCCAGCGTTTCTCTCTGGACAGGGGACGTGTCTCCACAATCCTGACGATATCCCCTTGATTACAGGCATTTTTCTCATCGTGAGCCTTGTACTTGACCGCTCTCTTCATGGTTTTCCTGTAGAGAGGGTGATGCTTGACCGTCCGTATTTCCACCACTACAGTCTTGTCCATCTTGTTACTCAATACCCGGCCAATTCTGGTTTTACGCTTTACTTCCACTTTTTATGCTCTTACTAGGGGCGGATTCAAAAACCTACCTTATACCTAGCTCTCTCTCCTTCATTATAGTCATCAGCCTGGCAATCGTCTTCTTAACCGCTCGGATTTCGCGGTGATTTACCAGTTGTCTGGTAGCCATGCGAAAACGAAGCTCAAAAAGCTCCTTGCGNGCCTCTTCCAGCTGTTTGGCCACGTCTTCGGCATTAAGGTCTCGAATTTCTCTGGCCTTCATTCTGCGCCGGCTCCAACTGGATTTTCATTGTCTGCAGCTACACCGGCCGCCCTGACTACAAATTTAGTATCGATGGGCAGCTTGTGAGAAGCCAGGCGCATTGCCTCCTTCGCGGCTGCCTCGTTGACGCCGGTCATCTCAAACAGGATCCTCCCCGGNCTGACCACCGCCACCCAATGGTCCGGGGCGCCTTTACCAGAGCCCATCCGGGTCTCCGCGGCCTTCTTTGTAACCGGTTTGTCGGGAAACACCCTTATCCAGACATTTCCGCCACGGCGAATAGAGCGGGTCATAGCCCGACGAGCCGCCTCAATCTGGCGGGCGGTAAGCCAGCAAGCGGCCATCGCCTGCAGGCCATAATCACCAAAGCTGATGGTACTTCCTGAGTTAGCTTTCCCCCGACGATGCCCTTTATGACTCTTGCGGAATTTTACTCGCTTAGGTTGTAACATTATCCTCCCTCTGCTCCCCGGCAGGTTTCTCTTCCGCTACCTCGGCGCTAGCCTCTTCCGGGGCCACTGCCCTCGTCCGTCTTCTGGCCGGCGTGACTGGTTTTTCCTCAACTGCCTCAGCAGGTTTCTCTTCCGCTACCTCGGCGCTAGCCTCTTCCAGCGCTGCCGGACTGGCCTGCTCGGCCACCGGGACCGCGGTTACCTCTTCGGCCGCCTCGACCTCCTCCGTAGCCTCCTCAACCGGTTTGACGGCGGCTATGGCTTCCTCTTCTTCCTCCACCTTAGCTTCGGGCAAAATATCGCCTTTGTATATCCAGACCTTTACCCCGATTCTGCCCATGGCGGTACGGGCTTCGACAAAACCATAATCAATATCGGCCCGCAACGTGTGTAAAGGCACCTGACCTTCATGCATGGTCAGACGGCGGGCTATCTCGGCCCCACCCAATCTGCCAGAGCAACTGACTCTCATTCCCTTGGCCCCGGCCTGCATCGTGCGCAGGGTGGTCTGTTTCATGGCCCGGCGGTAAGCGACCCGGCGCTCGATCTGCTCGGCTATTTGTTTGGCCACCAGTTGAGCATCAAGCTCGGGCCGTTGAATTTCCTGAATATTCAATTGGACTCTCTTACCCACCAGTTTCTCAAGGTAAGTCCTGGTTTCATCGACTCGCTGTCCGCCTCGTCCGATGACGATACCTGGGCGGGCGGTATGGATAGTTATCGATACCTTTTTTGCCTGGCGCTCTATCTCCACCAGAGACACAGCAGCCGCCCCGTACCGGGACTGGATGCCTCCCCGCAGTCTCAGGTCTTCCTGTAAGAACTCCGAGTAATGCTTGTCGGCATACCACTTGGCCTGCCAATCACGTATCACCCCGATTCTAAAACCTACCGGATGAACTTTACGTCCCATTAACTCACCTGCTCGCTAACAATAACCGTAATATGACTGGACCGCTTCAGGATATGGCTGGCTCGCCCTCGTGACCGGGCCCGAAATCTCTTCATAGTTCGTGCCTCATCCGCATATATCCTGGTAATCTTCAAGTCCTCTGGGGACATTTGAAAAACGCTCTCAGCGTTAGCTGCCGCCGATTTTATCACCTTGGCCACAATTTTGGCCGATGGCGAAGGCGTAAACTTGAGGGCGGTCAGGGCTTCATCCACCTTCTTTCCCCGCACCATGTCCACCAGCAAACGCATTTTACGAGCCGTTATTCCCGTATTCTTAGATACTGCTCTTACTTCCATCGTAGTCCAGCCCCTATCTCCTTCTTACCTGACTGGTCCTTTCGGCCCTGGAGATGTGCCCCCGGAAGGTCCGGGTTAAGGCAAACTCTCCCAGCTTATGCCCCACCATATTCTCAGTAATGAAAATAGGCACGTGCCGCCGGCCGTCATGCACCCCGATCGTCAACCCGACCATCTCAGGCACAACAGTAGACCAGCGCGCCCAGGTTTTTATTACTGCTTTCTCACCGGAATTATTGAGGGCCACCACCTTCTTCATCAGCTTGGGATCAAGGGCCGGCCCTTTTTTTGTTGACCTTGACATTACTACTTACTCCCCCGACGCTTAACAATCAGTCTATCCGAAGCCTTAGGTTTGCGAGTTCGGTAGCCCAGGGCCGGTTTGCCCCAAGGCGTCTTAGGTCCGGGCATGCCAATCGGACTTCTGCCTTCCCCACCACCGTGAGGATGGTCACGCGGAGACATGGCCGAACCTCTAACCGTGGGTCGCCAGCCTCGCCAACGGGCACGACCCGCTTTGCCCAGCTTAATACCTTGGTGGTCGGAATTACCCACCTGTCCGACGGTAGCCATACAGGTACTGAGAACTCGTCTGGTTTCGCCGGAAGGTAAGCGGATCAGGGCGTAATCGCCTTCCAGGGCAACCAACTGGGCGGCCAGTCCGGCGCTCCGCACCAACTGGGCCCCTTTCCCCACTTGCAACTCGATATTATGTATCATCGTGCCACTCGGAATCAACTTCAGTGGCAAGGCATTACCCGGTTTAATTTCGGCATCCTCGCCCGCCTTGATAAAATCGTCGACATTAAGCCCTGAAGGAGCCAGAATGTAACGCTTGTCTCCGTCAACATAGAAGATTAGAGCGATACGGGCTGATCGGTTCGGATCATACTCTATGGCCGCCACCCTGCCCGGCACGCCCGGCTTATTCCTCTTGAAATCAATAATGCGCAGTTTCCGTTTGGCCCCACCACCCCGGTGGCGCACCGTTATCCGGCCTTGGCTGTTACGCCCGGCTCTCTTCTTAAGAGGTAAGGTCAGAGACTTTTCCGGCTTACTTTTGGTTATCTCCTCAAAAGTCGCCCCGGTCATGCCCCGCCTGCCCGGAGAAGTTGGACGAAATATCTTTACTGCCACCTTCTAATGCAATCTCCTCAGTTTAGTAACCAGATTCCCTCTTCCGCTATCTTATGACTCTTGTCACTTAATTTGACTATTGTCCACACACGTTGACATAACGTTTGAAACAATTCACTCTCAGCTAACTACGAATTATTTCCCTAAATTCATACTCCGTCCCGCCTCCTGTCACGTCAGGCGCCCTCGAAGAACTCTATCGTGTCTCCCGGCTTAAGGGTAACTATCGCCTTTTTCCAGGAATGGGCAGGAAGTTGCTGCCGTCCCCTGTTTCGCCTCTTACCCCGTACTACTATCACATTAACCGCGGTAACCTCGACATCAAATGCCTTCTCCACCGCCTGTTTAATCATCGGCTTGTTAGCGTCCTTGGCCACTTCAAAAGCGTATTTATTCAACATCTGAAGTGCGGTAGACTTTTCAGTTATCAGCGGACGCCGCAACACTTCATAAAGGTGCATTGCTCTCTCCCCCTGATACCTTCTCCCCCCACAGCTTTTCTGCATTACGCACTGAAGCCACAGTCATCAATAATCTTCTGTGATTCAGGATGTCAACCACATTAAGCAAGTTGGCCGGAGTTGTCTTGATCTTCAACAGGTTACGGGCTGATTTCACCACATTTTCCTCCGTCTCGGCGGTAACGATAAGGGCCGATGAACTCACCCCCAGGGCCGTCAGGATCTTCGCCATCTCTTTGGTCTTGGGCTGCTCAAAATCCAGTTGCTCCAGAACGATTATTTCCTCATCCCTAACTTTCCCCGATAGAACACACCTTAAGGCTAACTGACGCATTTTCTTGGGCATTGCCTGCCGGTAGCTTCTTGGTTTAGGACCGAAGACGACACCGCCTCCCCGGCGTAACGGCGACGTCACGCTGCCGCCCCTGGCACCCCCGGTGCCCTTCTGACGAAACAGCTTCTTGGTGGTGCCCTTAACTTCGCCACGGGTTTTGGTGCTGGCCGTTCCTTGTCTGGCGTTAGCCCGCTGTCTTACCATCGCCTGATGCACCACCGATTCGTTAAACGGCTCACCAAAGACCCGTTCGCTAACTTCGATATGGTCAACTACTTCTCCGGAGAGGTTATGAACAGAAATCTGCACTACCTTACTCCCCTTTACCTGATTTCTTTATCAATAATAGCCCGTCTTTACCCCCAGGTAGGGCCCCTTTGATCATCAAAAGATTACGGTCAGCATCAGCTGCACAAACTTCCAGACGACGCACCGTAACCCGGTCATGACCCATCCGCCCCGCCATGCGAGTGCCTTTCAATACCCGGCCCGGAGAGGTTGTCGCCCCAATCGAACCCGGGTGCCGATGCCGGTCGGATTGCCCGTGAGTTTTAGGCCCGCCGGCAAAACCATGCCGTTTTACCACCCCGGCAAAGCCCTTGCTCTTCGAGACGCCGGTAACATCAATCATATCGCCTTCTTTGAAGACGCTGACATCCACTTTATCTCCAACCTCAGCAGTTTCGGGCTCAGACATCCGGAATTCCCGGAGATACCTGAACTCTCCCAGTCCCTTGAGATGCCCCCGCAGGGGAGATTTAAGCCGTTTCACCTCACCAAACCCAAGCTGAACGGCATCATATCCATCCTTGGCAACAGTTTTGACCTGTATCACAACGCAGGGACCAGCCTCAACAGCGGTCACTGCCTCTGCCTTGCCATTTTCCCGGAATATCTGGGTCATACCCAGCTTTCTACCAATGATTCTTGCGGCCATTCCTCTTACCCTACTTCAAAAAATGCTTTTCACAGTTTAATATCTATCTCAACTCCTGAGGGCAGATTCAACCCGGTGAGAGCATCAATAGTTTTGGAGCTCGTCTCAATGATATCGATGAGACGCTTATGGGTCCGAATTTCAAACTGTTCCTGTGAGTCCTTATCCTTGAACGGGGAGCGGATAACGCTGAACTTCTGAATGTGGGTGGGCAAAGGCACCGGACCGGAAATAACGGCTCCGGTACGTTCTACAGTATCCACGATTTGCTCGGCAGCCTGGTCAACCAGTTTATGGTCAAAACCCTTTATCTTGATACGAATCTTCTGTTTAGGCATATCCCTTAATTCCCACCTGCTCTGCAAGTTGAGCTACCAGTCCAGCCGGCAGTTCCTGATAGTGATAAAACTCCATAGAGTGCGAAGCTCTGCCCTGGGTTAGAGACCTGATACTGGTTGTATAACC
>NYYM01000010.1 GCA_002685815.1 Dehalococcoidales bacterium | reverse complement strand
CCGGCCTTACTAGTGAAAGATGGAGACTTCGGTGCCCTTTGACGTTCGTTTGACGTTGGTGACTGCCGACGGCAGGACGTCATCCAGCAGGGCCATCATCTCCGACTGCATCCCTTCGATTATATGGGAGTAAACATCCATTGTAAAGGCGATTGAGGAATGCCCCAGGGCCTCACTAATTACCTTCGGTTTCGCCCCCCGCATCAGGGCCAGAGAGGCAAAGGTGTGCCGAAGGTCGTGGAACCTCAGGTGCTCGATCCCGGCACGTTTCACAATGTCAGCGAATTGATGGCTCAGCACAGATGGATCATGCGTACTCGTGGGCGATACCGTTTGAATTATCAGTACAGTTATGAGAAAGAATGAATAGTCTTTATATATGAAGGTATTTAGCTACAGAATCCGAGCGGTTGAGAGGATATACTCAGCTGTCTTCTGAATGGCTATCCAATCCTCGTTTGTCAGTTTTATTCGCCTGTCTACCTGTAATGTCCATCCTTTGAATTCCTTGGTATAACTGTGAAGGGTCAAGTTTCCAATATCTATTGCCAGGTTTTTTACAGCTTCATCGCTGGAAAGTGTTTCAATCAGGCCGGTACCAAAATCAGTACCTTTCCAGACCACATCGACAACCTTACCGAATATTGGGAAGGTTTTTTCCCGTATTGTTTTAATATCAACCGCTTTATGATCTGGAACAGGTCTTTCATCAGGTATTCCAAATATTACCCACCATCGAGGAGGGCTGTTTTTACTCCCGTCCCTTTTCAAGATATTTATCCATTTGACTAATCCTTCCGGTATATCAATAATCCCTAGAGAACGTTGGTACCATGAGTTTTCGACTTTTTCTTCTACTCGATTACGTTCAGACAGGACAGCAGCAATACCCAGTGAGTTAAAGTTCTGGGTTAACTTATCTCTTGTTTTATCACGGAACAATTCTTTCATTCATTATCCTTTGTTGTGACCTGCAGTAATAATATCATAACTGGTGTATAAACTAACAAAATGAGAAATCGGTCGGTTCACCAATCCAAACATCGGGATGTTTGTCCTACCATGAGTACTCGTGGGTGATACCGTTTAGCTACGCGGTTGGAGAGTAAAAAGGGATGAATTCTTAAATGCAACTAAGCCTGTTCCAAATAAATTCTCGACAATATATAATGACGGTACTGCCGGGGATATTACCCCGTAATTGTTTGGCTGGATGGCTATGAGAAACAGGTTCTTTTTTCACTGGATAAATCGAGACGGCAAGCTGATTATGGCCAGCCGGGCAATATCCACCTTCGCCCGGAGCACCGTAGCCGTTCTGATGGCTATTTACCTGGAGAAGCTCGGCTTCAGCCTGGTCCAGATAGGAGCTTTTCTCAGCGCCGGGGTTGCCGGTTCCGCGGTCTTTACCGTTATTGTCGGTCTAATTTCGGAAAGAATAGGGCGACGCCGGTTGCTGGTTACCTTTTCCCTGCTTTCGGCAGGGGCCGGAGTGGCTCTGATATTCTTTGACAGCTTTGTTCCCCTGTTGTTCATTGCCTTCCTGGGCAGTATCAGCGGGGGGCCGGTGATGGGCCCGACAGGGCCCCTGGAGCAAGCCAGCATCACCGAGACAGCCCCGGAGGAAAAGCGGACAGACCTTTTTGCCATTTACCGTATTGCCGCCCTGGTCGGCACGGCTCTGGGGGCCCTGGCAATAAGTTTGCCGGTTATTCTTCAGGACAGCTTTGGAATAGGTGAAATTAATTCCTATAGAATAATATTTGGCGGCTTTGCCGTTTTTCTTGTCGCGGGAGGGTTACTCTACACCTTGCTTTCTTCAAGAGTTGAGTCCAGCGTAAGCGGTCAGAGCTGGGCCAACCCTTTACGCCTTCCTTCACGAAGGCTCATCTTCACCCTGACCGGCCTGTTTAGTCTTGACCACTTCGCGGGTTCCCTATTTATGGAGGGTCTGGCGGCTTACTGGTTCTACACCAGGTTCGGCATGGATCTTCAGGACCTTGCCCTTGTCTTCTTTGTTTCACGCTTACTGGCGGCCATCTCTCTGTGGGCAGCGGCAAAAATTGCTAACCGTATCGGCCTTATCAATACGATGGTATTTACCCACATCCCGGCCAGTCTTTTCCTCATAGGAGCCGCTTTTGCTCCGGCAGCCTGGCTGGCGATAATATTCTGGCAGCTGCGCGCTTTTTTCAGCATGATGGACGTGCCGACTCGCGACTCCTATACGATGTCCATCGTTCAGCCTCACGAAAGGGTAGCTATGGCCAGCATTCACATCGTCGGGCGCAGCATTGCGGGCACGGTCGGTCCGCTTGTTGGAACACTGGTGTGGCAGCTGCTATCGGCCACCGCTCCCCTCGTCGGCAGCGCGGTATTGAAAATCAGTTATGACCTGTCTCTCTATTTTATGTTCAGAAACATAAAACCGCCCCAGGAGAGGGATGCAGGTGATTCCGATACTTGATATTCATCCACTGGCCGTGCTCTGAAGCAAATGAGGTCAGCTGGATCTTACGCTGGAAATCTGGTAACGAAACTTCCGTTATAGATGGAGTCATTTTACCTGCCGCTCTGCGAACATCGGGATGACCACGTGGACGTGATCAATATACCAAAATGGTAATTTGCATTATTTCTGGGACCTAGAGCGAGGTAACCCATACATTTATATTAACCGGTCTCCAGAAAAAGTAAAACGCGTGGGCGCAGGAGGTAATTATGAAGAGAATCGGTGGATTCGTCTATGACCATTCCAAACTAATAATCGCAGGTGTTATCCTGTTAAACATCGTGTCGTTGGTCTCTTTTATCCGTTTTGACATAGACACCGATTTCCTGGCTTTCTTCTCGGAGGGAAACCCCAAAGCGGAAGCCTTCAATGAACTGAATGATAAGTACCAGAGCAATGAAACTATTTCCGTCCTTGTGGAGGGAGACGGTCCCCTGCTGGAACGGGAGAGTATGCTTGATATTTACCGGCTGCAGCAGGAAATAGCCGCCCTGGACGGCATCGCCATGGTGCAGAGTTTTTTCCCCGCCCAGTTTACCGCCGGTCCGCAAGTTATTAGCATCAACGAGCAGTTTATTCAGGCGCGGTACGAACCCCTGCGGGACTTTATTGAAAACAAATATTTTCGGACGGACCAGTTCTTGGCTGAGGACGGCCGCCACACCATGCTGGTGGCCGGTTTGGAGGCGGACGCCCCGGCGGACGAGGTTATTACGGCCCTCAGAGATATAGGTGAAGATAGCCATCTGACCATCTCCATGGCCGGGAACGAAATTATCAAGGACACCATCTGGGGATACCTGGTGAGTATTGTTATCTTCCTTCCTCCGATAGCAATACTGCTGATTGTGTTGATTTTCTACCTGGCTCTGAGGCACCTCAGGTTTACTGTTCTGGCAATTGCACCCGCCGGTATCGGCGCACTGTGGACCTTTGGTACGGTGTTCTGGAGCGGGCAGCAGCTGAATCTGGTGTCCATCATCATTCCAATCTTCATCATCGTCATCGGTTCCGCCTACGGGCTTCATTATGTGAGCCACTTTCTGGACAATATGGGGAAGTACCCGGACCGGCGGGAACTGACCGTTGAGACTATGAACGTGGTTGGCACACCCATATTCTTAGCCACCATCACCACTATGGCCGGTTTCATTTCCCTGGTCTGGACCGATGTTACTTCAATGCGCCAGATGGGCAGCTACGTGACCCTGGGAATCGGCTTTGCCGGTTTCCTGTCTCTCTTCTTCGTCCCGGCCCTGCTCTCCCGCTTCAAGTTGCCGGAGAAGCGGCAGCAGACCGGAGAAAACTGGCTGAACAAACTGGTTATCAAAGCCACCCGCCGCCGATTGCTAATTCCGATGATTTTTAGCGGTATCGTGGTTATCACGGCCATCTTTATCCCCCGGCTCCACGTAGTTTCGGACCAGTTAATGTTTTTCAAGGAAAGCTCTGAAATAAGACAGTCCTTTGCCAAGGTGGAGGAAAATTTCGGTGGCGTTATGCCCTTAACCGGTGAAATAATTGCTCCTACGGGGCAGGCTTCTCTACTGGACACTGACTTTGCCACCAAGGTACTGGCAACGGAGAGAGAACTGGAGCAGGTGCCGGGGGTGAAGAGCGTATTTTCTATTCTGGATTTACTGATGGGAATGAACCGGATGGTAACGGGGACGGACGCCTACCCGGCAGATATGGCCGTTTTACAGCAGCTGAGTTCACAGATCAGCGGTGATGAAATAGGCGCCTGGATTTCTGCCGACGGTCTCAGAATGATGGTGCGCACCGAAGGCCTCACCGGAGAAGACATCGGCCTGATTGAGCAATTTACCGCTGACAACAGTGACATAATCCGGACGATTACCGGAATGCCGGTGCTGTTCGAAGAGATGAACAGCCTGGTCGTTAAAAGCCAGGTTCAGAGTCTGGGGTTGGCCCTGGTCCTGATTTTTATTATGCTGTGGGTCACTCTGCACCGCATCACCGCCGCTTTAGCCGGGTTGTTACCTATCGTGATTACGATCTCGGCAATCTTGGGTATGCTGGTAATAACCGACTTTCAACTTAATGTGATGACGGCCACCCTGTCAGCAATGGCTATTGGCGTGGGAGTTGACTACTCCATTCATGTTATTTCCGGGATTTACTATTACCGGGGGCAGGGAATGGACCGGCAGGCTTCAGTCTCCAGCGCCCTATCCAATGTTGCCCGCCCGGTGGTGGCCAATGCATTCGGGCTGGCCATCGGCTACTCCGCCCTGTTCTTCTCGCCTTTGATGATTCACACCCAGGCCGCGTCGGTGATGTGGGTGGCTATGGTTGTTTCCTCAATGGCCGCCCTGCTGTTGGTGCCGATATTCTATACAAGAAGTAACAAATAGTTCTTCTGCTTTCGAAACGGAAGAATTCTGCCGGTGAATTTAATAAGGGTGGGAAGCCCAGTTGCTTCTCATCCTTTTTAACTCAAGGTAAAAAGTTCCTTTTCTTTGACTTTTCTTTGTAGACATGATTTCAGTAACAGATTGTCTAGATTTAACATTGGCTATTAGCAAAGAAAAAGGAACAACATTTCAGACCAACAAAATAGTAGAACCGGCGAAATCATATACTTGATTTGTGACAGTACGAGAGAACACATTTGTTTCCAACTTTCGACTGCTTGCTTGCACCTCTTCTCTTCGCGCATTATTATGGGGTGAGCCGGGATTCTTGTTCACAAACTACTCCAATCCAAGAAATCCTAACCTAGAGGAGATGAAATTGGGCAGGTTTACCAGAGAACAATTCGATTGTTTTTTCAATCCTGAATCCGTAGCGATAATCGGTGCTTCTGACCAGTATGGCAAATGGGGCAACAGGATTATGCAGCGTGTCTTAACCACTACCTCTTCCAGGGAAGTCTATACGGTAAACAGAGATACTACTGCGGTTAAGAATCGCAAGAGCTACGCAAGCGTACTCGATATTCCGGGACCGGTAGATCTGGGGGTCATCGCGATACCGGTCCAAGCAACGCTTGAAGTGGTGATAGAGTGTTTGAAGAAAGAAGTTAAAGCCCTGGCAATAGTTACCGCCGGTTTTAGCGAGCATGGAGAAGAGGGAACCAAAATACAGCAGGAGTTGCAACGGCTTACTGACAAAGCTAATATACCAGTTTTGGGGCCAAATTGTCTTGGATACCTNAACACCTTTTCTGATCTAACTGTCTGCCTATTAAAACCGGAAAGAAAAGGACCGGTTTCGGTGATATCACACAGTGGCAATGTGGGAGGCAATATTGTTACGGGGGGAGTAGCTGCGGGAATCGGTTTCAGTAAGTTCATCAGCACCGGGAATGAAGTCAANCTTCGACTGGAGGACTTCCTGGAATATCTTGCCGATGATGATGATACGGAGATAATCGTCGCATATATGGAGGGTCTGAGAGAGGGAAGAAGGTTCTACGAACTTGCCAAGAGAATTGCGGNAAGGAAACCTATTGTAGCATTGAAATCAGGATACACAGACGCCGGAGCGCGGGCGGTCAATTCCCATACGGCAAATCTGGCCGGAGACCGTCAAATATACAGCGCTGCCTTTAAGCAAGCCGGGGTAATAGAAACGCATAGCATTGAAGAAGTAATTGATACGGTCGGGGCACTACTGCGTTTACCGTTGCCACGAGGAAATAAGGTCACCATACTTTCTCAGGGTGGTGGTCCCGGAGTACTAGCCACTGACGCTTGCTCTCAGCAAGGGCTGGATGTTGCCCCTTTGTCTCCGGGCACCACAAAAAANCTAGACTCGCTCCTGCCGGCAATATGGCCCCGAACAAATCCGGTGGATACTATCTTTTCCACGACTCAAACCGTGCCATGCCTCCTTACGTTAATGGGGGACCCGGATATTGACATCGTGCTCGCCCTGAGCGTTCCAACGAGTAAGATGGCCATAGGAGATAAAATGGCACCTCAGGTAGTTTCCTGGCTAGATGCTCAGGAGAAACATGAGTCAGACGGAATGGGCAAAGTTATCGAACTGATGGATATTCACCAGAAACCGGTGATACTCTGTGATTCACCATCGTTCAGGCCAAGAACGCAGTTTTATCATAAGCTACAAGAAGAGCAAATGCCCACATTTCCCTCAATCAATAGGGCCGTGAAGGCGATAAGCAACCTTGTCTGGTACGGAAAGTACCTTAGTCAGGTCAATACCGAGTAGCGTCGAAGTCTGTAGAATTATGATACAATTCTGCCAAATACACCTAGTAATCATGATTTGCAATAGGAGTTGGGCGATGGAATATAGGAAATTAGGAAGAAAAGCAGTTGATGTTGGTATTGTAGGATTAGGTGCGGAATATCTGGAATATGCTTCAAGGGATACAGTCATTTCAGTAGTGCATGAGGCGCTAGGCCATGGAGTGAACTATATCGATTTGTTCATGGCCTCTCCTGACGTTCGCGATAATTTCGGCCTTGCTCTGAAAAACAAAAGACATGACGTTTTGATCGCCGGTCACTTGGGCTCCGCATTCGGAACGGGCCAATACTATCGAACTAGAGACGAGGTAATTTGCCGAGAGTTCTTTGATGACCTCCTGAAGAGACTACAAACAGATTTTATTGATGTGCTAATGTTGCATTTCGTTGATGAGATTGATGACTATGAAAAAGTTTTCGGTACAGGAGGGATCTATGGGTTAGCAAAACGACTGCAAAAAGAAGGTAAAGCCCGTTTTATAGGAATGAGCGGACACAACCCCTCAATTGCCTTGGCAGCAGTGAAAAGCGGCCATATTGATCTTCTTATGTTTCCCGTAAATCCAGCATTCGATACTANGAAAAGCGATGAAGGGAAATTAGAAACTTTGGAGAAGGCTAACTTTGTCGGTAAGCCCGATATATCAGAGAATACATTTGCATTGGATCGAAAAGAGTTGTATCACAATTGTTCCTTGTACGGAGTAGGAATTGTTGGCATGAAGCCGTTTGCGGCAGGTCATCTTATAACAAAAGTAGATCCGGACACTGTTGCGTTAACACCTGTTCAGTGTGTCCATTATGCTCTTTCACAACCTGGCGTTTGCACCGTAGTGCCGGGGTGCAAGAATAGAGAAGAGATGAAAGCTGCTTTAGCTTTCCTGGATGCAACGGAAGGAGAAAAAGACTACAGCGTAATAAGTGAACTTCCGGTGTGGAATCTAAAAGGCAGTTGTATGTATTGCAACCATTGTCTACCGTGCCCTGTTGGAATCGATATTGGGACAATCATAAGATTAACAGATACAGTTGAATATGGAATGACCGAAAGTATTGCGTTGGACTATGAAGCGCTATCAGCTAAGGCTTCGGACTGCACCGAGTGTAGCATTTGTATAGCGAACTGTCCCTTTGATGTAGACGTTGTTTCAAACATGGCTCGTGCTATGGCCATATTTGAAACATAGATCTCCTGCCTGCTGCGGTGAAGGGATGTTTCTCTGGTGCTCATTCTGGCTGGTTAGAAACTTTGTCAGGCTGGGACGGGTTTCAGAGGCCGAAACGCTTTATGAACAATTGCTCGGTTACACTAAAAAGTTGAAACTCTGTTCAGAGATGGTAGACCCCGTTTCCGGTGAAGCTCTCGGTAATTTCCATCAGGCCCTCTCCCACCTGGCCATCATTGTCGCCGGACTGGAACTAAATCAAGCCATGCAGGAATAAAAAGGGGAGTGTCAATCCCTAAACTCCAACTCAATACGCTCATCCCGACAGATGCGAGCGGATTGTAAAATGCCTGCAAATGTGCCTTCTCTTGTCTGATATCAAGACCTTCATAGGTAGAAATGGATGCTATAGACCTGTAGGGTAGTACTAAGTGCGAATGTATGTCAATATGGCGTGCGCGATACGAATGTGTTGTCGTGGCGCAACGCGCTTAATCGTTCACTTGGGTAAGTCAGGAATTCGTTCTGTTGTTGAAGTGGGTTCTCAGGAGCAACATAATCTGGCGTTATCCTATCTAGTGATTTCCAAAAAAGTAAAATGGGACGTATGTATTCCCCAGTTGCGATCCGTTTTGATATACAAGGAATTAGGGGAGCAGTACTGCTCCCCTAATTCCTTGTTTACTATCTGTAGGGTACCACTAGACCAAATCGCACGCTTCGGCTGGCATCCAATGTTCTTCTTCCCCTTCCCACTTTACATTACATCCAATTGGATTGGTCAAGGGTGTACTTACTGACTTACCCGCCAGAAGTTCGTCCAAGGCATTTTCCAGATCATTAGTCTTCATTTCA
>NYYM01000009.1 GCA_002685815.1 Dehalococcoidales bacterium | reverse complement strand
TGAAAACCGGGCTTACCGCCGATTGCACTGCCCTGGAAATTGATACCGAGAAGAGACTGCTCCTCCAGACCAGACCAGCCTTTGGTGGCAACATTATGGCAACCATAATCTGCCAGGCAAGTAGACCCCAGATGGCGACAGTCCGCCCCAGGGTCTTTGCTAAGACCAAACTGGAGGGAAGAAAGGGTGAAATAATAAAGGTAGACTTTGACAAAAAGAGCGTTACTTCAAAAACAAAACTGCTCAGGTTCGTTGAAGATTTGGCAGAAAGGATCAAAATTGAAGATGCCAATATTATCGTTTCCGGGGGCAGAGGACTGGGAAAACCCGAGAATTTCCAGTTGATTGAAGAACTGGCCAAGACGCTTGGGGCCGCCCTCGGTTCTTCCCGTCCCCCTGTTGACGATGGCTGGATTCCCTACTCGCATCAGGTGGGGCAGACAGGAAAGACGGTACGTCCCAAGCTCTACATTGCCTGTGGCATCTCCGGCTCGGTGCAGCATATGGCAGGTATGCAGACGTCAGAATGCATTGTGGCTATTAATAACGACGCCGAAGCTCCTATCTTCGAAATCGCCACTTACGGCATTGTTGGCGACCTGTTCAAAGTGGTGCCGATGCTGGTGGAAAAACTGAAAAGCTGAGACCAATGAGCAGCTATTCGGACTACGACCCGTTCGCCCGGGTCTACAACCAGCACTGGGGTAATCATTTCATTCCGCTGGTTTTCCCAATCTTGGAGGACCACGTACTGAGGTACATTCCCCCGAACTCCTGTATTCTTGACCTCTGTTGCGGCACGGGACAACTGGTCCGGGTGCTTGCCGGTCAGGGTTACCAGGTAACCGGACTGGATGGATCAGCAGAAATGCTGCGGTTTGCCCGCGAAAATGCCCCTGACAGCGAGTTTATCATGGCCGATGCCCGCACTTTTGAGCAGCCTGACACCTACCAGGCTGTTATCTCCACTTTTGATAGCCTCAACCACATTTTGGAACTAGGAGAGTTAAAATCTGTTTTCGATAACGTGAGGGCCGCTTTGCGGCCAAGTGGTTTGTTTCTGTTCGACCTGAACATGGAGGCAGGTTTCAAGACCGATTGGAACTATGACTTTAACATCGTTGAAGATGACCATGTCTGTGTTATCCGTTCAAGCTACCACCCGCGAGAACGGAGAGCCAAATTCGAGGCTACTATCTTCTCTGAGGGAAACGTCTGGCAACGTTCTGACTTCACTCTTACCCAGAGGTGTTACTCAGAGCCTGAAGTAGTCGAGACACTGAAGCAGGCCGGGTTTACCGAGATTCAAGCCTGCGCCTGTGACATAAAGAGAGACCTGATACAACTGACAACAGAATCTGAAAGGGCCTTCTTTATCGGCCGGAAGCCTGCCGGNCAATGGATAACTGATTAGCCGTTATCCACCTGTAGCCAGGCTAAGCAGCCGAAGATGGTCACCGTCTTCCAGTTTGAGTTCTTCATGATCGAGGTAAAAATGTCCGTTAATATTAAAAGCCCCGTCGTCCTCCAGGCGGTCTTCCCCGCGACGGATAACGCTGCCATCCAGTGAAGGGATTTCACGTCTCAGTGCAGCGACGGCATCACGGAGACTGTTCCCGCCCTCCAACTTTATCTCAACCTGCTGCACACCGCTAACCTCGCGTGATAAGCCGTACATCTCAACTATGCACTTTATCATGGCACACGGGTACCTCTCAGTTTCTCCTTGATTATGGTCTCGGTCTGGGCGGTGGTTCCGGAGGCCAGAGGTCCTCGGCTACGTCATCAAGCCCCAGTTCCAGCAGTTTCTTCTTGCTTGGCTTGGTCGTTACCCGGTCCCAGTCCAGGGCTCCCAGGTTCCAGTAGTCTTGAGCCTCGATGTCGGCTCTCACTCCGGCTAGAGGACCTTCTTCCTGAGGCGGGTCACCGATTATCCTGGAGTGCACCGCTATNTCAATGGGATTTATACCTTCACGAAGGTTGAAGACGTGTCTGATATTAGCAATTCTCTCCCCGTCTTTTAACAACTCGTCCATGGAGCGATCCAGACCGGTAACTGCGGTCATAAACTTTTCTACGAAATCAGGGCCGCCCCGAGCTCCAAAAAACCCGAACGAACAAACACCCCCGGCGTTTATAATGTGGCCCCGAAAACCGCTGGGTCCAAAACCGGCCGTATGACGTCCCGGTGTGGCATCCATCTGGTAACGNGAGGCCGGACTTGTCCCCGGACGGTTGACCAGCTTGGGATCATGCATGCCAAGCTCCTGGCCCCCTATGTGCACTGCATACTCTTCCGACCCCTTGCCGATCTTTTCAGCGGCCACTTTTACTCCATCGGCCAGGATATCACCAAAACCTTCCCTCTTGGCCAGTTTCCAAGTCATATCTACGATAGCCCGGTGATCGCCCCAAGTCAGTTCGATGCCATCGGTATCTTCTTTGGTAATGAGACCGTTCTCGTAGCATTCTATAGCGAAGGCAATAGCGCAACCGGCTGAGATAGTGTCCAGGCCGTAAGCATTGCAGATATGATTAGCCATCGCGATAGACTCAGCGTCATTGTTGAGGCACATCGTCCCAAACGAAGCCTGTGTCTCATACTCCGGCCGACGGGTACCCGCCGGGTAGTCATATTCCCCGTTACCTTCTTTAAGGCCGGCCTGACAACCGATGGGGCAATGCCAGCAGGCTATTCTCTTGTCCAGATTGGCTATGGCGATGTCGCCGCTGAGTCCGGCCGAATCAGGAAAATCAACCACTCCAACACCAGCCCAATTTTTCACGGGAGTGTCGCCCGAGTGAGCAGAGCGGGGCGCCATACTGGAAGTACCGTATCTGTGGAACCGCTCTATGAATGAAACGCCGTCGGCTCCCGGCTGCCTCATCGTTTTTACATGNTCTCTTCTCAGCTTGTTAGCCGTGTCAGTGTCGGCGATGGGAACTTTCTGGTCCCCTTTGGCCGCCACTGCTTTCAGATTCTTGGAGCCCATCACCGCCCCCACGCCTGAACGTCCGGCGGCAGCTCCCTTCTCGGTAATAATGCAAGAGATAAGAGATAATTTCTCACCGGCCTGGCCGATGCAAACCACCTCCGTTCCTTTGCCTAATTCCTTTCGCAGCACGCTCTCTGTCTCGTATGCGTCTTTGCCCCAGAGATGAGCGGCGTCTCTCAATTCAGCTTTGCCGTTATCAACGAATAAGTAGACCGGCTTTTCCGCTATCCCGGTGAAAAAGACGGCGTCATAACCGGCAAATTTCAAAGTCGGGCCGAAGATACCCCCCGAATTAGCGTCTCCCCAGCCACCTGTGAGGGGCGACTTGCAGACCACCGTGTAACGCGCTCCGGTATTGGCAGGAGTCCCGGTGAGAGGACCGGTGACGAAACCAAGCATATTGTCGGGGCCTAATGCATCCACCCCAGCCTTCTGGCGGCTGTAAAGAATCCTTGCTCCAATACCGGGACCGCCAACAAAATCCCGGTACAGACTCTCATCAGGCTCCTCCTCGTTAATCTCTCCCGTAGAAAGATTCACAAATAGAATTTTCCCCATATATCCTTTGAGCATACTATTCTTCCTTTCAAGATGTATAATGGAAATACGCCATCATTGTATCCGCTGCGTCAGACACGTGTCAACAGCACGACTCGTAAAATAGGGCTATTGACAAGCGCTTTTACACGTGATAGACTCAGAAAAAGGAGGTGAACTATGTCAGACACTGAAATTATGGAACTAATCAAGGAAAAGCGTGAGGACCTTGAGAAACGTCGTTCTTCAGACTCGGTCAGTACTTCTTTACTAACAGTTCTTGAGAACGAAATCAAGGAATTAGAATCCTCCCTCAGCAGTAGCGACTCAAGCTCCAAGTCCGATGGGCAACAGATGTTCCTCGACGAGTGCGCAGGTTAGTTTTCCGAAACTAGCTACAAACAGGTCTTTACTCAGCCACATAGAGAATTACCATTGAGTTCAGGTCGGTTGGTACCGTTGGAAACAATGTTCTGACGGATATTTGAGTTAGTCATTACTGCAGGTAGAAAACCGGGGCTGGCATAATAGTAGTCCCTCGGAGTTGATGCGACGAATAATTATAAAGAACCTCGACATNATGTCGAGGTTCTTTATTTGTCGAGCGGATAGCCTGAACCCTCTTTAATGAAACTGGATTGACGCCGGAGACCGGCTCAACGTATAATAGTCTCAGTCTCATGAATGTCAGNTGCTTATCTTGGGACGTGAACTGGGACACCGGGAAGCAGTTTTGTTTTGGAGCATATGCTAGCAAAGTGGGTGGAGTATGGAACAATTAAACGTATCCCAACTGCTTAAATCATCCATTGGATCAACGCGAGAATATGAGTTGAACGGGGTTGTTGATATCAACGATTGTGACCATACACTGCTGGGTAGGGTGAAACTGATGCGCACCAACCGGGGTATTCTTGCCACGGCATCATTGAACACAGAAAGTGAGCTTACTTGCAGCCGTTGCCTTAGCCCGTTTGACTATCCATTGACTCTGAATATCGAGGAGGAGTATTTTCCTACCGCAGATGTAGTGAGTGGCGCTTCCTTGGCTTTACCCGATGAACCGGGCTGTTTTACAATTGACGAGAATAGCATTATTAACTTGACCGAGGCGATACGTCAGTATGGATTGCTGGCTTTTCCTATGAAGCCTCTTTGCCGCCAGGACTGTGCCGGGCTGTGCCCCACTTGTGGGGTTAATCTCAATCATGCCCAATGTGATTGCCCGCCTGTGGCGAAAGATCATCGTTGGGCTGAACTGAGCAAACTGGTTTTGACTGACACCGACGCCTCGCCAATGAAACAGGGAGGAACAGACTAGAATATGGGAGCTTTACCAAAGCGAAAATACGCCAAGGCACGTCGGGGTAAGAGACGTGAGCACTTGGGCATATCTACCCCAACTTCAATTGATTGTCCCCAGTGCGGTAGTCCCAAACTACCCCACCAGGTCTGTCGAGCTTGCGGCAGCTACAAAGGTAGAGAAGTTATCGAGGTCAAGAGTTCTGCCTCAGAGTCCAGCTAAGGACGAGTGGTTTTTACCGGTGCGGCTTTGTGCGACCTTCAAATCATCCTGAATCCGGCAGTTCATTAAAAACTGGCTTGAGTTGCATGAGAGCTAACACAAACTGAGAGGGTAAGAAAGTAATCACCGGCCCGGATGTTTCTGATTGGAGGAACGGGTATGACTGAGCCAACGAAAGTAGCTTATCTCTTCCCCGGACAGGGGGCCCAGTCTGTGGGCATGGGGCGTGATCTCTATGATACCTTCCCTTCAGCCAGAACCATCTTTGACCAGGCAGACGAAGCCTTGGGATTTTCATTGTCTAAATTGTGCTTTGAAGGACCCGCCGAAGAGCTCCGTCTGACTATTAATGCCCAGCCCGCCCTGGTAACCGTTAGCCTCGCCTGCCTGACGGCAATTCAGGAAACAGCCCCCGAAAGTCTGCCTTCACCTGTTTTTGTTGCCGGACATAGTCTTGGTGAATACACCGCTCTGGCCGCGGCTGGCGTGCTTGATTTTGCTGCTACTGTTCATCTGGCCCGGGAAAGAGGACGTCTGATGTACGAATCGGGGCTGAAAGAGCCCGGTGGNATGGTAGCCATAATCGGGCTGGACGGAGATGTTCTGGTCGATGTATGCAATAAAACTAACACCCAGATCGCTAATTTCAACTGCCCTGGGCAACTGGTAATCAGCGGAGCCATGGAACACTTGCCCAAGACGGCCGAGTTAGCTCAGGCCAGAGGGGCTAGCCGTATCGTTCCATTAGAGGTAAGCGGTGCTTTCCATTCCCCGATGATGTTGCCGGCTAAGGAAGGGCTATTTGAGATACTCGCCGGTCTTGACTTGCATGATCCGTCGGTTCCCATCATAGGCAACACGACAGCACAGCCCTTAACTACCGCCGAAGAGATAAAGGCAGAGCTCACCGAACAGATGTGCAATTGTGTCCAGTGGCAACACTCAATCGAATATATGATAAATG
>NYYM01000008.1 GCA_002685815.1 Dehalococcoidales bacterium | reverse complement strand
AAGATAAACGGGGGTTGGGTGGTAGCCTCGGAAACTTGTGCTCTGGACCACATCGGGGCCACCTTAGTCCGTGATGTTGAGCCGGGCGAGATAATTTCCATCGGGGAAAATGGTCTGGAGAGTTACCGGGAAGATCCGGAGCGAAGAGCCTCCTGCATCTTCGAGTATATCTACTTTGCCCGGCTGGACAGTACCATTGACGGACGGTTACTTTACCAGGCCCGTCAGGCTATGGGAGCCGGACTGGCCGAGGAGTACCCGGTAGATGCTGATCTGGTGGTGGGTGTGCCTGAATCAGCCATTGCCGCGGCCGTTGGTTATGCCCAGAAGTCGGGAATTCCTCTGGCTGAAGGACTGGTGAAGAACCGCTATGTCGGGCGTACCTTTATTGAGCCTGACCAGCGAATCAGAGACCTTGGAGTTAAATTGAAATATAACACCATGCCCCAGGTGCTGGAGGGTAAGCGGATAGTTCTGGTCGATGATAGTATCGTCCGCGGCACCACCACCCCCCACGTGATAAAGCTGCTGAGAAAAGCCGGGGCTAAAGAAGTTCACATGCGTATCGTTGCCCCTCCCATCCGTTTTCCCTGTTTCTTCGGTGTTGATATGGCTACTTACCGCGAGCTCTTGGCCGCTAAAAAGACCGTCGATGAAATCAGGGATTGTATCGGGGCTGATTCACTTGGCTATTTGAGTATTAATGGTCTGATTAAAGCGGTGGCTTTGCCCCAGGATATTTTCTGTCTGGCCTGCTTTACCGGCGATTATCCCATGCCGGTGCAGATAGAGATGGATAAACTGGCNCTGGAGTCTTCAGCTGCCGGTAAACANGTAGCGTTTGACATAAAGTCGTAACAGTCCAAAACAGGTATCAGGTTATTCGGGGTCGAATCATTTAGAGGGCAGCGGGTTGATCACCCACTGTCCGTTATTGTATTGAATNTGAATTTCAGAGCGTCAGGAAATTGAAGGTAGAATTTTCCCGGTTAGATAGAGCTTTTAACCCTCAGTGTCTGGTTGTGATAGGGGACGGTCCTAAAGGCCGCTGGCTCAGTGTCGGNAGTAACTACCGGGGAAGAATCTACTCCGTTCAGGTCAATCCAGAGACCGCCAGGGCTATTGAAGCTACCGGGACAAAGAACTATACCAGCCTTCTTGACGTCCCGGAGCCGGTGGACCTGGTCATCGTGAACGCCCCCNGGGCGGCGACTCTCAAAATAGTGGATGACTGCATCGCCAGGGAAGTGGCGGCCGTCCATTTCTTTACGGCCGGCTTCGCCGAGACTGATACCGGGGAAGGGATAGAGCTGGAGGCCCGGCTCACCGAAAAGGCCAGGCAGGCCAACCTTCACCTGATCGGCCCCAACTGCATGGGCATCTACAATTCCACCGTTGGCCTGGGCCAAAATCCCTGGGAATTCAGACTTATATTTGAAGATANTTGAACCTCTTGGACACACTGCAAAAGAAAAGAACGATAAGTTTCAAGAAGAATACGCTGCTTTAGCTAACAGGTTTACGATTGAGTTCAGTGAAGCATTCGTAACCAACGGTAAGATCAATTGGGATGCTCTTGTATTGTTTAATTCTGCTGAATTAAAACCATAGAATCTGGTAATGCTGCGGCGTCCCTCCTCACTCCCCCGCCGGTTGTCCTTGCCACTGGTNGCGGTTTATCTCCATCAGGGTGAACCTGAATCCATCCTTGGCCAGTTGTCCGCAGTTGGTGAAGCCGCATTTTTGGAAGCACTTTTGGGCCCGGGTGTTTGATACCAGCGTTTTTAGATGGACCCGGCTGAGGTTCATCTGCTGGAAGANATAATTGACCAGGGCGGTTACGACGTCNGCCCCATAGCCCTTATCCCAGTAATCACGGTTGCCGATCATGATACCCAGTTCAGTCTCGCCCCTGGTTTGATTAAGGTTGTAGTAGGAACAGTTGCCGATGTGTACGCCATCCAGGGTATCCACTGAGAGGCGGCGGCTGGTGGAGCGGGGTATTTGCAGTTCGTAGGTGTATTCTAGGAGGTAATCGGAGTAGGAAATGTTCAGTACCGGAGCGGCATCAAGTTGGGCCAGTTCCGGGTCAGTGTCCCAGGCATANTCATCCCAGGCATCAGCCGTGGTCTTTTCGCGGATTATGATCTTGTTGCNGTTAATCATTGAGATTACCGAATGTCCTCNATTACGAGACTCTCACATCTGGAAAGACAATGGGTCTTCTCTTTCTTGTAACTCGTTCAGGATTTCTTCNGCTGTCTGGCGGACCACTTCGTCCTCGCTTTCAAGGCATCGTTTCAAGCATTCCTGAGCTTGCGTGTTGGCTATCTCAGCCAGTGCCTGGAGAGCCGCCACTTGGACATCGGCGTCAAAATCATCAACAAGCCTGATGAGATGGGGTACGGCGGTCTCTTCCTCCAGTTCTCTGCAGGCTCCGGCCGCCTCGTAGCGCACCTCGGCGTCGGGGCTGTCAAGCTCTTTTATCAGCAGAGGCAGCCAGGATAGGTCGTAGCTCTTGCCCATAGCGTAGACAGCGCTGATCACCAGTCGCGGGTTTTGACTCTCGTGGGCCTCTCTGATGGCCGTCTTTACCTCCGGGAGGCTGGCTGGGGCAATTGACTCCAGGGCGCGGCGGCGTATTTCCAGTGGCCTGCTCTTGTCACCGAAAGCCCCTAGCAAAGCCCGGTGTACCTTGTCCATATGGTTAGGGTGCAGCTTCTTGTCCTCGCCCAGGTTGACAAACTTGCCTAATGCGATAGCTGCCACCGCCTGCACCTTTTCCGAGCTATCCTCTTCCAGCATATTAATCAGGAGGTCAATTAACGATGACTCCTCGTTTTCCCACAGACCTTCGATAGCAGTACTCCGTACTTCGTCGTCCCCGTCTTTTAAGCAGTACTTGAAGATACNGTCAAAACTAAGTATCACGTTGTCTTCGGCTATCTCNGCCAGTCGGACCACAATCTGGCGCCGCCGTTCCGTTTCAATCGTTGCCCATGAGTCTATAAAGAGCTCCAGTGCGGTTGAGTCCAGATTGGATAACTCGCTGAGCTTTGAACTGAGTATGGGTTTGTNATCATCGCCTAACTCGGCNATGATTTCTTCGATTGGCATTGACATTGTCGGTTCCACGGCTCTATTCCTCGTCCTCCTCTTCTTCTTCTTCTTCTTCTTCTTCTTCTTCTTCTTCCCCTTCCTCTTCTCCATATTCCCAGATAGGCTCGGTAAAGAGGTCTATATACTCTCCCATAGCTTCGGCAGCCATCTCTTTCATCTTCTCTTTTGTCTCGGTGGCCAGCAGTTCCAGCTCAAGAGTATCAATCTCGATCCCCAGCATTTCAGGCAGAGCTCCAAGTATTGCCAGGGCAGCCATCGGGTTCTGCATTCGGGTGGCATGGCTGGGCACTTCACCCAGCAGACAGATACCCTCGACNCTTCTCTCCTTGGCCACCCCCATGAGCAAACCGTTAAGCCCTGAGATCCGCAGGTTGCCNCTCTGTACCAGGTCACGCTCTTTCAGCACGTCCATCATTTGGGGAACGGTAGCTACTCCCCAGATTTTGGGTTGCTCGGTATGGTGAATGCGGGTCACGGCTGCGGCGCAGGTATATATTCTCTTTACCTGAAACTTCAGACCCACGTCAAGGACGCAGTTGGCCAGCTCGTAGCCCTTGGCGGACGGCTGGTCGTCACCAATGAATAATATCAGGTCGCTGNCCCCGGCTTTGTTTTTCCAGTAGGAAAACTTGCTCTGGGGGAACTGGGGCGACTCAACCACGTTGCCTCTGACGGTTACTCCGATGGGGTCAAAGAAGTAGGTAGCGTCAATCTCTCCCAGTCTCTTAAAGTCCAGCGCTTTTTCCAGGTAATTGGCTACTATCATCGAGACATTGCTGATCCCGGGCCAAGCAGCCACCATGTTGGGGGAGTTAAGTTTCGGGTGGGCATGAAGCTTGACTAAGTTGTTCATATATCTCTCTCTCTTTGTCATTGCGAGGTCATCCCGACTTTGTCGGGAGGCGAAGCAATCCGTTTGGAACAGGGCGCGGATTGGTTCAACACCTTGTGTCTAGTAATGACAATATATGTTGCTCAACACTCTCGTATTCTCATTATATTATAAGGTAACCCCATCCCCTTTGTCCCCCTTTGCGAGGGCTTTTCTCCATATTAAATTNGGGTTTTGCCTTGTGTGAANTGCATTCGTGTCACCCTGAGCGAAGCGAAGGGTCTTTCTTCGTCTGCCTTGGGAAAGATTCTTCAGTCGCTTCGCTCTTTCAGAATGATATTTTAGGNACGACCCCTTCGATAAGGGGAAGNGGAGGGTTTGTAAAGAGGGGTTTCGCCTNTCCTAGATTCCCCAAACTAAACTTACTTACCCGTTACCGATACATTGGCGAGGTCGACGGTTGGAGTAGCAGAGGAATCTACCCGCCTAATTGGCTCCATTGACTAGAGCTGCTGTCCCTTTNTTGGACTTTTGTCCAAATACATTGACATAACGTAAGAAACAATTCAAAGCTGGTTACACGGGAATTGTTTCTCTGGATTTTCTAATCCGTCTTGCTTTCGGTCACATCAACACTTTACTGTCNACAGCGGTTGTCGCCGCCCCCTGGACTCCCGATACCAGACTTACTTGCTGGCAACCGACACGTTGGCGAGTGATAGGGGTGGAGTGCTGAGGAATCCGCCCACCCAGCGGGCCTCACTGCCGATGGCGGTAATCTCTTTCAGAAGCTGGTAGACGTTGCCCGATACCATGGTGTCTTTGACCCGGCCCACTATCTTGCCGTTTTCTATCTTGTAGCCCAGCAGGACGTTGCCGCTGAACTCTCCACCCAGTACGTTGCCCTGAGTAGCCCCCATGAGTTGCTCGACAACTAGTCCTTCTTTGATATCGCTCACCATATCGTCCATCGTGGTATCGCCGGGGGAGATTATGAAGGCGCTGGATGACGGGGCTGGTTGTCCGCCCCGGCTTCTTTGTCCGTTGCCGGTGCTCTTTGCTTTGGCCAGGGCGGCCGTCTGCAGGTCATAGATGAAATTACTAACCAGCCCCTGCTCAATAAGAGGAGTGCTCTGACTGGGGATGCCTTCGTCATCACAGGGGCGGCTGGCCGGCCGGTAAGCCATTGTCGGATCATCCCGCAACTGCAATTTGGAGTCAAAAACCGATTGGTCCAGCTTGCCGCTCAAGGGTGAAGCTCCCTCCAACACNATCTTGCCGTTAAAAGCCGCCGTCAGGGGGGCGATGAGGGCACTGGCTACTCCATGAGAAGTAAAGACCACCGGTATGGACTTGGTTGGGGCTGTGGCCTGGTTCTTGGCCAGCTCGAGTTGCCTCAGGACAATCTCAATTGTGGCGGCAGTCTCCGTTAGAGGATGGCAGGAACTCTGGCTTTCNCCGACGAAGAGCATGTCGGTGCCCCGGGTTAGTTGGGCTTCGACACCCAGGCCGAAATGGCTNTGTTTATAGTCTGCCCGGCCTCCCCGGGAATTGATGATGCTGGCCGAGGTTATTCCCCGGCTCACCGCCGCTTCGCAGAGTAATTCAGGGGTATGATCCCTGAGGGCTGCTATCATTTCTTCACCCAGCTTGGTCATTGCCTCCGGTAGTACCGATTCNATGGCGGCGTCGAAGATTTCGACTTGGGGAAAGGAGGTTAGGGAGGAGAACTCAAACTCGGCTTTCATCCCAAACCGGGCCGTTTCTACCGCCATATCGACCAGGTTCTGACCGTCCTCAAGCCCCGTGGCCGTGGCGTAGCCAATCTTGCCATCTTTGATGATACGTAAGGCAACATTTGTGCTCTGCCGGCTNTGGACATGCTTCAGGCGGTTAGCGTCAAACTGGACGGAGGTCCCGTCTGAAGAGACCATGAAAACTTCAGCTTCCTCGGCTACTTTTTTTGCCTTTTCAAGAATGCTTTCCACTTAACTGCCTCCCACCAGACAATGCTGAATCCTGATATGGGGGCTGCCGTTCGAAACTGCCAGGGGTGACTGCCCCGCTTTGCCGCAGCCGCCGCCNTGGTTCATNTCCAGGTCGTTGCCAATGGCGTCTATGTTTTTGAGAGTATCGAAGACATTACCGCTGAGCACCACCGGCCGCAATGTCTCGGCTATCTTGCCATTACGAATCATGTAGGCTTCACCGGCCGAGAAGGTGAACATCTCCATGCTGGTCATTCCCCCATACCAGTTCTTGACGTACACCCCTTCCTTGACGTCGGCTATCATGTCGTCGAAAGTGGTCGACTGGGGCTCAATGTAGGTATTGGTCATCCGTACAATGGGCGGGAAACGGTAGCTGATAGCTCTGGCGTTGCCGGTGGGTGCCTCATCCATCCTGGCGGCAGTTTCTCGGGAGTGGAGACGGCCTACCAGTTTGCCTTCTCTAATAAGGTAGGTCTTGGTGGCCGGGGCTCCTTCGTCATCGTACTTGTAGCTGCCCCGGAGTCCGGGTACCGCCGCCGAATCAACAATATTCAACTGGGCGCTGCCGAACCCTTTGCCCAGAGTCATAATTTGGCGCAACTGGTCGTTTTCGTAGACATGGTCTGCCTCCGAGAGGTGACCGAAAGCCTCATGGACAAAGACCCCGGCCAGAACCGGGTCCAGGATGACGGTATATTCTCCGCCTTTTACCTGAGGGGCGGACAGCATGTCCACCGCCCGCTCTGCCATCTGGCTTACTTTTTGATTGAGGCCCTGCATGGCGGGAAAATCACCGCGGCTGCCCAGACTAAGGCCGACCTGGGTTACTTCACTATCTTTGGCGGCCACAACCGACAGGCGCATGGTAAAGTCTATCCTTTCCTGCTCAATGTAGCTACCCGCCGAATTTAGAAAGATGGTATTCTTGCGTCCGTCACCATAGCCAACGACTGAGGTTTGTATCCCCGGTGTAGTCCAGATGATGTCGACATATTCATCCAGTAGCTGCTTTTTCTCAATTAGGGGTAGAGCCGCCGGATCTGTTTGTCCCTCGACGAGCACGGTGTCAACCACCGGCTCCACTTCAGCCAGCCTGCTTTCTTCACCGCCGATAAATTGGGCCTGCTTTACCGCCGCTTCTATCCGGTTGGGTATTTCATCAAGACTGTTAAAGCTAACGAAACCCCAACCCCCCTTTACCAGGGCCCGTACGTTGCCTCCGACAGCCGTACTTTTGTTGACCGATTCCAGGTTTCTACCCCGGTAGGCGATGTTGCTGGTCTGGTTCTCTTCCAGACGCAGCTCGATATAATCGGCTTCATACTTAGGCAGTGATTCGGATATTTGGCGCCCGATAGATTCGATACTTGCCATAGGCCTTTCCTCTCCTGTCGTGAAATTTCGGTTAAAGGTGGTCGACTGATTGTAACATAATTATAACAATCGGCTGCCGATATTGAAAGACAATCTGGAATAAACAGAAAGGGGGCGCAGGTAAGAGGTAAAGGAAAGAAGTGCCCCCTTTTCTTGAGAAAAATAGAGAGAAAGGCTTTACTTTCTCTCTATGACTATTGCCATACCCATGCCGCCACCGACACACAGCGATGCCAGACCTAGCTGAAGGTTGCTGCGTACCAGTTCATTGACCAGGGTAACTATGATCCTGGCCCCGGTGCAGCCGATGGGATGGCCCAGTGATATGCCGCCACCATGCAGATTGGTCTTGCTCAGGTCTATATCAAGGTCTTTGACGCAGCCTAACGATTGAGAAGCGAAAGCCTCGTTAAGTTCGATATAGTCAATATCTTTCAGCCCGACACCGGCCAGTTTGAGAGCTTTCTTGGTAGCCGGGACAACTCCGTAACCCATGTAGGCCGGGTCAACCCCGCCAGTGGCGTAAGATCGGATGGTTGCCAACGGCTGAAGGCCAAGCGCCTTGGCTCTTTCTGCAGACATTATTACCAGGGCGGCTGCGGCATCGGTTATTGCCGATGCGTTGCCGGCGGTAATGGTGCCGTCTGATTTGAAGGCCGGGCGCAGCCTGCCCAGCGCCTCCATTGATGTTTCCCGGGGGTGTTCATCGGTGTCGAACAGCTGGGTCTCTCTCCTGACCGTGATTTCAACCGGCACAATCTCGTCTTTGAAGATGCCGTTCCCTATGGCCGCTAGAGCCCTCTTGTTACTCTCCACCGAGAATTGGTCCTGATCTTCTCGGGTGACACCGCTTTTTTCGGCGATATTCTCCGATGTTATTCCCATATGATAGTTATAAAAGGTTTCCCAGAGCCCGTCATAGACCATACCGTCAACCATCTCGGCATTACCCATTCTGGCTCCCCAGCGGGCTTTAGGGAAATAGTAGGGTACGGAACTCATATTTTCCGTGCCACCGGCAATGATGACCTCGGCTTCACCGGCTCTTATCGACTGGGCCGCCAGTGCAACCGCCTTAATTCCCGAGGCACAGACCATATTCACCGTGAAGGCGGTGTTCTCCTTGGGAATGCCGCCGTATATGGATGCCTGTCGGGCCACATTTTGCCCCTGACCGGCCTGAAGCACATTGCCCATGACAACCTCATCAACGGTAACTTCGTTCAGAGAATCTTCCCAGTCGGCATATTTCTTCTCCAGATCAGTGACACCCTGGTCTTTCATCAGCGAGGGGGCAACTTCCAGCATTTCCTTGGTCACCACCGGCCTCAGACCGGCTTTCTTCATGGCGCCATTGATGGCAATACTGCCCAGTTTTGCTGCCGAAATATCCTGCAGGGAGCCGCCATAATTACCTATGGCCGTTCTTACCCCACTTACAATTACAGCTTCCGTCATAATAATACGCTCCTTTCTTAGTTACCGGTTATTTGCTATAGTCGTAAAATCCCTTTCCCGATTTGCGCCCCAACTGACCGTCAGCAACCATCTTCTTCAGCAGGGGAGGCGCAATGTACCTGTCCTCTTTCAGGATCTTATGAATACCGTCGGCCATTGAGAGAATAATATCGTTGCCGATGAGGTCGGCTAATGCCAGCGGGCCCATGGGGTGATTCAGTCCAAGGGTTACGGCGGTGTCAATGTCTTCCGGGGAGGCAACTCCGCTGTCCAACATGTGCATGGCATTCAGCATGAACGGTACCGCCAGGCGGTTGACAATGAAACCGGACGTATCTGAGACGATGACAGGAGTCTTGTCCACAGATTCAGCAAACTTCCTACTGGTTTCTATGGTATCCTCACTGGCGGTCTTAGTCCGTATGATCTCCACTAGTTTCATGGCCGGGGGCGGGTTAAAGAAATGGAGGCCCACAATCTTGTCGGGTCGGCCGGTTGCTGCGGCTATCTCGGTTACCGATAGCACTGAAGTATTGGTGGCCAGGATGGCCCCGGCGGGGCATATCTTATCCAACTCGGCAAAGGTCTGTTTCTTTATTTCCAGATCCTCAGCGGCCACTTCTACCACAAGGTCACTGTCATTGAAGTCACTGATATTGGTAGTGCCCTTGATCTTGCTCATTGCGGCGTCTTTGTCTTCCTGAGAGAGTCTTCCTCTCTCAACACCCCTAGCCAGGGTGGAGTCAATAGATGCCAGGGCCTTGGACAGACGGTCTTCACTTCTTGAAGAGGCTGTTACCTGATACCCTGCCTGAGCGCATATCTGGGCAATGCCACGACCCATTGTTCCGGTAACACCGAGAATACCAACTTTCTTTATTTCCATTGCACTCCTCTTATTAGTTGTGATGCACGCTACTTTGCTTTGAAATCCGGCTTCCGTTTTTCCTGAAAAGCAGAGGTTCCCTCAATAAAGTCATCCGTACCGAAAAGGTAGGCACATTGAGATCTCTCAAGCCGAAGCCCGTCATTCAATGGCATACTGCTGCCTCGAATCATGGCTTCTTTGGCTGCCCTGACCGCCAATGGCCCCGCCTGACAGATAATTTCAGCCCATTCCCTGGCAGTGGGCATGAGTTCTTCTTGTGAAACTACCTTGTTTACCAGACCTATGCGGTAGGCTTCCTGGGCATCTATGGGTTTTCCCATGAGCACCAGCTCGGCCGCTTTGCACCATGGCAGGATTCTGGGCAGTCTCTGGGTACCTCCCCAGGCCGGAAGCAGGCCTAAAACTACCTCCGGTGTACCCAGGCGGGCATTTTCCGAGGCTATCCTTATATCACAGGCCAGGGCTATCTCCAGCCCNCCGCCCAACGCCACCCCATTGACGGCGGCAATCAGTGGTTTCCACAGGTCAAGCCCGTACATCGGGGTATTCGGCCAGACCCATTGCCTGTCCCTGGTTTCTTGCATGAAAGGCAAAGTGTCTTTTATATCAGCCCCGGCGCAGAAAGCCTTGTCGCCGGCGCCGGTAACGATGCCGACCCACAGTTCGGGGTCATCCCGGAAATCTATCATTGCTTCCTGTATCTCCCGCCAGGTTTCCACGTTNATGGAATTGAAAGCTTTGGTGCGGTCTATGGTGAAGATGGCAATCCTGCCTTCCTTCTGGTAGTTGATGGACACAATGATGCTCCTTTGCTGGTGCGCTGGGCAAGAATGTCGTGTCGATTGTAACAAAGCCATTGGACACTGTCANCCCGGGGCGAGCCGTTCGGCAGTCTGATTATTCTCAGTATCCGGATGCNTCCGCTGGGTAGAAAAGAGCCTTTTGCCATAACCCTGGGGTCAAGGTTTCTCAACCCCATAGCCAGAAGNCCCCCCCCATCGCTGCCATCAGTATGCCGACAACAACGGCTATCCAACCTCCGATCTTTATGGCCCCAAACTGGGGACGAGTCGGCCACCCCTCCAGGAATTCCCTGGTATCGTGACGACCGGCCAGGGAATCATAATACCTTTTTCTCTCAATCCTATCCCAGATAATCGCAGCCAGACCCAAGAGGAGAAACAGACCTCCCGTGCTCAATAGTGCAGACAAATCACCCTGAGACATTTCTAACACCTAGATACCAGCGATGGTTTCGTTAACTATATACGCTCTAAGCGCCATTTTCAACTAGGTGATGTCAGCGGTGGCGCCAGCCTCTTCCAGTTTCGCCTTGGCGGCAGCAGCCTCGTCTTTGTTAAGTGATTCTTTCACAGGCGTTGGGGCAGCCTCCACCAGGTCCTTGGACTCTTTCAGTCCCAAGGAGGTGAGTTCCCGCACTGCCCTGATGACNCTGATCTTATTGGCCCCTATTTCCTTAAGGGTTACAGTGAACTCTGTTTGTTCTTCCTGCTCTTCTGCCGGGGCGGCTCCTTCGGCTGGTCCTGCTGCGACCACCGTGGCAGCGGCACTTACGCCGAACTCAGTCTCCAGAGATTTCACCAGATCCGCCAGGTCAAGCACCGTCATATTCTTTATGGCGGCCATTATATCATCAATGGCGGCACCCTTTTTTGACGAGTCAGTTTTCTTGGCGGCCGTTTTTGATTTGGCGGCTGGCTTAGCTTCTTNGGCTACCGGCTCAGGCGTGGACTGCTCTTCTGCGGCNGGTTGCTCTTCGATGGCGGTCGTTTCCTCACCACTCTCCTGCTGGGTGGCTTCCTCGTTTTCTGTCATCCTATTCTCCCTCCATTTGTTTTATTCGAGCTTGTAGTACTCCCATGATTCCTCTTATCGGGCCGGCAAGAACACTGGCTAGAGCTGAAATAGGGGCATTCATCTGTCCCAGAACTCTGCCCAGTAGTACGTCCCTTGACGGTAGCGTCGAAAGGGTGGTTACCTCCTGAGGGGTCAGCAATCTGTCACCCAGAAATCCCCCTTTCACATCCAGTTTTACTCTTGATTCTCTGGTGTAGCTGGCAATTGCTTTAGCCGGTTCAGTTATTTCACCATAGCCAAAGGCAATACCTATCGGGCCTTCCANGGAGCCANNCAATTCTTCTTTGCCGCTTCTCTCTGCGGCCAGTCGGGCCANGGTGTTCTTTACCACTCGATACTCGGCTNCCGATTCCTGTAACTTGCGACGCAGGGCAGTCAGCTGAGGTGTGGCTAATCCCCGGTAGTCGGTCAATACACCGACAGTCGACCTGGAAAAGGCCTCTTCCAGATTATCAATAATTTGTCCTTTCTTCTCTTTGGACATGTTTTCTCATCCTCCTGGTTGCCGCCATTGGCCATCATTTAAAAAATAAAGCCCTTGCTATATTTAGACAAGGACTTCAAACAAAGCTACTCTAAATCTTAAGTTCTCTGACTTCTATTGAAAGAAGTTGCTGAGCTAGCCTTGGGCGTCCTCGGCAGGTATTTATTAAGTCTTATTCGACACCTGCTGTCTCAGGGTCACACTGAGTTCAGTAGTTAATTCTTAATCAGGCTTTTATGAATTCGTAGGCAATTCTATCACCGGGTAATTTTGACGGGACTACCCTCAACCCCATCCCCGATTTGATATCACTCCCCTCAATATCCTTACTCAAGCGGCCGAATATTTTTAGCCCGCCCCCTTCAAATTCACCTACCGCTAGAACATAGGGCGCGTCATCCTCAAACCCGGCCGGACCGTAGTGGACCACGGTATAGGTAACGAGCTTGCCAGCGTCTTTTATTTCAACCCACTCGATTTCACTGTCGAAGCAGGAAGGGCAATCCATCTTTGGAGGAAAGTAGTAACCTCCACAGGCCATACACTTGGTCGTCATTACCTTGCCCTGTTCCAGATAGTCTACAAAATCTCCCGTTTTAGCTTCGGTAGTGAAACTGACAGTACCAAAATTCTCAAAACCCATTTATCTATCTCCTCAGAACAACCACATTGCCGTATTGCCCCACCCCACCGATATTATGAACCAGACCTATTTCGGCGTCTTTCACCTGAGCTTCACTAGATTCTCCCCTGAGTTGCCGGACGATGGTCCTGATTTGGGATCCACCTGTAGCGCCAATGGGATGGCCTTTGGATAGCAGTCCGCCATCGACATTTACGGGTATCTTCCCGTCTACATAGGTCTGTTTGTCTTCAACGAGTCTGATTCCCTCACCGGGTTTGGCAAAGCCCAGGTCTTCGTAAGCCAAGAGTTCAGATATGGTAAAACAATCGTGAACTTCAGCGACGTCAACATCCTGGGGGCCTACCCCGGCCATCTCATAAGCCTGTTTGGCGGCGTCCTGGGCACAGCTTAGGCCGGTAAACGACTTCCTGCCTGACATCGTCATCGTGTCCGTGGCGGCACCTAGGCCGGTAATCCAGATCGGAGTTTTGCTTATTTTTCTGG
>NYYM01000007.1 GCA_002685815.1 Dehalococcoidales bacterium | reverse complement strand
GAAAAAGCCTATCGTGCCGCCCAGATCGAGGGCAGAACTTCATGGAAAGTGGAAGAATTGTGGGATGGTGGGGTGGAAAGGGGTCCCTACGGCACCAAAGAATCAGCAATACGTAACGAGGAAAAGATTGCTACCCAAGAGGGATTTATCGACGAGCTGGTTTTGAAGGAGGCCATCGGGGAGACGGTATCCCATACCGATGCTTTCGATAAGGACTCGGAGGGAAGCTGGACTTGCGTCCAGGGATGTTCCATTGAGATGGGAAACAAGGAGATAGTATTCTCCGAAGGAATGAAATTTACCAAGGGAACCTCCTACATGGGTATTGATGTGGCCGAATGGCTGGATGACAATCCCAAGGGTTGATTACTCTTAAAGCCAGCGTTGCTACTCCCTGATTGCCAGATGTCCGGACAGGCAGGAATCCGGTCTGCCCTGATGGGGTGGAGTCTGCTCTCTTGAGGCCAGATACTTCTCCAACACTATTTGACACAGCCAGCCTGAACACTTATGCTGGATTCTGGTAATTTCAGAAAAGGAAAACGGCTTTGGCTGATCTTGATTCCCTGCAGCAGACCCTGGATATCTCTTTCAGAGACGTGTCCCTATTGGAGCAATCCCTGGTTCACAGTTCCTACATCAACGAAAACCTCAGCCGGGCCCTGACCTCTAATGAAAGACTTGAATTTCTGGGGGATGCCGTTTTAGGGCTGGTGGTGGCTGAGAAACTGTACCGAGACTACCCGAACTTCAGCGAAGGAACGATGACCAAACTCCGGTCTGCCCTGGTGCGACGCGAGACACTGGCCCGGGTAGCAAAAACTATCAAACTCGGCGACCACCTTTATCTGGGAAGAGGAGAAGAGGCGGGAGGGGGACGGCTCAAGCCGGCCAACCTGGCTTCAGGTCTGGAGGCGTTGATAGCGGCCGTTCTTCTTGACCAGGGACCGACTGAAACCAGGGATTTTATCTTGAAGCTACTGGCTGCCGAGATGGAAAAGGCTATCAGCCAAGGCAGCGGCATCGATCATAAATCAGAACTGCAGCACCTTATCCAGTCCAGGGAACAGAAAACACTCGTTTACCAGGTGATAGACACCACCGGCCCGGACCACAGCAAGACCTTTACCGTCGAGGTCAGACTGGGCGACACGTTGCTGGGCAGTGGCTCGGGNAGCAGCAAGAAAACAGCCGAGACCAAAGCCGCCCGGGCAGCCCTGGAACGGATCTCAACCAACTTTACACAATAACCCTTCTTTGCTAAACTTCAATAGAGGGTCCGGGCGACCTCACTAGTCATCCAGAGGTGTCACCATGGGAAAACGAGATTACAGACACAGAGAAACCAAGAAGACNAAGAAAGATACCAAAAAGATATCGGCGACCACTATCTTGCCACCTCCGACAACGGTAGAAGTAGTCAAGAAAAGAAGGAAGGAATCAGGGGAGGGATAGGCAGGACAGGGGTCTCCGATTATGACTAATTTAGCCTCGGTCAGGGTAACCGTCCACGGTCGCGTCCAGGGTATCGGTTTCCGGTACTTCATCATGAAATATGCCGTCGAGCTGGGTCTGACCGGNTACGTTTGCAACCTGCCCGATACCACNGCCATTGAAGTTGAAGCCGAGGGAGAAAGAGACCAGCTGGAAAAGCTGATTGAATACCTTGAGGTCGGAGCTCTCGGAACCAAAGTGGAAACGGTAGATATCGACCGGTCTGAATATAGCGGGGATTATTCCAAGTTCGACATCAGGCGCTAGCCGCCCCATTTCATTAGTCTAGGCCACACAAGATNTACGGCACTAAACTAGTTGGGATGAATCAGCCAGCAAGACTGCGGCCCAGTGTGGGGTCATTCTCAAGAGCACGAGATTCGACTGTCGTGTGACGACCGGACTAGATATCAAGTTCCTCTCTGGCTTGCCTGATCAAGCCAAGATAGTCCGTATTGAGCCCCAATAGCTCCGAAGCTTCGGAGTCTACTTCGTAGGGTTCACCAACAAACACCTTACCATAGTCCGTAATCTCGCCCTGAGTCGGGTCATCGTCGATGTCAAACCTCTGACGAGCTTCTATGATTCCCATGTCAAAAGGCAGGGTAAAATAAAGGTCTGTAAGTACCTTGTTTATGCCCAGAGCATTCAAAGCATCCCATCCACCCTGTACTTCATTGCTGTACTTGGCCTGGGGAAGTAAGCTGAGCATATTCATGATAGTTAGACTGCCCCTTCCCCGGGAAACCTTTAGCGGAGACACCGATATTAAATAGTCACTGGACAGAATAACGTTTGGCACCCAGAAAGTCGGGACCACCAGCGGTTTGAGGAGAGGATTGTCCACCTCCACCCAGATGCAATCCTTGACGTCCAACAGTAACACCCGGGGGAAATCATAGCCCAAAGTCTGGTATATTGAGTAAATCGAGTCTCCTTCTTCCGTACCCTCGAGCAGCAAGATATCAGCATCGCTAACCTGCCTGATGCCTCTTATAATCACCGACAGAATCTCCCGGCTGGTGGTTACGGGATACGGGGCCGCGTAAGACGCGCTCGGTTTGATCAAAACCCGTCGCGCTCTGGACAGTATCGCCGGCGGTCTGAAAACAAATTCCGAAGACTCAAATATCAAGTCTTATTCCTCCATCCAACACCATGTATTCTGACGGACCTTAACCAAAATCTCCTCAATCATCACTTCGCCAGGGTCAGGACGAGATTCACCAGGGTCCTCACCGGCACTCCGGTAGCTCCTTTAATCAGGTAATTCTTTTCTTTGTCACTCATGCTGGTGCCGGCGATATCCAGATGAACCCAGTGAGTATCTCCGGCAAACTCGGCCAGAAACTGAGCGGCCGTGATAGCCCCGGCCAGCCTGCCCCCGGTATTTTGAATATCGGCCACGTTACTTTTGTTCTGTTCCTTGTATTCATCAAACATCGGCATCTGCCAGACGCGCTCTCCTGATTCAAGTCCGGCCGCAACCACTTTATCCACCAGTTGCTGGTTATTGCCAAAAGCGCCGCTGCAGACATCCCCCAAGGCAACCCTCATTGCTCCGGTCAGGGTAGCCACATCAACCATGAGTTTGGCCCCTTCTTTCCTGGCGTAGCCCAGGGCATCGGCCAGAATGAGCCTCCCCTCGGCATCGGTGGAGATGATTTCAATTGTCTTTCCACCCATCGCCGTCAAAACATCACCCGGTTTTAGAGCCCGGCCGCCGGGCAAGTTTTCGGTAGCCGGGATAAGAGCCAAGACGTTGATCTTTGGTTTGAGACGAGCGATAGCGCTCATCGCCCCAATTACGGCAGCCCCGCCGGCCATATCGCTCTTCATCTCGCCCATGCCTTCGGAGGGCTTGATGGAAATCCCTCCGGAATCAAAGGTTATCCCTTTGCCCAGCAAGGCAATATCGATTTCTCCCGAGGCTCTCCCTTTGTGATTGAGGATGATGAACTTGGCCGGTTGACGGCTCTGCTGGGCTACCCCCAGCAACGCCCCCATCCCAAGCTCTTCCATCTGTTCTACGTCCAGAACACTGATTCCAAGCCCGTAAGTACCGGCTATTTTGGTGGCGGTCTCGGCCATATCGGTGGGTGTCATGTAGTTGGCCGGTTCATTGACCATGTCACGAGCGAAGATAGCTGCTTCAGCCATAATAGTGCCCTTGTCACGCCCTTGTTCTAATGGGGAAACCTTGCTTTCATCAGCCTCAACTATGGTAAGCAGCTCTATCTCTCCATTGTCAGACTCTTTAGTCTGATGACGTCTAAAAGAATAGGTCCCTAGGAGGGTGCCTTCAGTCAAAGTCTGAGCAGCCTCTTCCTCCGTTATCCCGGCTATTCCGGCCCCCTGAGCCACAGTGGCGATACTNGAAATGTGCTTCCGGAGTAAAAGCCGACAACTGCCAGCTATGGCTCCTCTAATCTTCTCCAGAGACAGATCCTCTCGCTTACCGAGACCGGCAATCACTACCCTGTCGGCTGGAACCTTACCCAGGCTGTGAATAACCGTGATCTCGTTGAGTTTGCCCTTGATCTCTCCCTGCTTGATAAGCTGAGATATGGCCCCACCCAGAGCCTGATCCAGAGCAGCCGTGTCCCCTTCCGGATTTTTCATGTCCTCAAAATAATTCACTATTATCGCCCCGGCTTCGATTTCGGCAATATTTCCAGCTACAACTTTAATCTCCAATGTAACCTCTCTTCGTTTCTAATATTACCCGGACAAAACTGTCCCGGCAGGTGCCAAATACTTGTCCTTTTTCACAACCTTGTCTGGAACATGAGAAATAGCACACCCCCGGCTGGCGGTTCAAGGAGTTACTTCAAACTTTCGGTCACCCGCCCCGAATCAGCGGCAGCCAAGAGTATCCCACACTATTCATTATAGAACATTATTTCTAATTGCGATAGATGGTTTGGAAAAATAATTGACCAAATCAGGGTGGATGGGATAGATAGAACGGGTGATTGGGGCGTGGTCTGGAATCTGTTTGTGGCAGAGGGCACCCTGCTGCCTCACCGTGAAGATTGTCCCTCTAAGGAATTACTACTCCCGGCGAGGGAGCCAGGACGGGCAGTTCACGCCGGATGCTTTCCTTGTCGATCTCCCCACCCTCCATCAGGGGAAGAGAATCCAAAAAGACAATCTGTTTGGGCACTTTATAATCAGCCAGACTTTCAAGGCAGAACTTCTTAATCTCCTGCTCCGTAGCTGCCGAACCTTCTTTCAAGACAACGGCCGTACCAACTATCTCTCCCCGCATCTTGTTGGGAATACCCAGCACGGCCGCCTGACTTATTTTCGGGTGTTTGCGGAGCACCATTTCAATATCGCAGGGGTAGATATTCTGACCCTTAACGATAATGATGTCTTTCTTCCTGCCAGTGATGAAAAGGTTCCCGGCCTGGTCGATCTTACCAATATCGCCGGTATAGAGCCAGCCATCTCTTATCACCTTGGCCGTATCCTGAGGATTATTATAATAGCCGTCCATTATCGGCCCTCTCACGATTATCTCTCCCGCCCGATCCAGCGGTAGTTCTTGCCCGGTGTTATCCACTATCCTTATTTCCCATCCCGGCAAAGCTTTCCCCACCGAGCCGGGAGTGTCGCTGCCATCAATGGCCGGGCAGGTAACGTGGCATACTGCCTCAGTTAAGGCAAAACAGTTGGTTATCCCCAAACCATAGAGTTTCTCGAATCGCTTTGTTACGTCAGGCGCCAGAAAATCAGCCGAGCTGGAACACAACCGGAGGGAACTCAAATCATTCTTTATCCCCTCCCTCTCGGCCAAATCAACGGCCAAAGCAAAAATATAGGGCACTCCCAAGAACATAGTCCCTTTCTCCCGCTCAATAGCCGCCATGAAACTGCCGATAGACAAGCCGGTGCCGGGCACTATCACCACGGTGCTGCCCTTGGCAACGGCCGCCAGCAATATGGCAACCAGCCCAAAGACATGATACATAGGCAGCGCGTACTGCATTACGACGTCCTTGTCGGTCTGATGATATCCGTCCCCCAGCATGGCCGCGACCCTCACCAGGATTTGGTGGCTCAACATTGCTCCCCGGGGCAGAAAAGCGGGGCCTGAAGTATACAGAATTAAGGCTACATCCCCGGGCTGGGGCTCTGTCTCGATCTTCTCCCCTGAGCTTGCCGTTATCATCTCCTGATAGCTGGAACATTTCTCCATCTGGTCCGAACCCAGGTTGATGACGTGCTCAATGGATTTGAAACTTGATAGAACCGGAATTAGCGGGTCCAGAGCCGGACTTTCAGTGACCAGTATCCGTGGCAGAGAACTATCAAACAAAGAGGCTAGCTCGTCGAGTTTATATTTAGGGTCGAGGGGAACGGCAACAGCGCCGGCCTTGACAACTCCAAAGTAAATAATGGCAAATTCCGGGCTATTGGAGAGCAGCAGGGCTATCCGGTCTCCCTTTTTTATCCCCAGTTTTATGAGGGCATCGGCCACCTTGTTTGATGCTTTGTCCAGGTCGGCGTAGGACAACCTGCTGTCGCCGAAAACAATGGCCGTCTTGGCCCCGAACCGCTCCGCCGCTACCTCCAACATCAGTTTCAGATTCACTATTAACCCGCCCTCATTATCACCCTGGC
>NYYM01000006.1 GCA_002685815.1 Dehalococcoidales bacterium | reverse complement strand
TGTTTTGCCTCTTTCAGGTTGGCTGATTCCCGGCCATTTAAGGCATCAAAGCAACCCTTGATGAAGCGATACTGGTAGTCTTCCGAAGAAGCCAGGAAGGTGCCACCCATAACTATCAGCTCAATTTTGTCAGTGGGGTGCCCCATGTCGGACAAGATTCTTAATCTCATCTTGACCTGCTGCCCGGCATCAAACTCACAGCTTTTGGCCCGTAATACGGCCGGAGAGCGAGGGGTATAGCTTTGGGGGGTGTCAGAAAAGGTTGGGCAATAGATACACTGTCCCGGGCAGTTCATCGGCAATGTCATCACGGCCACCGGAGTAACTCCGGATATTGTTCTGGCAGCTTTTCTCATTGTATACTTTCTCTTAAATAGCCAGGTTAGTTTAGCAGATTGAGGGCTATGATACCAATACAGGCCGCCGGGTGAAGAGTAAGGACCACAAGCAATTCGACGAATCTTTTACAATGGCAACTCTGAGAGAAGTATACGATAAGATTGCTCCGTCCCGTTACAACCTGCATCATTGGACCAGGTTTCGTCACGAGCTTGAAACAATGGCCTCAGAATGGCAGACAGGCCGCCTGCTTAACCTGGGCTGCGGTCACGGTGCCGACTTCTTGCCCTTCAAAGATGGTTTTGATCTTTACGGCCTTGATTTCTCTTCAGTTATGCTTGAGCTTACCCGGAAGTACGCCGCGAAATTTGACTTTCCGGTGACTCTGGCCCAGGCCGATGCCAGCCAGCTTCCTTTTTTTGATGAATCCTTTGACTGGGCAATCTCAGTGGCGACCTACCATCACCTGGAGAGCCGGGAGGCTCGACAAAGAGCCTTTACTGAGCTGAAGCGGGTTTTGAAGCCGGGTGGCGAAGCTTTCATCACTGTCTGGAACCGCTGGCAACGCGGGTTCTGGTTCAAAGGCCAGGAAACAGCTATTTCCTGGCGGACTGGAGAAGAAACTCTTTACCGCTACTACTACCTGTTTTCCTACCCTGAGTTGGAAAGGCTTGCCAGGCAGGCCGGCTTGCAGGTGCTCAAATCATTCCCCGAACACTCTTACCATCATTCTCTGAAGTTCTTCTCCAGGAATATATGCCTGCTGGTGAAAAAGGGGGGATAGCCTGGAATGAACAGGGCAGCACGTGGAACGCCCCTCTCCTTCATTATTCATAGAACCATACCCCCGTTATTTCCTTCCTTTTCAGAACAAAGGGAGGGCTACCGTTTTTCATTCTCTTATATATTATATAAGGAAAGCTTTTATTAAATTGATCCAAGATTCCTGACGGCCCAATTGACAATACAGACATCCCTGACTATGATAAACGGGAAAGGGCTGACAGTCGGCAGGTTCATTTCCCTGCCGGTCCTGCTTGAACAGGCCAACGAAATGCATTTAACAAAAGGAGGGTATCATGCCGGTAGTCACCGTCGATATGTGGGACGGACGCACCGTCGAGCAGAAGAAACAACTCGCTGAAGGTATAACCGCGTTGATGACGACAAAACTCGGTGTTCCGCCAGAGGCCGTCATCATCATCATTAATGATATTCCCAAGCACAACTGGGCAATCGCCGGCAAACTTGCTTCGGAGTAGTTTGGGGAATTGCTGAGCACCCATGGTGCTGTGGTATGCTTGATAGAATGTAGTTGAAGGTCAGAACGAGGGTGAGGAGCGAGTTATGGATTTTGGGAACATTTCGGAGAATCTGCCATTTATCGTGGCAATCATTGCTCTTGTGTTCTTTCAGTATGTCCTCAGGCGGAGACGCCCGGCGGAAGCGGCCCACCCGGACATTGTTCAGGACCTACTGTCGGAAGTAAGACTAAACCTCCGGCTGGCCGACATCTTTACCGTCGACCAGCATAATAAAAAATTTATGACCACCAGCTGGCAGTTAAACAGGAACAAACTGGACTTTCTGAGCCAGCCGACACAGGTTTCCGTGTCTGACGCCTTCACGATGGCAATGGATTTCAACCAGCAGATAAGCTCCGCCAAGAAATTCAAGTCAACCAGCTACTTGATGAGTATCGATGCGGGTAAACTGAAATCTGTACTGACGAAGAGCCAGGAAGGGCTGGAAGCATGGCTCAATTCAGAGGTGGGCACGACGGAACCTGAAAAGAAAGTCCCTGGCGTATTTGATGACTTTACCGGGGCCAGATGAAGAACGTCTCATCCTGACCGGCGAGCTACAGGCCCGATAGAACGGACCGGTGTTTTTCGGCTACTTTCAGGGCGACGGCTGAAGGGCTCTCCCCGAACACAGTCTGGTCTCCCCACAAAGAAAGATGAGCCCACCGCGATGCCTCTTATGAGTCACGCCACGTGCTCGAATATCTGGAACTCCTGTCTGAAAAGCTACTGCTGAATGTGCAATCCCTGAACTATCGCCTGTCTGGCTGAGACAGGCGGCTGGCGGGATGCATTGGTTGACCGCCAATCTAGGGAAGGGATATGCCCAGTTTCTCGGCATGAGCCTGCTTCAACTGCTGGAATTGGGCCTGAAACGCCTCCGAGGTAATGCTCTCGGTGGACATGATGAAGGCATCTTCACGATTATCGGTGTAGTAACCTTTTCGCACCCCCATGTTAGCAAAAGCATACTTGGTATAGAGGTTCTGGGCGCCGGTGTTGGAGACCCGCACCTCCAGAGTGACGATATTGGCATGTAANTCGGCTGCCTGATCAATAACGCCGATCAGTAACANCTCCCCTATTCCCCGGCGGCGGTGCGATTCTCTGACCGCGATACTGGTGATGTGAGCTTCATCGGCCAAAACCCAGAGGCCGACAAAACCGGTAACGTAATCTCCGGTTGATGAGGACTGCCCGTTACCGGAGGTATGGTCCACGACAAACAACCGCTTCAACATGGAGGTCAACCCGGTGCGGCTTTTCTCCGGAGAAAAGGTATCCCCCGGCTGCTCCGATGGTTCTTCTCCATAACAGGCCACGGTATGGTGAGCCAATCGATTTTTCAGTTCGCGCTGGTAGTCTGGAGCCGGCCAATTGGTGGGAAAGGCCTCGCGGTCAATCTCGGTAACCAGTTTGACATCTTCCTTGCGCATCAGGCGCAGATAACAAGACAAGTTTCCATCTCCCCTCAGAGACACCCGCCAAAGTGAGTCTTCCGCCCAAATACCGTAGGCTCAGTTTCCATAGTTAATTATTGTATCACATTCCGGAATTTTGGTGCCAAAATACTGGCCAGATTATTTGTATGATCCTGTCTCTTTCAAACTCCCCCGAACAATAGTCTCCAAAAGAAGTGCTTCGCTCCTTTAGATTTCACCATCCTACTCCCTTACTTTCGCACGAATACATGAGCAGGAGAAGACGTGCCAAACAACATGATCAAAGACGTTTCTATGCTGCCACCGGCCCTCCATGGAAGGCAGTATTGTCCTTGCCATTCATCCATCCAAAAACCATTCCACAGGACTACCGGCCTATCTTTTGGGCATATCTTTCGTTATACTTAGTGCACAGGGTAATGCCTGATTACAGCCGGGCGAAGCATGAAACGAGCCTGAATCCCGGCTGGCGGGGGTTGTCGGGTGCAAGATGAAGAGAGCCTCGTGCGGAGAGCCATGCAACAGGACGAGACGGCTTTCACCGAGATATACGAGGAGTACTTCGATAAGATTTATCGTTACATTGTCCTCAAGATAGGAGACAGGACAGAGGCGGGATATGAGAAAGCCCTCGAATCCCTGGAACAGCCCTAAGTTCGGTATTCAGAGGATTTCCTTCGCCACCGGTTGGCAACGCTCCCGCCTCACCTCCATATTTATCTCCCATTTGTATAATTAAGTACAGAGATATTAGGGACGGGTGTTTCCGTGAAAGACATTTGACAGCCTCCCTCAAATCTTAACCGTTTTTTAATATTCAGGTGCTATCCTTAGATTAGACTTAACAAAAGGAGGATAAGCAGAAATGTGGAGAAGTAAGAAGTTTCTTGTTATTGCCCTATCGGTTGCAGTATTGGTGGTGGGCAGTATCGGTGGGATTGCCCTGGCCCAGACAGAAGGTAGCGATGGCAGCCAGACCGGTGGGATCTACGAGCGAGCCGCAGCAATTCTGGCAGATGACGGCGTGAGCGTTACGGCAGAGCAGCTTAAGGACGCTTTCACCCAGGCAAAGGGCGATATGCGTTCTGAAGCCCTGACGAAGCGTCCTGAAGCCCTGGCGAAGCGTCTTCAGGCGATGGTTGATGCGGGCAAGATAACCCAGGAAGAAGCCGACGAATACCGGCAGTGGCTTGAGTCAAAGCCTGACGGATCATTCGGATTCAAAAGTCGAGGCGGATTCCGCGGTATGCGCAAAATGCACGGCTCAAAGGCCCCTGCCCTGACCACGGAATAGACAAGAACAGAAAGACACTTTCCAGGCCGGAAAAGAAGAGAGGGGATGTTATCCCCTCTCTTCTTTTATGAGCGTCCCAAGGTAAAGAAAAGGATAGAGTTAATAATTTCTTAACATTTATGATATAACATTCAGTTAGAGACGATGATGGCCGGAGGACCAACGGTGACAAGTAAAAGAGTCCTGGTGGTTGACGATGATGTCAAAACAGTGGAACTGGTCAAGCTCTACCTCAACAGGGATGGTTATCGAGTTCTTACAGCCTGTGACGGCACCGAAGCGCTGCGGTTGGCCAGGGAAGCCCATCCCGACCTGATTGTGCTGGACCTGATGCTGCCGGGAATGGATGGGCTGGAAGTCTGCCGTACCCTCAGGGACGAGTCCGACGTTCCCGTTATCCTGCTCACCGCCAAGACGACAGACCAGGATAAGATAAATGGTCTGAGTTCAGGCGCAGATGATTATGTCACCAAACCCTTCAGCCCCAGAGAACTGGCCGCCAGGGTGCGGGCGGTTCTGAGGCGCCTTCCCGGCGAGCGGGGGCCCAGTGAAATCAGACACAGTGAACTGACGGTCAATTTTCGTAAACATGAGGCCTCTCTCGGCAGTAGGTCTCTAAATCTCACGCCGGTTGAATTCAGGCTTCTGGGGGTTATGGTAAAGGAACCGGGCAGGGTCTTCACCCGGGAACAGCTTATCGATACAGCCCTTGGCTACGATTTTGAGGGCTTTAACCGCACCATCGATGTTCATATTCTCAACCTACGCCGCAAGCTGGGGTCAGACCAGAGCCAACCGGAATACATAAAGACAGTATACGGAGCCGGCTATAAATTATCAGAGGAAACCAGTGATACATAGTTTGCGCTTCCGTCTTCTGGTGGCTTTCACCTTGGCCATATTGATAGCCTTGGGGACAACATCCTTCTTTGTTGGTCTGGCAACCAGAGGTGAAATTGAGCGGTTCCAGGCGCGGGGCCGTCAGATTCATACTGCCAGAGTCGAACGGGTATTGTCCAGCCACTACCGGGAACACATGGAGTGGACGGGTATCCAACCCGTCATCGAACAAATGGAATCTCTGCGAGGGCAACGTATTGTGCTGACCAATGCCGAGGGAACGGTAATAGCCGACTCCCAGGGAAAACTCCTGGGTGACCGATACCAGACAAATCTGTCGGGCAGGAGCCTGGTAGTCGCAGGGAATGAAGATGTCCTGGGGACGGTCTATATTGAGTCCAGGTCCGCCGGCGATTTGACCTCACCCCAAAGGCTTCTCAGACCGATAAGCTACCTCCTCCTCTGGGGAAGCCTGGTGGCCATCGTAATCGCCCTGCTGATCACTTTCTTTCTATCGCGCCGAATTTTGTCCCCGGTGAGAGCTCTAACCGCGGCCGCCAGACTCCTGGGGCAGGGTGATTTCTCCCAAAGGGTAATGATTAAGGACAAGAGTGAGGTGGGAGAACTGGCCCAGGCTTTTGATGTGATGGCCGAAAACCTGGAACGGGATGAGCAACTGCAGCGTAATATGGTAGCCGACATTGCCCATGAGCTGAGAACCCCCCTGTCCAATCTCAAGGGTTACCTGGAGGCAATTGGAGAGAGAGTAATTGAGCCGGATGAAAAAACTATCCGCTCCCTGGATGAAGAAGCGTCTCTGCTGTCACGCCTGGTTAACGACCTTCAAGAGCTGAGTCTGGCCGAAGCCGGTGAGCTGAAGATGCACAGCCAGCCGGAGGATATTAGCAGGTTAATCAATCAAACAGTGGCTGCGATGCAGCCCCAGGCGTCAGCGAAGGGGTTGGCGGTGTCAGCCGACCTGCCTGATAAGCTGCCGCCAGTCGACATCGACTCCCAGCGGATTGGCCAGGTATTGCTCAACCTTCTGGAGAATGCCCTGGCTCACACCGGAAAAAGTGATGCCATCACCGTTACTGCCGAGAAGCGGGGTAAATGGGTTGAGGTAACAGTGAATGATACGGGGGACGGTATTCCAGCTGAAGACCTGCCCAATATATTCGAGCGCTTCTACCGGGGGGACAAGTCCCGCACCATGGCCACCGGCAGCAGCGGGTTGGGACTCACCATTTCAAGGCGTCTGGTGGAGGCCCACGGCGGCAAGATCAATGCCCAAAGTGAATCGGGAAAAGGGAGCCGTTTTCACTTCACGATCCCGGTAGCGGAATGATTCGGTGTGACTTTTATCAGATACAACAGTCTTAACAATTGTTTAACATTTCTAAGCCACACTGATAGCAAATTCAGATCACTGCAATCAAAAGTATATAATAAATGGAAGGCGGGAAACAAAATGGGAATAGCCAAGCTAATAGTGACAATTCTAGTACTCGGAGGCCTCAGCGTTTTGTCGCTAAGTTGCTCTCCCGAACAAGACGCTGCCCCAGTTTCGGAGAACGAGGTGGCGGCCATACAGCGAGGTGACCTGACGATAGATATTACCGCTGTCGGTAATCTGGCGTTATCCCTCAAGGAAAATCTGGCGTTCGAGATACCGGGAACGGTTGAAGAAGTGCTGGTAGAAGAGGGAGAAACTGTTGACGAGGGACAGGTGTTGGTCAAACTCGACACCTCAGAATGGGACAAGCAACTGGATGCCCTGAAGAATCAGGTAACAGCTGCTGAGAGACAGGAGACAGCCGCCGAGAGAAGCCTGCTGACAAAACAGCGCGACCTTATTCAGGCGGAAATAAACCTGAAGAATACTGAAATTGCTCTGGAAAAAACAGACACCACTTACTCCCTGTCAGATTTCAAGGTGGCCGAGGCCGATGTAGGTGAAGCCGAGGAGAATCTGAAAGTAACCTTGGTAAAATGGACCAAGTACGGCGAAGGCACCCCGGGGTACGCAGCATTTCAGGAGGTAGTGGTCCAGGCCCAGACAAGGCTGGATACGGCCGAGGCCAAACTGGAAACGATGCTGTCCGGCTTCGACTCGGATAGTGTGGCCATAAAGAAACTGCAGGTCGAGATAAACCAGGGGAAGCTGGAAGATGCCAAGAAAGCGATAGAGGACGCCCAGATTACCATAGATGATGCTCAGGAAGACGTGAAGAACGCCCAGCAGGAACTGGACGAAGCGCTGGAGGTCAGTCCTGAGATCTTATCCCCTTTTTCCGGGTTCATCACCAAGGTGAACGTTGACGGGGGTGACGAGGTAAAGAAAGGCACGGTTGCCGTAGAGCTTGCCGACCCGGCCAAGTTTGAAGCCGATGTGCTGGTCAACGAGATGGATATCTTTCAGGTTAGGCTGAGCGGAGAAGCCATCGTGCAGATTGACGCCATGCAGGGGATTACTTTGCCCGCTCAAGTCACCCACATTTCTCCGTCAGCCACCATCCAATCCGGAGTGGTAAACTACAAAGTACGAGTGGAAATCCGATCCCTGGCCCCGGTAGTACGAGAAGGCCTGGGATCGAGACCGGAGGCAACACCGGACATTGTTTCGGGAGAATTCCCCGCACGACTGCAACAGGCTGTTGACGAAGGCCGTATGACCCAAGAGCAGGCCGAAGAGTTTATGAAGCGGATACAGTCGGGCGAAGGACCTTCCCGAGCGGACAGAGCATCTGGTAGAGGATCCGGGGAGACGCCGCCGGAAGGAGAGCAAAGACGGGCGCCGCCAACGCCACCCCAGGACTTCCATCTCAGAGAAGGACTGACCGTCACCGTAAGCATAATAGTAAACGAGAGAAAAGACGCATTGCTGGTACCCAACTCGGCAATTACAACTCGAGGGAGTACGACCAGTGTGCAAGTGTTGTCGGCAGACGGCACGGTTGAAGGAAGGGAAATAGAGACCGGCATCAGCGATTTTCAATATACAGAAGTAACCGGCGGGCTCAGTGAAGGTGAAGAGGTGGTTACTTCCCAAAGAAGTCCTTCTTCCGAATCATCGACCGGGGGTGGGAGAATCCGGATTCCATTTTTTGGTGGCGGAGGAAGGTGATGATTCGGTTACAGGATATTACCAAGGTCTATCCCATGGGTAAAAGAGAACTTACCGTACTCGATGGCGTAAACATAGAGATCAAACAAGGAGAATTGGTCGCCATAATGGGTCCATCAGGATCAGGTAAGTCGACCATACTTAACCTTTTGGGTTGCCTGGACGTGCCGACTTCAGGCAGTTACTTCCTTGATGGAGGTGAAGTTAGCAAACTGAGCAGCGATGAGTTGGCCCAGGTAAGAGGTCAGAAGATCGGCTTTATCTTTCAAACTTTCAACCTGTTATCCCGAATCTCGGCGCTGGCCAACGTTGAACTCGGCCTGAGATATGTGGGCAGAAATGACCGTCCAGCCGCTCTGGAGGCGCTGGACAAGGTCGGGCTGTCCGAAAGGGCCGGCCACCGGCCGACCGAATTGTCCGGCGGTGAAATGCAAAGAGTGGCTATCGCCCGGGCCCTGGTAAAGAACCCGCCGCTTCTGCTGGCGGACGAGCCGACCGGCAACCTGGACAGCCGGGCCGGTGAGGAGATAATCTCCATCCTGACCTCACTGCATGCCGAGAACAACCTCACCCTGGTCATGATAACCCACGAAGAGTATATCGCCCGGCATTGCCAACGCATCATATATATCAAAGACGGGCAGGTAGAAAGAGAGGAGAAAGTATGAAGAGATGGTTCGAACCTCTGACTACCGCCTGGGTCGGTATCATTACCCACAAGTTGCGCAGTTTCCTGACCATCCTCGGCATCGTCATCGGCGTGGCTGCCGTTATCAGCCTGATGTCCATTGGCAGGGGTGCTCAGTCAGATATTATGGCTCGTATCGGAAACCTTGGGTCAGACCTGGTTACCATCAGTCCGGGGGCGTCCAGATTTGGGGGAGTCAGAGGGGCCGCCGGCAGTATTCGAACTTTAACACAGGAAGATGCCGGGGCAATAGCGGAACAGATCGCTTACATAGATTCAGTAGCTCCAATTTACACCAGCAACCTCCAGTTGATTGTCGGCAGCGAAAATACGAATTCCCGGGTTACTGGTGTCCCCCCGCAGTATCAACAGATACGAAATCTGGATGTTGCCTACGGTACCTTCTTCTCAGAGTACGATTATCAGCGCAGCGCCAGAGTAGTTGTACTTGGTTCCGAGGTAAAAGAGACTCTTTTTGGAGAAACTGTTGACCCTATCGGCCAGCGGATACGTATGGGGGCCAATATCGTCCACGTCATCGGCGTCCTGGAGACCAAAGGNGCCGGATACAACTCAGCGGACAATTCCATCCTGGTGCCTCTGACGGTCCTGCAGCAGATGGTGGCCCAGCCGCGAACCAGCCAGGGTGAACGGGTGATTTCATCCATAGCGCTTTCGGTAGGCAATGAAGATCAGATGAGCGCAGTGTTGGAAGAAATAACCAGCCTGCTTCGTACCCGGCATCGACTGGGACCTAACGTGGATGACGACTTTCGCATCACTTCCATGCAGGAGATAGCCGAGACGATAACCGAGACCACCGGCACGCTGACCCTTCTGCTGGGGGCTATCGCCGCCATTTCCCTGTTGGTGGGAGGTATCGGGGTAATGAACATAATGCTCGTCTCGGTGCTGGAGAGGACCAGGGAGATAGGTGTCCGCAAAGCTCTCGGGGCCAAAGAACGGGATATATGGAGTCAATTCCTCATCGAAGCAGCCCTTCTGACGCTGACCGGGGGCATAATTGGAATTATCATTGGCTGGCTGATATCCTATTCTGTAAACAATTCCGGGATGATGACCACCGTCGTTGGGACGGATATAGTCATCTTGGCCGTTTCGGTGTCAGTCGGCATTGGTCTCTTCTTCGGCTTCTATCCCGCCTGGAACGCCGCCCGTCTTAATCCCATCGACGCCCTCAGGTCAGAATAGCAAAAACAGACAGGTTTTTATAAGAAATCTCTCCGTCATCACTAACCAAACAGCAATCTCTGCGTTATAAACTAGTAGAAAGAAACAAACAGAGGGGCAGGGAAAAATGAGAAGATGGTTATTGATGGTAGGTCTGGCAGCGGCACTGGGCCTTGTTGGCTTATCCGGTTGTGCCAGTGAGGGGCCTTAGGTATCAGGCCGGGAACCCGTCATCGATTATATCAGCCTCATCGACAATCTTCGCCAAGCTGGGGCGACGGTTGACCAGGCCGGAGAAGTGACTCAACCTTTCTTCTCCGTCGATGGTCGGGTAATTGTCACCAACGGGGCGATGTTCAGGTCTTCGAATATGGGGATGACGACGCGGCGGAAGCGGAAAGGTCACTCGTCTCGCCCGACGGTTCTTCAGTCGGAACATCCTTGCCGTTCTGGATAGCACCTCCCCACTTTTACAAGGCAGAGAAACTGATCGTGCTCTACGTCGGTGACACCGAGTCAGTAACAGACGTGCTGAAGAGCATACTTGGTCAACAGTTTACAGGCCCGTCTGATATGCCGTCGGGTGGTCTTGAGGATACCAACTGGCGCTGGAATCTTACGGAGAACCCGGGAACTTACAATCCGTGCTGGAAGGTAGCGAAATTACGGCAATGTTTGACACTGCCGATGCTTTGTACGGGGAAACGCAGGGTGCAATGGTTATTCCGGAGAATATGCCCTCAACGGCAACAAACTTTCCAACCAACTTCTTTCCTGGACAGAGATGGGGTGCGGCGCTCCGGAAGGTATTATGGAGCAAGAAATATCCTACTTGAGAGCATTTCAAACTGCTGAGAGCTATGAAATCAAGGATGGCGAGCTGCAAATATCCTCAGGTACCAATGTATTAAACTTCAAGAGTAGCGACGAATAGGCCGCCGCTTTTCATGATGTCCGGCGGGCACCAATCATAAACAATCGAATCAGGTCAAAAGGAGGAAACAAACAATGGGGAAAAAGAACTGGTTATTGATGGTAGGGCTGGTAGCGGTACTGGGCATGGCTGGGCTAACCGGCTGCCAACCGGGTAGCGCTGCTCTGGGGGAGATAACGGAGCTGAGTTTGAGCAGCCAGCAGCAGGGAATCTGGGTCACCGGACAGGGAAAGGTGGCAGCCGCCCCTGACATTGCCACCTTAAGGTTGGGGACCGACGTCGAAGAGACAAGCGTCTCCGAAGCTCAAACCCAGGCGACCAGAGCCATGGACGAGGTAATGGCAACCCTGATCGGGAATGGAATAGCCGAAAAGGATATCCAGACACAGCACTTCAGCATCCGCCGGATGACAAGATGGGACAAGACAAAAGAGGAAGAGGTTGTTACGGGCTACCAGGTGAGTAACATTGTAACCGCCAAGATAAGAGATATAGATAAGGTCGGTACCATCATCGACGCCGTAGCCAAAGCTGGGGGAGACTTAACCAGAATAGATAGCATTAGCTTTTCTGTGGAGGACCCGACAGATTACTACAAAACGGCCAGAGAAGAAGCGATTAAGGATGCCGAGACAAAGGCAAAACAGCTGGCCGGTCTGTCGAGTGTCAGCCTGGGAAACGCGACATTCATCTCGGAAACCTCATTCTTCGCACCGGTAATCCAACAGCGCGGTCTCGCGGTCATGGAAGAAGCGGCTATGGCCAAGACGTCAATCAGTCCTGGCGAGACAGAGATTAGCCTCAACATTCAGGTAGCCTACGCCATCAGATAGGGGTAGTTAAGCAAGACGAGTGTAAAACGCCGCTTCGAGGACTGGCCGGAGCATAGAGAAAGGGGAGCTTTTTGGAGAGGCTCCCCTTTTTGTTTCGCCTGTATTTTTCTGCCCGCCTCTAATCGGCAGAGCATCGATATTGTTTAGCCGACCAAAACACAATCTCTAAGACTTAGGTCTATCACAGAGCCATCATACTTACCCTGTACCGTCATTGTTTGTCCTGTCTCCAAGCGGCCCAGTTCAGGGGCATGTTTCTTGTCAAACACGCAACGGACGCTCTGCATCGACTTTTCTTCCTGAGTAGTGTTTAAAGTGATATAGTAAATATCCAGAGCATCCTTAATTTCTATCCTTTCCGCCACCCCAGTCATTTTGAGAATCTGATTGGCAAATCTTGCATCCGCACCTTCGCCTTCAATGGCGTAAGCATCCAGCAACTCGTCAACTGTCAATTCCATATTCGCCGAGGCTGCTTCGGTCTCAACTTTCGGCGTCGACTCAGCTTTGGCCGTTGCCTCGGGTGTCGCCTCTGGGGTACGTGCTTTAGCTTCAGTTGTTGTCTTGGACTTGGCCGTAGTCTTCCGCTTGGCCACCGGCTTGCGCTTGGGCTTCGGTTTAGGCTCCGGTATTGGCTCGGGCTCAGTTTCGAGGACCAGCTCAGGTCCGGACTCTTGAACCGGTTCTGGTTCACCCACCGGGATTGGTTCGGGTTCAGGTTGTTGCACAACGAGCCGTTGGGGCACTCTTTCTCCTTTGAGTTCTCTAAAAGTCTTAGAAACTCTTTTATAAGAACCGGACATCAGAGGATAGCCACACCATTGACAGGACCAGTCTTCAGTCCTTACCGCTTCCCGGTCACAATTAGGACACTTCTTCATCGAACACCTCTTCCCCAAAGTATACCCGATGATGACAATTTGTCAACGTTGTCGGAGGCCAATTTCACCAGTCATCCTGAGCCGCCATTCTGGCTTCTTGCTTTGCCGTGGCAGACCAGTTACTCATACCTGCCCTAAGTTCCAAGACTTTCTCTCGTAGTTCTTTCGCGCCTCATACCAATCTTAGCACCGCACGGCGCGGGGCACGAGCCATCTGTTTCAAACCCAGGGTGTTAATTGGATAAGTACTATCAAGCAAGTACTTGGTCATTATTCTGAAGAGCAGACCTACCTGACCAAAAGCTACCACAGGGTCGGCTGGGGAGGTTTTCCCTTATCATAGGGCAGTCCAAGGTGTGTATAGGCCATTTTCGTGGCCAGACGGCCGCGGGGAGTCCGCTCCAGAAAACCCAACTGCAGGAGATAGGGCTCGTAAACATCCATAATGGTATCCGGTTCCTCGCTGATGGCGGCAGCGATCGTCTCCAGCCCCACCGGACCACCATTAAACTTGTCAATGATAGTATTCAACACCTTACTGTCCGTCTCATCCAGACCTATCGGGTCAACTTCAAGCTTGGATAGTGCCTCAACTACTACCGATTGGGTGGCGATACCATCCGCCACCACTTGAGCATAGTCTCTGACTCGCCTGAGCAGTCGGTTAGCCACGCGAGGTGTACCCCGAGCCCGGCGGGCTATTTCCTCCAGCCCCCC
>NYYM01000005.1 GCA_002685815.1 Dehalococcoidales bacterium | reverse complement strand
CAAAGGTGAGAAATGAAACTAGTGGTAGTGGGTTTGGGACAATGTGGCGGCAGGATTGCCGATGAATTTGCCCGCATGAATCGAAGGGCTCTCAGCCAACGTGGTATTGAGGTCGTTATCGGTGCCTTCGCTGTCAACACGGATATCGCTGATTTAAGCGGGTTGCGCCGCATTAGGCCTGATTATGAGCATCGTATTCTGATTGGAGGTCGTAAGACCGGCGGTCACGGCGTGGGTAAAATAAACGAACTCGGCGCTGAAGTGGCCAAGGAAGATGCCGATAAGGTCATAGACGCGATAAGAGCCACCAAACGATTGCCGGAGACCGATGCGTTCCTGCTGATCGCCGGTGCTGCTGGCGGCACCGGGTCCGGCGCCATTGCCATAATGACGAAATACATTAAAGAGCGTTTCTTAGACAAGCCGGTCTACAATCTTATCGTCCTTCCTTTCGAGCATGAAGAGGAAATCGAGGAAAGAACGATTTATAATGCGGCCACCTGTCTCAAATCCAGCTACTTGGTGGCTGATGCCGTAATTCTTGTAGATAACCAGAGGTATATCAGAAAAGACTCCTCCTTGATGACCAACCTGGATAAAATTAACACTCTGATAACCTCCCCCTTTTATAATTTGCTCTGTGCTGGCGAAGAGAAAAAGACTAAATACATTGGGGCCAAAGTGCTCGATGCTGGTGACATAATACAGACCATGGCGGGATGGACCGTAATTGGCTACAGCACCTCTACGCTCTCATTCTTCCGATTTCTATTCGAGCAGACACGCGACTTCAGAAAAAAAGTGGATGAAACCCAAAGAGGCATTCAATCCATGGACGAAGCTATCGCCAGGCTTTCGGTTCATGGGAATCCGGCTGATGCCAGGAGGGCTTTATATCTTGTTGCCGCCCCTTCCAGAGAAATGAACATGGACATGATCAGTGAACTGGGAGTCCATCTCAAGTCCCTGGCTCCCGAGGCCATAATAAGGAGTGGTGATTACCCCAGAGACAGAAACTCCTCGCTGGATGTCTCGATAATTCTGTCTGAGCTTACAGATATTTCTAAGATCAGGGAATACTTTACAAAAACGATCGGTCTTATCTCCGTTATTCAAAAGAGGCAAGAAGGAGTGGAAAGCAACTACACGGCACTTGATGGTAGCCTGAAAGACATACCTTCACTCCTGTGATTACCCACTTGTCGGGGAACACCCTTGCTGGATTCTTCCGCTACCTGACAATCTTAGTATAGATTTCCCAGGCTTGCGTTACAGTTTCCTCACGGATTTCCCAAGCTTTGACTATAGTCTCATCGCGCGCCTGCAAAGCTTGTCCAACAGCCTCGTTGGCGCCGGTTTCGGCTTGTTCCAGAGCTCTCTGATAAGCTTCTCTGGAACGCTGTTCCGCATTTTCACGAGTTTTTAAGGCTTGCTTGATATCCTTTTCACAGGTTGCGTTAGCCTGGTGCTCGGCTCTTCTATAGGCCTCGGCGACCTGCTGCTCGTTCTCTCGATAAATCCTTGCCACCTCCCGCTCAGCCTCCATATAGGCCGCGTAAGCCTTTTGGGCCTGTCCCAAGACTTCGTCCAGCGGTTTTGTTGGTGACTGGTTTGCTTCTGCGGGGGTCCCGGCCGGTTCCTGGGCCTCCTCAACTGGATTCACAACTTCTTCTCCAACTTCTTCTTCACTTTTCTTAGCTTGTCCCTTAGGATTTGCCAACAGACACCTCCTTATATTCTGGAATTTCTTGCAGCGGTCATCATTATGAGCTAGCGGCCGGTATTATTCTTCTACCCGGCCCGTCCTATTCATCGTTTGTTTCTTTCTCCTCTGGAGTGTCCCCTTCTTCGGTCTGCTCTGATTTTCTTGTCTCGTACATTCTTGCCAGGAACTCCAGGCGTGATTCCATTTTCCCTTTACCGTTTTCAGCCTGCTCATCCTTCTTTGCAGCTGTTTTGTCGGCCATGCCCTCTGTCTCACCTGCGGCAGATGCCGCCACTTTGTCAGCCTTCTTGGACGGCTTGTCCTTTGCTTCAACTCCGCCGATTGTTTCTTCAAATGCCCTGATTGATGCCTCGGCCGTCTGTTTGGATAGCTCGCCGGTTGCTTCCGCCCGGCTTATTGCCTCTTGGAAAGCTCTTATTGATACTTCAGCAGCCTCTCTGGCAGCTCTAGTTGATGTCTCGGTTGCCTCTTTGGCCGCTTTTATTGATGCCTCAGCCGTCTTTCTGGCTTCCACCGTAAACGCTTCGGATATATCTTTGGTCGCCTTGGTTGATGACTTTGTCGATGCTTCCAAAGCCTTTGTTGATGTCTCTGCCGTCTCTTTGGCTAATTTGCTTATTCCATCGGCCTTACCTATTGCCTCTTGGGCGGCCTGTACCGCTGTCTGAATCGCCTGTTTGGAGGCGGCTATGGATACCTCAACTGCTTCTTGAGCTGCCTTGGCTAAGGCTTCGGCCGTCTCCTTGACCACTCTGGTTGTTGCTTCCGCACGGCTCATCGCTTCCTCAAAGGCTTTCGTCGTCGTTTCGGTTACCTCTAAAGCCTGCTTCCCCATTTCTTCAGCTCTGAAGGTAGCTTCCTTCGAGACTTTCATGGAGGCCTCAACGGCTTCCTGGGCAGCCTTGGATGATTTCTCGGCTACCCCTATAGCTGTCTTGGCTATTTCTTCAGCCTTAATGCCCGCTTCCAGAGCTGCTTTTGCCGATGCTTCGGCTATCTCTCGGGCCTGTCCACTCATCTCTTCAGCCCGGGCCAGTCCTTCTTGAGATGTCTTAAAGACTCCTTCAGATATCTCTTTGGCATCCTTACTTATTGCCTCAGCCTTCACTACTGCCTCACGGGCTGATTTTGCCGATTCTTCGGCCGCTTTTTTAGCTTCCATACTTATTTCCGCAGCTCGGTTTGCCGCTTCTTGAACGGCGATGGCTGATGCTTCTACCATCTCCCGTGTCGACATACTTATTTTTTCAGCCCTGGCTACCGCTTCTTGGGAGGCGCGGATTGACACGTCTGATACTCCCTTGACCTCTTTACTCAGTCGTTCCGTCTTACTGGCAGCTTCTCTGGCCGTTTTGGCTGATTCTTCAGTCGCCTCTTTACTGATCCTTTGGCTTTTGTTTACCGCGTCTCTGGCCGTCTGGGCCGCTTCCTCAGCCGCCTTCTTAGCCGTTCGGCTGANCTCCACCGCCTCGTTTATTGCTTCTCTCGTCGCCCTGGTTGATACCTCTGCCCTTTCCTTGGCTGCCCTGCCCGCCTCTTCAGCCCGTCCGAGCCCGTCTTGGGATACTCTCAGTGCCGCCTCTGCGGCCTCACCGGCCTGCCTGCTTAGTTCTTCAGCCCTGCCTATGGAGTCCTCGNATTTCCTTACCTGCGCCTCAGCCGTGGCTATCGCTTCCTGTGCGGTTTTTAGTGATGTCTCAGCAGTTTCTTTAGCTNCCTTACTTATTTCTTCAGCTTTGGATACCGCCGCCCCAGCAGCTCTTTCTGATTCTTCGGCCGCTTTCAGGGCTTCCCTGCTTATTTCCTCCGCCCGGCTTAATGCCACCTGAGAGGTTCTGGTTGAAGCCTCGGCCGCTTCCCTGGCCGCCTTGCCCAGCCTTTCTGCCTTGGAGACCGCTTCCTCAAATACCCCGATAGTGCCGTCCGTATCCTCTAACTGCTCGGAGGGTACATCACTAGCCATTTCATAAAACCTCTTCCCATATTCTAATATAGCTTATTTAGTTTTTCAAGAGCCTTCTTACTTGAGATTCTGACCGGTTATCAGANTCGGTATCACCGGATAGTAAGTCCCCTTCTCTTTTTGATAGCGGGACATCAGNAATATCCGTTGGGTTTGCTGATTACAACTTCCTTTATTNCCNATACTTTACTTNACNATATGTAAGGTGTCTAGCATAACACAGCANAGCGGTGTAGTGAAAGGGCTGCCTGGTTGCGGCGATTGGCTACACCTGCCACGATAGATAAAATTGACATTAATGTGTAATTGTGCTTAGAATAGCCCAATACACTACAGAGGTGAAAGATGAAGCTAGTGGTAATAGGTCTTGGACAATGTGGTGGTAGGATTGCTGACGAATTTTCCCGGCTGAACAAGAGAGCAGCCAGTCGGCGCGGGATCGAGATAGTAACTGGTACCTTTGCCGTGAATACGGATGCTGCCGATCTAAGTGGTCTGACCAGTATAAAACGTGACTATCAGCATAGAATCCTTATCGGAGGACGGAAGACCGGCGGTCACGGCGTGGGTAAAGTGAATGAAATGGGGGCTGAGATAGCCCGGGCCGATGCCGACAAGGTTATCGATGCTATCAGGACCACCCGGCACTTCTATGAGACTGACGCCTTCCTTCTGATTGCCGGGGCCGGTGGCGGTACTGGTTCCGGCTCACTTCCGGTCATGATACAGCATGTCAAGCGACGATATTCAGATAAACCTGTTTACGCTGCTGTCGTCCTTCCTTTTGAGCATGAGGAACAGACGGAAGAAAGAACGGTATATAACACAGCTACCTGCCTCAAATCTACTTATGCCGTGGCTGATGCTGTTTTCCTTATTGATAATCAAAGGTATATAAGGAAGGACTCTTCCCTGAGGAATAACTTGGACAAGATTAATGCCCTGATAGCCGAGCCCTTTTATGGCGTTCTGTGCGCCGGAGAAGAAAAAAACACTAAACATATCGGGGCCAAGCTGCTCGATGCAGGTGACATAATGCAAACACTGGTCGGCTGGACCGTGCTCGGCTATGGTACGTCACAGTTGCCCATGCTCAGGCTTCCCGGTGACCGCTCGCGTGATTTCAGAAAGAAAGGGACCGAGACCCAGAAGGGTCTCCAGGCAATGGACGCTGCTATGAGTGAATTATCACTCAACTGTAAGCCTGAGGATGCCAGAAGAGCCCTCTATCTCATCTCGGCTCCTTCCAGAGAAATGAATGTTGACTTGATCAAGGAACTCGGTGACTATCTGAGAGGTTTGGCTCCCCAAGCTACGATCAGGAACGGGGATTANCCTCGGCAGCGGGGCATGCTGGAAATCAGTGTAATCTTGTCTGAACTGAGTGATGTGGAGAAGATCAGGGAGTATTATACCAGGTCGACCGCCCTTATTCCTCGGATGAAAAAGAGGCAGGAAGATACAGATATCAGACTTAAGGCGATTGAAGATACCTCAAAGGATATTCCGTCACTGCTATAACCGAATAATCTGAGGTTTTGGCCAGCTTTGCCAGGCTAGTAAGTAGAACTACGTATTGAGGCTGTGTAAAGCTGGTTTTCTTTGTTCAAAAAAAGTCCTTTTCAGGGCAATATCTCTTTGGAAACCGGCTAATTATGGGGTATAATAAGGACGAAACAAGATGGCATCACAAGTCTTTTATCGCAAATGGAGACCCCGCGCTCTAACTGAAGTAGTTGGTCAAGAGCCGGTAACGCAGACGCTGCGCAATGCTCTCAGCGGTAATCGTCTGTCCCACGCCTATCTTTTCTGCGGTCCCCGGGGCACGGGGAAGACCAGCACAGCCCGTATTCTGGCTAAGGCGGTGAATTGTCTTAACAGTGATAATGGCGAACCCTGCAACACCTGCTCCATGTGTCAGGCAATAGCTGAAGTCAGAGCTTTAGACGTCATAGAAATTGACGCTGCCAGTAACACAGGCGTGGATGACATTCGGAGTCTGCGTGAGAAAGTTAATTACGCTCCCAACCAGGCGCGCTACAAGGTCTATATCATTGATGAAGTCCACATGCTCAGCAATAGCGCCTCCAATGCTCTGCTCAAAACCCTGGAAGAACCCCCGTCACACGTTATCTTTATCCTGGCTACCACTGAAGTTCATAAGATTCTGCCTACCATTCTGTCACGGTGCCAACGCTTCGATTTTCGTCGCATATCACAGGCCAACATCATGGGTGAACTGACCCGCATATGCCAGGGAGAAGGCATTAAGATGGATACCGAAGCCATGCAATTGGTAGCCCGCAGCGCCACCGGTAGCCTGCGTGATGCTCTTAACCTGATGGAACAGCTGACTACTTATTACGGTTCTGAGGTTGGACTCCAGCAGGTGCAAGCCATCTTGGGNATCACCGGCGACTGGCGGGCCAAGGAACTGGTAAAACAGATCATGGATAATGATATTTCTGCCGGAATGGTAACCATAAACAGCGTTAATAGTGACGGACTCGATTTGAGGCAATTCACACGAGAACTGGTGGAATACCTCCGGGGCCTGCTCTTAATAAAGACTGGTTCTGATGAGGCTGTAGACTTGGTCGCCGAGGACATGGCTGAACTAAAGGAGTTGGCGGCTGGGACTGCTCTTGAGCAAATACTGACGGCCACCAGGCTTTTTGGTCAGCTTGAGATTGGCTTTGACAACTACCCCACCTTACCCCTAGAACTGGCCCTGGTTGACTGCGTTCTTGCTTCAGAGACGGAAAAGACCGGTCTTGATAAAGCGACCGGGTATCAGTCCCCTCAACCCCAAAAAGTGACTGCTCCCTCTCCGGCGCCGCCCTCCTCCGAACCACCTAAAGCTGAATCCGCTACCCCGGAAGTTCCGGTGCCGGAACCAGCCGTCGAGGACGTTCCAACCCTGGAACCCGTTTCAAAAGAACCTCTCGCTCTGGAGCCGTCTCCGGATGATATGCCCACCTTGGAACCGGCAATGGCTGCCCCAACCGCCCCGTCGCAGGAGTTCGGCGGCGACATTGAGCGCTTGAGAGTGAACTGGAAGCAGGTCATTGAACAAGCCCCCCAAGATACCAGGAAAACACCTGCCATCGCTATACTTCGAAGCGCCGGAGTGCAACCGATGGCGATTGAAGAAGATACCGTAATCCTAGCTTTCAGGCATAAGAATCACAAGGAATTGATTGAGAAGATAGAAAATCAACAGGTGGCTGAAAAAATCATCAGCAGTTTCCTNGGGCACTCCTGCCGAATAAGCTGTATCATAGAGGATAACCACCTGCTCAAAGAGGCGTTGAAAATCGGTAAACTTATTAACACGGAGGAAAGATGAATTTCTCAATGTTGAAACAGGCTCAGGAACTGAAAAAGAACTTGNATAAGGCTCAAAAAGATTTGAAGAAGATGGTTGTTGAAGCAGATTCAGGCAAAGGAGCCGTCAGAGTTGCCGTTGACGGCCAGCAGAAAATACTTTCGATTAAGATATCTCCGGACGTGATAGATCCCAACAAGGCGGCAAACCTAGAAAAACTGGTCTTGAAAGCAATCAGTGAAGCCACTGAGAAATCTCAGAAACTGGCCGCCAAGGAATTAAAGGAACTAACCGGAGGTCTCAAGATACCCGGGATCACTTAAACAGCAGACATATTCACAACAAGATTGTGTGAGCGAAAAAGATTCTATCTTCTGCTTTTCCCTTAGAAGGGGATAGGGTTACCAAAAATTACCGTAAGGAGAAGCACACTTGAGTCAAGGTTTCCAACCGACCGCTGACCCGATAGACAGGCTTGTCCAGCAGCTCAACAAATTGCCCGGTATTGGCCCCAAGAGTGCCCAACGGGTTGCTTATTATTTACTCCGCAA
>NYYM01000004.1 GCA_002685815.1 Dehalococcoidales bacterium | reverse complement strand
AGCAGGCTGCCGCAGTCGGGGCATTGGCCGGCTATGTTCGGAGCAGGACCGAAGTTTCCCGGGCTGCTCATCATATTACTGCTTCCACTGCCGTCGCTGCCGGTGTCGGCACTGACCTGCTTTGACAGAACACTGGCGATAGCATCGGCGCAAGAAAGCACCGCTTTGCCTTGGTCCCAGGCGATGGAGGGGCAGCGGATGCCCCGGAGGTATTTCACTATCCTGGCGGCGTCTATGCCGGACCTCAGAGCCAGAGAGATCAGGCGGCAACTGGCTTCAAGCTGGGCCGAGGCGCAGCCACCGGCCTTGCCCAGGGTAGAAAATACTTCAAAAAGCCCGTCTTCATCTGAGTTTACCGTTACATATATGTAGCCGCAGCCGGTGGTGACCCTCTCCGTAATCCCTGATGTTACCCTTGACCTTTCCCTCTTTGACCTCTCCATCGGGGCGATAGCGACCGTCTCCTCAGCTTTTTTAACCGGGGCGGTGCTTAACGGCTGCTCATCGCGGCTCTTATCCCGGTAAATGGTTATTCCTTTCAAATCAAGGTCATACGCCATTCCGTATACCGTGTCTATATCTTCCTCGGTAGCCTCCTCGGGGAAGTTTACCGTTTTGGATACGGCGTTATGGGCGGACTTCTGGAAAGCAGCCTGCATTCTGACGTGCCACTCTGGGCCAATCTCGTGGGCGGTAACAAATACTCGCTTTATTTTGTCAGGAATCTCTTCGAGGGAGTGGAGTTGAGTTCCGGTGGCCAGTTGCTGCATAAGTTCCTCGGAGTAAAAGCCTCCGGTCTGGGCTGCTTCCTCAAAATAGGGATTTACTTCCACCATCCGGGCTCCGTCCAGAATATTGTGAATATAGCTCAGAGCAAAAAGGGGCTCGATACCGCTGGAACAACTGGCGATTATGCTCAGGGTGCCGGTGGGAGCGATGGTGGTGCAGGAGGCATTTCTCACCTTGGTGCCATTGGGCACATCATAAATGCTGCCTTTGAAGGCCGGGAAGGCTCCCCGTTTTTCGGCCAGATCTGCCGAGGCTTTACCTGCTGCTTCATTCACGAATTGCATGACCTCTGAGGCAATCTGGAGCGCCTCCTCCGAGTCATAGGGAACGCCCATCTGAATCAGCATATCGGCAAAGCCCATTACTCCCAGCCCTATCTTCCTCGTCTCTTTAGTCCTCCGCTCAATTTCCGGCAGGGGAAACTTATTGACATCGATGACGTTATCCAGGAACCTTACTGCCGTCTTTACCGTCTCGGCTAGCTTGGCATAGTCAATCTCAGTGGTCCCATTGGCGTTCTTCAGCATCCGGCTCANGTTGACTGAGCCCAGGTTACAGGACTCGTAAGGGAGCAGGGGTTGCTCACCGCAGGGGTTGGTGCTCTCAATCTTGCCCAGCTGCGGGGTAGGGTTGTGTTCATTTATCTGGTCAATGAAAATGACGCCCGGATCACCCGTTTTCCAGGCCATGGCCACTATCTGGTCGAAGACGCTCTTGGCATTGGTCTTGCTTTGCACTTCTCCGCTACTGGGGTTTATCAGTTCATATTCGGCCCCCGCTTTGACCGCATCCATGAATTGATTGGTCACGGCCACCGAGAGATTGAAGTTGGTAAAAGCGGCAGGATNATCCTTGGCGTGGATAAATTTTTCGATATCAGGGTGGTCAACGCGTAGGATAGCCATGTTGGCCCCGCGGCGCATCCCCCCCTGCTTAATGACGTCGGTAGCCGTGTCGAAGGCCCGCATAAAGGAAACCGGGCCGCTGGCAACGCCCCCGGTAGAGCCGACGCGATCCATTGACGGCCTCAGTCTGGAAAAGGAAAAGCCGGTCCCCCCGCCGCTCTTATGGATCAGGGCCGTGTTCTTCACCGCATCGAAAATAGACTCCATCGAGTCTTCAACCGGTAGAACAAAACAGGCAGACAGTTGCCCCAACTCCCGGCCGGCATTCATGAGAGTAGGGGAGTTGGGTAGAAACTCCAGATTGGCCATCGACTGATAGAATTCCTCTTCTCGGGCCTGGGTATCTGCGGAAGAGTCATAGACAAGCTCGGCGACCGCAACCGTCCGGGCCACTCGGCAGAGCATCTCCTCCGGCGTCTCAATAACTTGTCCCTGCTTGTCTTTCTGCAGGTATCTCCTCTCCAGAACGCGCAGAGCGTTCTCAGACAGGGCGACTCCGGCAGGCTGAGTTTTTGATTCAGCCTGGATAATTGGTTCTGCCATTGGTTTGTCCTCCTCTTTCTTACGGCTTACTGGTTGCTTCTTGGGCTCGGGACTGTTCCTTGTTTCCGTCTTGGTTTCAGCCTCATCTTTCCCGGCAGGCTCTTCTTCGGATGCCAGGATTTCGGTAACAATTGCCTGTATTTCAGAGCGGGTGGGGGGAGGCCGCTTCCGGCGCTGGGATTTGGGGACGAAGTCCTCCATCCCTGGTAGGGTCTGAGGCCGTTCCAGACGTTCAATTACCTGGTTAGTGAGTTGTTCCAGTTTGTCTTTATCGCGCAAACCCATTGACTCAGCGTCAGCCACGACTGCCCTGAGAATCTCAGTGTGATCGAGTTCCATTGGCCGTCCTTCTCCTGATTGATCGGCCTTGCTCATCTGCTACTCCTCCTGCCTGTCCTGGTTATTGTTTCTAGNTCTTCGGTCGGAAGTAATNGCAGTTGGCTGGTAGGAGTCGGAGCAATCTCGGGCTCGTCACTCACCAGGCTATCTATTTCTCGTTTCAGGGCGGTGATATCGGTGAAGTCCCTGTAGACGCTGGCAAAGCGGATATAGGCAATATAGTCTAGGTTCTTTAGCCTTTCCATTACCATGTCACCGATGACAGCACCGGTTATCTCTGTCTTGCCCGTCTGATAAAGCTCAGCTTCTATCTCATCGGCCAGCTTGTCAACGGCTCCGGTATGCAGGGGCCGTTTCTCGCATGCCTTACGGACACCTGTCAGCAGTTTATCCTTGTTAAACTCTTCGCGCCGCTGGTCCTTCTTCACCACAAAAAGACCGGCTGGCAGCAGGCGTTCATAGGTGGTAAACCGGGATTCACAACTCAGGCATTGACGCCGTCGGCGTATTCCATCGTTGACCTCACGGGAATCTATGACCTTGGAGTCACTGTAACCACAAAAGGGACAATTCATAACTCTACACCACATCATACGGGATAGTGTATATAAAATACCACTAGATGTAGTACCTGTCAAGCCTTTTGGACAGGTATTTTTGCGGCTCAAGTTTACCCTGTAAAAGTCTGGAAAAAGAGAAAGGCAGCCAGCNACTAGCACCCGGAAAGGTATGCGATTTTCCGGGTGCCTCAAGCACTTACTGCCCGGCCGTTCAGANGAATCTGGCCCGCAGAAACCTATTCTTCATCCCGGCCCTATTTTCTTTGTNAGTTTGATGAAAAGTTAAAAGGTGTTAGTAGGTGAATGTGACTTTTTNGCCTGGACAGGTGGAGTTGCCGTCTGGCGCCGATGGCTAAATAGCGGGCGGCGTAAGAAGGAAGGAACGTCCAGCTCATCTTCACTTCCCTTCAGGTTACTCAGCAACTTGTTTAACTCTTCATCNTGACTGGATCCTGGTAACCCCCCACGGGAAACAAACCCGGTGGCGATTAGAGTAATCTTTAGCTCTTTCTCCATGGCGGGGTCATTAGCTACTCCAAAGATGATGTTTGCTTCGGGGTCAACAGCCTGCCTGATTACCTCGGCCGCTTGATTTACTTCAAACAGGCTGAGGTCATTGCCACCAACGATGTTAAAGAGCACTCCCTTTGATCCGCTGGCGGAAACGTCAAGCAGGGGACTGGCCAGAGCTTCCTTGGCCGCGTCTGAAGCCCGATTTTGCCCCGACCCTCTGCCGATGGACATCCAGGCCGGACCGGCATTGTGCATNACCGTCTTGACATCGGCAAAATCCAGATTGATCATGCCGGGGACGGTGATAACGTCAGAGATAGCCTGAACGCCGTGCCTGAGCACATCGTCAGCCATTTTGAAAGCAACGTCTACNCCCGTTTTCTGGTCGCAGAGGTCGAGCAGGCGATCGTTGGGAATGATAACAAGGGTGTCGACTTTACCCAACAACGCGTTGATACCTTCNTCNGCCACCTTGGTGCGGTTTGATCCTTCAAAAGCGAAGGGTTTGGTGACCACTGCGATAGTCAGAGCTCCACTTTGCTTGGCTATTTCAGCAATGGGGGCTGCAGCCCCGGTGCCGGTGCCGCCACCCATGCCGCAGGTGATAAATACCATGTCAGAGCCCGCGATTGCTTCCTTGATTTCATCACGGCTCTCCTCGGCGGCTTTTTGTCCCAGGCTATGGTCTCCACCAACCCCTAAACCCTTGGTGAGCCGCTCTCCAAGTTGAATGCGGGTCGGGGCCTCTGTCAGCGCCATCGCCTGGGCATCAGTGTTCGCGGCGATGAACTCTACACCCTGGATCTGTTCTTGGACCATTCGGGTTATGGCGTTACAACCGCCGCCTCCCAAACCGATTACCTTGATTTTTGCCGGGCTAAGGGTGAAACTTGCCTTTGCCATTTCATCCTCCTTCTTTAGCTATATATTCCTGATTTGTTTCATAGTGTCAATTAGCGAAATAGGCTCCTTATTCGGAACACGAGGCGCCGGATGTCACCGACGACCTTGTTGGATTTCCCGCTCGACGCGCTTTCATGTTTGGCTCCCCAGATCAAAAGGCCGACACTNGTAGCATACGCCGGGTCACGAAGGACATCACTGATACCGTTTATGCTCGTTGGGCTCCCAACCCTGACCGGAAGTGGTAATATCTCCCGCCCAAGCATGTCAATGCCGGCAAGATTAGAGCTACCTCCGGTCAGCACTAACCCAGCCGGTACCAGTGTTTCATATTCGGAGCGAGGTAACTCAAGCAGGATGAGCCTCATGATTTCCTCAACTCGAGCCTTGATGATATCACTTAAATCCTGGTATGAGACGCCGTGTCCGTCCTCAGCTATCGCACTCGCGGTTTCTGACCTGCCTTCATAAACTGGCATGACGCTACCGTACCTTTTCTTCATCTGCTCGGCCACATCAAATGGCAGCCCCAGACCGATGGCGACGTCTCTGGTTAGTTGGTAGCCGGCTACCGGTAGTATGGCGGTGTGGTAGATGCTTCCNTCCTTGAAGACGGCGATATCTGTCGTGCCACCACCGATATCAGCCAGAACAACACCCACTTGCTTCTCATCTTCACTTAATACCGCTTCACCACTGGCCAGAGGTTCCAGGATGAGGTCATCGATATCCACTCCAATACCCCGTATGCACTTGGCCAGATTTTGAATGGATGCTACGGCGGTGGTAATAACGTGCGTTTCAACGTCTAGGCGGAAACCGTGCATCCCTACAGGATTCTTGACTCCGGCCTGACCGTCAACGGCATAACTCCTCGGGATGACGTGGAGTAACTTCCTGTCATTGGGCACCTTTATGCTCTGAGCAGACTGAAGTACTCGTTTGAGGTCATCCGGGCGTACCAGTCGGTCACCGCGGGTGATAGCCACTACCCCCTGATTGTTTAGAGACGAAACAGCTCTGCCAGTCACACCGACATAAGCTGATTCCACCTTATACCCGCTGGCATTCTCCGCCTTCTTTACTGACTCTCGAATTGATTCTTTGGCGTCGTTGATGTTGACTACCAGGCCCTTGTGCAATCCATTAGACGGGGTGATGCCGACACCGGCGACCCGGATAACATTGCCTTCACTCACCTCGGCTATGGTAGTGCATATCTTGGTTGTACCAACATCAATAGAAACTAAATTATCCTGATTCATAGTCTATCCCCTCCTTCTGGGCTATATTTTGCCTTCCCTGATGCATAAGACCTTTTCACATTTTCAGGACCCCCTTGCCTAATCTTAAAGTTGTTGCCGGTTCTAGGCCGCTTCGAAAGCCGTTCTGAGCATTTTCAGTGAATTTGGTTTTCTCCATCCATTACCATTGCGCTTGATTTCTGAATCGGCACATAATCTTTCCACAATATTGTAATGCTCATCTTGATTAATGACTCGCTCCGCCGTTCTTAGTTTGGCGCTGCGGCTGCGCGGATTTGTTTGAACCTCCGAGGGAGAAGGAACAATAACTCTCTTGTTGATCAATCTAAGGCTGGCCTTGTGTCCGCAAACACAGGTGGGCGTGATTGGTGGACAAATACAGTCTTTTGATTCTTGCTGCATAAATTGTTTTACTATGCGGTCTTCCAAAGAATGGTAGCTGATGANCACCAGTCTGCCTTCAAACCCCAGTAGGTTGACCGCTTGTCTCAGAGCCAATCCCAGATGCTCAAGCTCATGATTGACCGCTATTCGCAGTGCCTGGAAGNTCTTGGTGGCGGGGTGGATTTTTCCCCTTCTCCCCCCAACGGCCCGCTCTATGATNTGAGATAATTCCCGGGTAGTGCTTATGGGGCGCTCCTCCACGACGCGGCGGGCTATTTTTCGGCCGAAGCTTTCCTCCCCATAACTTCTTATTAACTGGGCCAGGTCGGCTTCAGCATAATCGTTGACGATATCGGCAGCACTAAGCCCCTGGTNCGGATGTAGGCGCATATCCAGGGGTGATCTGCGTTGGAAGCTGAAACCACGATCACTGTCATCCAGTTGAAGGGAAGACAGCCCTAGGTCAAAGAGAATACCATGGACGGGCAGAAAATCATTCTTGTAACAAATNAACTCCAGATTGGCGAAATTGTCGTTAATAATAAGGGCGGAGTTACCATAAGCATCAATTTTCTGCTTGGCTGTTTCTATCGCTTCAGGATCGGCGTCAATACCCAACAGCTGTCCTCCCGGTGAACTGTGCTCCAGAATGGCGGCGGCGTGCCCCCCCCCACCCAAGGTGCAATCGATATAGCGACCCCCAGGCTGAACCGCCAATGCCTTGACGGTTTCTTCAACGAGAACAGGGATATGAGTAGATGCTGCCATCATTTGACTCATTAATGTCGTTCCAAGCTTTCTATGATCTGCCAGGCTTGTTCCTGGCTAATCTCCTTTTCTGTATCCCATTGCTCCTTGTTCCATAACTCAAGATAAGTGTTGGCTCCGGCAATAATTAACTCGTCTTCAATTCCGGCGTACTCTCGCAGCGGAATAGGGAGTGCTATTCGCCCCTGGCCATCGANACTCAGATTAAAGGCAGAAGCAAAAAAGGCCCGGTTTAATCTTCTTATTTTGCTGGCTGCCATCGTGCTGCTGGTCAGCGTTGCTGCCACTTTCTTCCATTCGACCAGCGAATAGGCAATGATGCACTTTTCAGGTCCGGCGGCAAGTACTACCCCGTCCTTCAGTTCCCTTCTGAACTTGGGCGGGATAGGCACCCTGCCTTTCTCATCTATCTTGTACTCGAACTCACCTAGAAACATTTCTAATCTCTTTGAANCGGATATTATTCACCATAATCTACCATAATTTACTAATTTCTACCATTNTGCACCACAATTTCTTATTTGTCAACCCTTTTACATAAATTCTTTTTACTGTTGCTTCGTTTGCCTGCTTCCCTGAAACGCTTCCTTAATAGTGGAGCAGGAACACATATTTTGAAGAAAGACACCTGATCTCGTCCAGGTTCTTCAGTCCGATGGGTACGAGATGGGGGGGCAGACAGAGCTGGATTACCGGCGGATGCCGACTAAGAACTTTCTTNCCAGTCTCTGTATGTGCTAGAATAGGGAAGAAAAATGAGAATTGATATCTTGACGCTGTTTCCTCAGATGTTCCAGAGCCCGCTTGGTTCGGCTATCTTCAAACGGGCCAGTGACCGTGCTCTTGTCGATATTACTCTTCGAGATATACGGGACTGTACCCATGATAAACACCACACGGCTGATGACTATCCCTATGGTGGTGGGGCCGGCATGGTACTCAAACCTGAACCTATTTTTGAGACCGTGGAGACAGTGAAATCAAACATCGACTCGGAAAAGGCGAATGATGCTTTACCTGTTATTCTGCTCACTCCACAGGGTCGCCCCTTTTCCCAGCAGATTGCCTTGGAATTGTCCGGACACAGCCACCTGATCCTTATCTGCGGCCATTATGAAGGGGTGGACGAGCGGGTACGCGCCCATCTGGTCACGGATGAGATCAGTATTGGTGATTATGTGCTTAGTGGGGGCGAACTGGCGGCTATGGTGTTGGTGGATGCCGTGATCAGGTTGGTGCCCGGAGTTCTTGGCTCAGCGGCTTCACCGGTGGATGATTCTTATACCACCGGGTTACTGGAGTATCCTCAGTACACGCGTCCTTCGGTCTACAGGGGATGGACAGTGCCTGAGATTTTGCTCTCCGGAAATCATGCTCAAATTGCCAAATGGCACCGTGAGCAGGCGATTATTCGCACNGCCGGGCGCCGCCCAGAACTACTGGATAAAGTGAAACTTAATTCTGAGGAAAAACGACTCGCAGATGGGCTGCGAAAAAACTAATCTGTAGCATAGGNGGAGAACTGATAAATGAACTTAGCATCAGCAATTGAAATCAAGCCAAATCCTGATATTCCGACTCTCACCCCCGGTGATACGGTCAGGGTCAGCGCCAGGGTTGTAGAGGGAGATAAAGAACGGATTCAGGTATTTCAAGGGGTGGTAATCAAAATTAGAAATCGCGGAATCGGTTCCAGCTTCACCGTGAGGAGAGTTACTTACGGTGTTGGGGTGGAGCGTACCTTCCCCCTATACTCACCACGTGTGGAGAAGGCGGAGATCGTAAGACGGGGGAAAACGCGCCGTGCCAAGCTTTACTACCTCCGTGGGCGCAGTGCCAAGACCTCTCGTCTCAAGGAGAGAAGGTTGAGTGAACGGGAGCAGCAACTGGAGCGAGATGAAGCCCGGAGGCTGAAAGAGCAACAAGAATTAGAACGGGAACAGGCTCAAGCCAGGAAACTTGAGCAAGAGCAGGCTTCGGCTGCAGAACAGGACCAGGCAACAGCTGCTGCCTCGGATCAAGAACCGGTCGTGGAACAGGAAGCAGAAACAGCCCCTGTTTTAGAACAAGAACCGGTCGTGGAACAGGAAGCAGAAACAGCCCCTGTTTTAGAACAAGAACCGGTCGTGGAACAAGAAGCAGAAACAGCCCCTGTTTTAG
>NYYM01000003.1 GCA_002685815.1 Dehalococcoidales bacterium | reverse complement strand
CTGACAGCACCAGACAGCCATGACGGTAATCATCAAGAGCCTGCCCCATACTCGATATGGGGTCATTGTAGCCGTTGCGGTAAGGTCTGGATACTAAATGGGAGGCAGACCTGGGACAGACGTAAGCCCTCGATGGCAGGGACACTATCGGTGGTTGCGTACTTTCGTGGAAGTCCGATTGGACAGGTGTACAGCACGAACCACAACCAAAGGAAGTAGGTACTCTAAACACTCATAATTCACCATTGAAAGGAGGAAACCAGTATGGAGCTGGACAAGGATACTATCTTTGTCCTCACCAGGGAAGATGTCATTGAGTGCTTCCAGGAGATGGGGATATCTGAGGAAACCATAACCGATGACGTTCTCCGTGTGGTGAGAAAGGGCGTGGACAACGGGCTGGAGTGCTGGTCTATGGTGGTCAAGGAAGCCATTACTATAGCTCTCAAAAACTAGCCCAACTCACGTTTACCCATTCTAGCAGGGGTTACTATGCCCAAAAACTGAACGAAAGGAGGTAAAGCTGTGCCAGCCAAATGGAGCGCTCTCAAGGTCAATGAAGCTATGGATATGGTTGAGGAATACGTCAACCAGACCGTTGAACCGCCGGAGCAGGCCAGGATTGTTGCCACTGAAGCCAGGAATATCTCAAATCTCCCACAGTATGTTGACCAGTACCTTGTACGGATTATCGGTGCGATAGACCGGGCATAAGGTGTTGACAGTGCGAGCCGGTCGGACGGCTCAAGGCAGGGATGCAATCCGTCCGTGAGTCACTGCCTGATGGAGCGATAGACAAAGAACGGAAGAAGCTGGAAAATGGTAGCCAGCTAAGCCTGGTAGCTTAAAACTACGCCTAAGAGAGAATAGACCGGGGGAGACTCCCCGACCTATTTTTTGCTCTTTGATCGGTCGAATATTGACATATACTAGTCGAATGGGTTAGCCTCAATACAATAATCGCGAAGGAGGTGGTAAATGCAGGGTTATTGTGTCAAGTGCCGCACTAAGAGGGAGATTAAGGGCGCCATGACATCGAAACGTCCTTATCGCCAGGCCATGACCAACAGGGTCGCTCTTGCTAAACTGGAGCGCAACAAAGGAACCCAATTTGACCCCGAAGTGGTCGCCGTTTTAGGCAGATTATAACGGTCTGACCTTTAGCCTAGCAAACGGGGCTGGCTAATCACCGGTGCAACAATCCGGCGCCGAAAGAAAAGGAGCTATCCCCCTGGTTTCCCCTCTTCCCCACCTACCCGCAGGATGCAGGTGCCATCGGTCTGGGGGGTGGGACAGGACTTAAGCCTCAATTGCCTGGCCCAAACGCGGAACGCCTCACGGCAGTAACGGCAGACATGCCCCTTGCCTAGACCAAGATCAATTGCCATAGTCCATTGATTTTTGGCCCAACCACCCAGGCAACTGCCCTGAGCGAAGACCAGTTCCGTCTCATTATCGGCCTCTTTGGCTACCTCAAAGACAACCTCAGGATACAACGTCCTGAAGGCTTCCATTTCCTTGGCCAGATACTCGGCAACCGTCGGATCAGGCTTACCTATCCACTTGACTGCACCGGCTGAAAAGAGTTGCCTTGCCCAGTCCTCGGGATTCTGTCCCATTTTCCTGGCAAAGGCTATTCCGGCCAGTTCAAACTTTAGACGCCCACGGGCGGTACGGCGCCATTGTCTACCGATAATATCCTGGATCATCCCTGTTTCTCCTTAAACACGATCAGGTGGGGTTTTGCCCAGACAGCCCCGGACTTTTTCAGGCTTCTAAGCCTCTTCTATTGTAACTTCATCTTCCTCATCGGGTCTACTTCTTCCCCCAGAATATGCCCAGTAGCCAACGGCCATGAAGAGACTGCCTGAAATCAGATTGCCTAGCGTCACCCAAAGCAGGTTATATCCCATTCCCGCCAGACTCACAGTCGCCGGATGATTACCAAGAAAGGAAATAGAGAATAGAGTCATATTGGCCACGGAATGTTCAAATCCGCTGGCAATAAAGGCAAAAAGCGTCCAGAAAATAACGATCGCTTTAGCCACCTCGTTCTGTGTCCGTGCCGACATCCACAAGGCGAGACAGACCAGCCAGTTGCAAAGCATAGCCCGAGCCACCAGTTCGATAACCGGGGCGTTCATTTTAGCGAACACAACCTGATGGAGAAAAGAAGAGCTATCGTCCACCATCCCCGCCGCCCCTCCCAGGACGAACAAGGCGGCCAGTCCGGCCGACCCCACTAGGTTCCCTATCCAGACAACCAGCCAGACCGTGGTCAGATTCAGGCCGGTGGTGGTCCTTCGCAGCCAGCCGAGCGGCATGTACATGGTATACCCCGTAAACAACTCGGAGCCGGCAAAAACAACCAGGGTGAGAGCCACCCCGAAGCTGGCCCCCATGATGAGCTTCTGATAGGCGGGGTCAGCCGCAGAGCCGACAACGAAGATGAGGATAATTCCGAAACCGACATAGGCACCGGCCATCATCGAGCCGATGAAGAAACCAACCGGATTGCTCTTCAGTAAGGCTACTTTAGCGGCAGCCAGATTGGCCAGATGGTCAATCGTGTCCGAGAACATCATCTCTTTTCCGGTCTCAGCGCGACCACCGTACTTTTGGCCAGTCCATAAACCAGTCCCGCAAAAGTGACCAGCCAGGCCGCTAAAGCCAGGTAAACAAAGTAACGGGGGATGACAAGCAGGAAGGTTAGTCCGGTAGCCGCGGCCAGCTGGAAAGTGCAGGTGGTATACATACCCAGGGGAAAGACCATACCCCAGTATTGGGGGTTATACTTCAGAGGGAAACGTTTGTACACGTGAAGCCAGGCCCCCAATATAAAGAGCAGCGGAATCCACCAGGTGCCTATCACCCAGAAAAAAAGCGTGAGCCCCGTAAGAAACGGCTGGATCTGTTGCAGCAATGTCGATTGCCCAGCATTCAGTATCAGGGTCGCTCCGGCCAGGGTGGTAATAGCAACGGACCCCATATTGATCCAGTAGGGTGGGGTAAGGGCAGCCGGCGGCATCTTGAAGAAAGAAAAGCGGTAAAATATCAGTGAAATGAGCATGATGTACAGCATACCGCCCAGCAGATACATGGTCAGGGCAAAGAAAAGAAGTACTTCCGTGTTTGTCGTCAGGTAAGGAGCCACCAGGGTACCCAGGATCGCGATAGACTGCGTGGACACCACCATAATCAGCCAGGCTCCGTTTATTCCCTCGTCCAGGCTTGGCTTTTCTTCTCTCACCGTTATGGCCGTCAGAAAGACATACATGGTGATAAGCCACAGTACAATCCCCAGTACCCAAAGAGCAACCGCCATCGCGAAATCCTGAGCCAGAACCACAAACTGAGTTCCCAGGACACACGTTCCGGCGGTTAAGGTGAAAAAACCGGGACCGCGCATGTGGCTGGTAAAGTCCGCTTTTACCTTGGGGAAGTACCGAACAAGACGAATCAGTGTGAACAGCCAGAGAACGACATAGGCCACTTGATTAATACGGAAGAGTACCCAGGCAATCGCCTCCATCTGCATCAGGTTGGAGGCGATAGAGACAATTCCGGTGGCCATCACCAGGGCAAAATAACCAGGTAATAAATCACCAATCCCCTGCCCCAGAATGTCTTTCAGCTTTTCTTTATTCATTCACCGCATCGATATAAGTTTTGATTCATCCGGCTCGTTTGGCAATATTAACGCCTGCGGACGAGAACACATTTAGTCAGAGGACGAGGCCGGTTATGTTATTGCCGGATTCTGCGGCGGCCCCACAATACTATCTGATACGGTCGCCACAGGTAGGCCAACGGTACGGAGAGCATATGCACCAGCCTGGTGAAAGGAAAGACAGCCAATATCACAGAGGCATTAACGGCATGAATCTTCACCAGTAACGGCATCGACGCCATGTACCCAACCGCCGGTGATAAAGTAAACAGAGACCGCAGGTAGGGCGTAGCTGTCTGCACGTACCATCCGGAGCCCCAGCGGTAGAAGATGGCAGTGCCCAGACCGGTAATGATCGAAAGCAACAACAACAGGAGCAGAAGCAGGTCCATGCGGGTAGTCACCGAGCGGATACGCTCGTCTGTACCCCTTCTCAGCAGCAAAAAGACCAGCCCTACCAGCACCAGTAGCCCCAGGGCCAGTCCCGTCACTTCCAGGACATAGAGTCGCACCGGCACTCCGTTGAAAGCCATAACGCCGGAAGGGAAAAGTACCCCGAAGAGGTGGCCGAGCAGGATCAGGATAATCCCGTAGTGCCAAGGAACTGAGCCCCAGAATAACTTGCGGTTCTCCAGAAACTGGGAGGAGACGCTGGAAAACGAGAACTGGTCAGTCCTGTAGCGCCAGATCAGGCCGACTATAGCTATGGCCAGAGCCACATAAGGTAAGACTGCAAACACGATGAAGTCAATCACGCTAAACCCCCCACTTTAGCCAGTTTCCGGCTCAGCTGGCGCAAGAATAATCTTAAAGAACTGACCGCCGGAGCGTAGCCATTCTTGTTCTTCTGTAGTTCAGCAGCCATCTTATCCAGTACCGGAAGGATGCTTTCCTCCAGAAGGGGAAGAACAAACTCTCCGTCCTCGGCAACAGCCATGAATCTGAGCATGACACACAGGTGATCGGCCAGCTCGGTGCCGCTTTCAAAGCCGAGAAACTGGTAAGCCTCCTCGAGTCTGACCAGAAAAGAACTTCGTTTGGGAGTCTCTCCGAAAAGGTGATAACCGATGTAAAGCGTCGAGCCCGGCGCCAGGTCAAACGTCTCGGAGTAGAGTTCCTCCAACGACCCCCGTTTCTGGCTATCAATGAAAGTCACGAAGGGGCGCATCTGGTCGGCAATATCAGGCAACGAAGCGTCAAGCGCACTCAAGCATTCCGCGGCCGTTTCATGCACTGAACCCCCGGGATATTCAAGCACCTCCGCAAAGACCCGGCAGAGCTGCTTACTCTCCTCAGACAACATTAGGGCCCTCTCCTTGGCGACTGAGTAGATCCGAAACCCACCTCGTATTTGTGCTGCTGTGTGTCCCCGGTCAATTCTTCGATCGCCATCTCACGGTGGTATGGCGGCAGCACGTAGCGGTCAGCCACGCGAGGTAGCGCCGTCAGCCTTGAAATCTCTTCGGCAATCTCGGCCGTGATGCCCGCCTCAGCCAATTGGGCCGCAGCCACGTCTTCATCGATCAGACCCACCCGGCTCGCCTGTTGGGAGCTTCTAACCGCCCACAGAATCCTAAGAGCCTTTTTGATTATCTCTTCATTACCGGCCGAGAAAAGGCTGGCCATGTACTGTATAGGGATACGACTGGTTTCGATACTGCCGAAGAACTCGCTATCGGCCACGTTGTAATTGCCATTTTCAGTAGTGGCGACAACGGGCAACAGCGGAGGAATGTAGAAAAGCATCGGCAAGGTGCGGAACTCGGAATGTAATGGCAAAGCCACCTCCCATTCCTTCACAAATTTATAGGTGGGAGACTTCCGGGCGGCCTCAAGCCATTCATCATCAATGCCATTCTTTTTAGCAGCAGCTATTACCTCGGGGTCCGCGGGATCCAGAATAAGGCTGCGCTGGGCGGCCACCAGTTCGGCCTCCGGCACCTTGGTAATTTCTTCAATACGGTCGGCATCATAGAGGAGCACTCCTATATAGCGAATACGGCCAACGCAGGAATGAAAACAGGCCGGGGCCTGCCCCGTCTCCATCCGGGGATAGCACAAGATGCACTTCTCGGATTTACCGGTATTCCAGTTATAGTAAGGCTTCTTGTAGGGACAGCCGCTGACACAGAAACGCCAACCGCGGCATTTTTCCTGACTCACCAGCACCACTCCGTCCTCGGCCCGCTTGTAGATAGCCCCGCTGGGACAGACACCGACACATCCGGGGTTGAGACAGTGGTTACAGATGCGGGGAAGGTAGAAAAACACCTTCTGTTCGATGCTGAAGAGGGCCTGTTGTTCGGTTTCAGTCAATTTCGCCAGGTTAACATCGTTTCTGGCGTACACCGGGGACCCGCCCAGATCGTCATCCCAGTTGGGGCCGGCCTCAAGATCCAGATATTGGCCGGTCACCTTGGAGATGGGTCTGGCCGTCGGCTGGTCAGGTCCTTGAGGGGCATTGAAAAGATGGTCATACTGGTACGTCCACGGCTCGTAGTAATCGTCCATAGCCGGCAGGTAGGGATTATAAAACAGGTTGGTCAGCATCCCGACTCGCCCGCCAAGCCTGGGTCTCAAAGAATTACCTTTCAGTTCCCATCCACCCCGGTATTTATCCTGGTCCTCCCAGAGAGTCGGATAGCCGGTACCCGGCTTGGTCTCCACGTTATTCCACCACATATATTCGGTGCCGGGACGGGAGGTCCACAGATTATTACAGGCCAAGCTGCAGGTATGGCAGCCGATGCACTTATCTAGATGAAATGTCGTGGCAATCTGGGCTCTAACATCCATATCGTTCTCCTTTTACCAGGTTGGCTCACCCTCCAGTTTCCGTACCAGAATGTGAGTGTCGCGGTTGACTCCGGTGGGTCCCCAGTAGTTAAACCCGTAGGTAAATTGACCGTAGCCTCCCGCCATCAGGATGGGCTTGAGCCGGGTCCGGGTAAGGCTATTGTGTCCCCCGGCCCGCATGTTGTTCCGCAGGGGTGACTTCGGCACGGAAATAGTCCGCTCGGGTGAATGGTAGAAGATACAGGTCCCTTTAGCAACCCTGGCGCTAATCACCGCCCGGGTAACCACAACGCCGTGGTCATTGTATATTTCTACCCAGTCGTTATCCTTAATGCCAATCTCGTTAGCGTCATCCTCACTGATCCAGAAAGGCTCGATACCCCGGGAAAGGGTTAACATCAACTCGTTATCATAATAGGTAGAATGAATATGCCACTTGCCGTGGGGAGTGAGGTAGTTGAGCATAATACTCTTGCCAGTCGGGTTAGTGTTTTTGAAATCCCCGTAAACCTCCGAGGTAGGACTAAGCTTGTAGACAGGCAAATGCTCACCAAAGGCCAGGTAAAGCTCATGGTCATGGTAGAATTGCTGACGTCCCGTCAGTGTCCGCCAGGGCACACGGCGCTCGACATTAACCGAAAATGGCGAATAGGTGCGCCCGTCGTTAATGATAGCCGACCAGCAGGGACTCGTCAGCAGACGCTGAGGTTGGACCTGTATATCCATAAAAGTGTAGTTGATGCTCCGTTCTTTCTCAGCCATGTCAGCTAAAGGCAGACCTACCTTTTTCTCAAGCCCTCTAAAGGAACGGTAGGCCGACTCACCGTTGGTCTCAGGGGCCAGTTGGAGGATAATATTGGCTGCATCCTTGGCGATATTTAACGAAGGATATTCATTGCCATTCCATTTCTCGGTCGGTCTGGTATGTACCAGTTCGTCATAAAGGTCCTCAATGCCCCATCTGACACCATGGGCACCAACGCCATTCTGTCGGGCCATAGGACCGAAGGAGATAAAACGCTGGTACAAATTAGCATAGTCCCTCTCCACCACTCTCAAGTGAGGCATTGTTTTGCCGGGAACAGGTTCGCACTCACCCTTTGACCATTCTTTTATTGACGTCTGGGCAATCTCATCGGCACTATCGTGTTGCAACGGGGTGGCCACAATTTCCTTTATTGGCTCGGGAGCGTATTCCTGGGCCAGTTCGCTGACCGTCTTAGCCAGCAATTTGAAGATTTCCCAGTCGGTTTTTGATTCCCAGCAGGGAGGCACCACTTCTGAGAGGGGGTGCATATAGGTATGGAGGTCGGTAGAGTTAAGGTCGTCCTTCTCATACCAGGTAGCCGTGGGTAGAACGATATCCGAATAAAGCGCAGAAGTGTCCATGCGGAAGTTAATATCTATTACCAGGTCCATCTTCCCCTCAGGGGCCTTAGGTCGCCATTCGACCTCACTGACGGCATTTTCAGCCTTCTCTTCGGCAATGGCGTTGGAACTAGTGCCCAAGAAATGGCGCAGGAAATATTCGTGACCTTTGGCGCTGGACATTATGGCATTACCTCTCCAGATAATCCACATACGGGGCCAGTTTTCCGGAGCATCAGGGTCCTCAACGGCAAAACGCACTTTGCCGTCCTTAAGCTGGGCTACCAGCCACTTGATGATATCTTCGTCGGTCTCGGCGCCTGAAGCCTTGGCTTCAGTAACCAGGTCAAAAGGATTGCGGTTAAACTGGGGATAGAAAGGCATCCAGCCCATTCGCACGGATTTTACCTGCATATCCATAGTATGTCCATGACTCAGAGGGTTATCGTTATCAGAAGGGGCATACTCGTTGAAGCTGCCTTCATAACGCCACTGGTCTGTGTGGGTATAGTAATATGAAGGGGCGTTTTGCAGTCGTGGTGGAGCTACCCAGTCATTGGCAAAGGCGATAGTTGACCAAGGAGCCACCGCCGCCAGCTTTTCCTGACCGACATAGTGGGCCAGTCCCCCGCCATTGCGCCCGATACAGCCCGTCAGCATCAGTCCGGTGATGGCAGAGCGGTATATCAGGTTGTTATGATACCAGTGATTAATACCGGCCCCGATGATAACGGTACATTTACCTTCGGTATTTTCGGCGGTACCGGCGAATTCCCGGGCAAATTTTATTATCGTCTCGCGGTCGATTCCTGTAAATCTTTCCTGCCAGGCCGGAGAATAGGATTTTTCATCATCATAGCCCTCGGCGTAATCGCCGGCTAGGCCACGCCCCACCCCGAACCGGGCCATCATCAGATCGAATACGGTGGTTAGCGCAATCTTACCTTCTTCCGTCTCCACGTATTTGACCGGCACCCCCCGCTTGGACACGGATTGGTCCTCAAAACCGCTAAAGTCAACCTGGAGCACTTCATCACTATTATCGATGAAGCTGAGTATCGGCTCAAGCTCGGCATCGTCCAGTCCGTCCTTCATCTCGGTATTCCATTTACCGGTTTCCGTGGTTGCCCAGCGGTCCCCCATTGCTCCTTTCGGCATCCTCGGTTGTCCCGAATTGGTATCATAAATGACGAATTTCCAGTCCCCGTTCTCTACATCCTTGTACCGGGAGACGGTTTTGGCCCGTATGAACTTCCCGGCCTCATAGCCGTCACCCTTCTTGTTCAGAGCAACCAGAAAAGGGCTGTCAGTATGCTGTTTAAGGTAATCAACAAAATAGGGCACCTGTCTGTCCACGTAGAATTCCTTAAGGATGACGTGATTCGCTGCCATCCAGAAAGCCCCATCCTGGCCGGCATTAAGCGGTATCCACCAATCGGAGTACTTCGATACCTGGCTGAAATCCGGTGACAGGACGGTGAATTTGGCGCCCTGATAACGGCCCTCGGCCACAAAATGGACGTCAGGAGTGCGGGTCATATTCAGGTTTGAACCCATGGAGACAACATATTTGGCATGGAACCAGTCGATACTTTCCTGCACGTCGGTCTGCTCTCCCCAGATCTCGGGGGAGGCTGGCGGAAGGTCACAGTACCAATCATAGAAACTGAGGTTAACACCCCCGAAGAGCTGCAGCAGACGTGAGCCCCCTCCGTAGCTCAGGTACGACATGGCCGGAATAGGCGAGAAGCCGGCAATGCGGTCGGGCCCGTGTTTCTTGGCTGTGTGCATCATTGAAGCGGCAATGATTTCTTTAGCTTCATCCCAGGAAGCCCGCCGGAAGCCGCCCTTACCCCGTGCCCGTTGGTAGCTGGCCCGGCCCTCACTGTTCTCCACCACCGATGCCCAGGCCTCAATAGGATTATTATGTTTCTGCCTGGCTTCTCTCCAAAGGTCCACCAGAGGGCCTCTAATATAAGGGTATTTAACCCTGATAGGACTGTAGATGTACCACGAGAATGAAATCCCCCGTTGACAACCTCGCGGTTCGTATGGAGGCATATCCTGGTCGAAGTCAGGATAGTCCAGCGCCTGCGTTTCCCAGGTGATTATACCGTTCTTGACGTAGACGTTCCAGGAGCAACCACCGGTACAGTTGACGCCGTGGGTACTGCGGACAACCTTATCATGCTCCCATCGGTTGCGATAGAAGTCCTCCCAGGCGCGCTGCTGCGGGTTTACTATATCCTGAATCCAGCTCATTTCGAGCCTCCCTTAACTAAAGTTTGGCGAACTCCGGAAAGCCTCCCTCTCCAGATGGTCTGCAATAGTATGACGATTACCAGTAGACCGGCGATACCGATCCCGAGAAAGATGATGGCACTCTGATCCGACGCTTCCTGTCCGGCACCTGCCGACTCCCCGAAGAAAGCAATCAACTGCGTCACTTCGCCGTCCTCCAGAGGGCGAGGGCCATAAATCGCCTCCATCAAGGGGAACGGAGTCGTCTCCAGAATGGCCTTGAGGCCCGATTCACCCAGGTTGGAGTAAGAGGCTGTCAGGTTTTTGGCCACGGCTCCGCCGCCGAGAGCGGCGATCCCATCAATATTGTGGCAACTGATACAGGCTGCCCCACCATTCTTAAGAGAAACGCTGCCGGTGAAAATATCCCGACCTCTGGCAGCATCACCGCCCGTACCTTCCGATATCAGTACCGGTTGCACTTTGGTTGTTTTCACTTCAGCAGGACTAGCCTGATCGGAAGACTCAGCCTTGATATAGGCCAAGACATCCTCCGCCTCATGTTCCGAAACGCCCAGATTGGGCATCGGCGTACCGTATTCCTTGAGCAACTGGGTGGCCGCGGGGTCTCCCGAGGCAATGACCTGGTCTGGTGTGACAATAAAGCCGATAATCCAATCCTTGTCCCGACGGCCAGCAACGCCATCAAGATCAGGACCGACCAGGCGACCGCCACCGATAGTATGGCACGCCCGACATTTTTGCTCGAATATGGTCCCTCCGTTGCCGTTCTGCGAGTATGTGCCGAAAAAAACTGGAGACTGAAGAGTGGCCCCGCTTACCCGATTTCCGGTCGAGCCCAAGAAAGCTACACCCAGAATGAGAACCAAAACGGTAGATACCAGCCCGGCCCAAACTGCGCCAGGCCGAAATGCCCGCGCTCGCTCCCTTTTATCTCCTGTCACTATTCTAATTTTCTCCCTTTAGATTGTAGTCCGCCAAGATGATAACTCTCAAGCAGCCCACTGTCTGTCATAAAGATGACAAAAACCGATACAGGTGCTATAATTACTTCGGTTTGCGCAGGTACCCTGCAAATTACAACCAATTTAACAATGATAGATACTACCGCATCACGTATCTTAAGGTCAATACCCTGCTTTAGTGGTCTAAGCCCTGAGGTTTTGAAACAGTTACTGGCCTCGGCACGGGAACAGTCTTTTGCTAAAGGAGAAACTATCCTGCTCGAAGGAGAATCGTGCCCCGGCCTCTTCGTAATGAAATCAGGGGCGGTGAAGCTTTACCGTAATTCGAGGGACGGGCAGGAACAAATCATGCGAGTCGTTCATCCCACAGGGTGTTTTGAATGCGCTCCTTTGTTTGACCGTGGCCCCAACCCGGTCAGCGCTCAGGCACTGGAAGCCAGCAAAGCGATTTTCGTTCCCATAGCCAACTTTGAGTCCTTGATGAGCTCTTATCCTGAAATAGCCCTGCAACTGGTGCCCGTTCTGTCCATGAGGCTTCGTGACCTGCTTAACACGGTGGAAGATTTCTCTTTCCGAAGTGCATCCTCCCGCCTGGCCAAACTGCTGCTGCAACTGGGCGAACGGCAGGATGAAGGCTCTTCAATGCCAACCAACCGGCCCCTGACCCAGCACCATCTGGCCTGCGTCGTCGGCTGCTCCAGGCAGGTACTCAATAATTCTTTGCGTGAACTGGTCAGAGAAGACGTCATAAAGATAGAAAAACGGCGCATCATAGTCCTGGAACCCGACGCCCTTTGGGAACGGACCCAGCCCGAACATTGAGAGAAAGTTTATTGGCGTGCTCAGGATTCGGGACTCGCTTGGCAAAGCCAACATCCAGCATTGTTTGCCTGGTATTTCCATGAACCATGCGATTTTTGTCGCCCCTGGGAATTTTTTGTCACTTTTCTGACAGACAATGACGTAATTGAATACTTATCATCTCAAAGGTGGAGTCCCCCTTCAGGAGAGACAAAAGAACCCGCAAAACTAGTTCTTCAGGCTCGGTTTGAATCGGAGAGAAAAAACTGCTAGACTGGTGAGAAGGATGAAAAACAGCGACGAAAGATATCAGGTCGAGGCTGTCGACACTGACTATCATAGAAGAGCCATCAGCTGCCAAAATGCCTGCCCGGTGCACACCAGCGCTCAGGGCTACGTAAACGCCATATCTCGGCGAGAGTATAAAGAAGGGTTCATCATAGCCAGACAACCCAACCCCTTTACCTCTACCTGCGGTCGAGTGTGCGCAGCCCCCTGTGAAGATGCCTGCCGGCGGAACAATATCGACCACCCTGTCACCATCCGGGCCCTGAAACGCTTTGTCACCGAGCGCTACGGCGTGGAGCACAGCGGGCGTCTCCCCCATGCTCAGGACTCGGTTGAGGGAGAGGGCGTCGAATTCCTGGCCGAAGACGCCCCGGGTAATTCGAACACCGTAGAGAGCTTGGCCGCTCTGCTTAAGGCCACCAGCAAGAGAAAGCCGACCCGGAGGAAGGCCAGGGTAGCCGTTATCGGTGCCGGACCGGCCGGTCTCACCGCAGCCAATAATCTGGCCATCTACGGATATGAAGTAACCGTCTTTGAGGCGGCCCCCGTACCCGGTGGCATGCTGGTTCTGGGCATCCCGGAATACAGACTTCCCCGAAACCTGGTCAGATTTGAGATAGAAGAAATCCTGAAACAGGGTGTGGAATTAAAGCTGAATGTGCGTCTGGGTAAGGACTTTACCATTAGCAGTCTGAAAGATGACGGCTATGAAGCCATTTTTATCGCCATCGGGGCCTACGTGGACCGAGACCCCGGAGCCGAAGGCGCGGACCTAGATGGAGTTATTTACTCGCTGGATTTCCTAAGAGAAGCCAACCTTGGCAACGGAGCCAAAGTTGGCAACAGGGTTCTCGTCATTGGGGGTGGGGGTACCGCCGTAGATGCGGCCCGTACCATGCTCCGCCTCGATGAGGGTTTTCTGGAGAAAGACGGCGTGGCCGCCCTGGACGCTGCCAGAGATGTCCTGCGCCTGGGAACCAGAGAGGTACACATGCTGTATCGTGGCTCCAGAGCGGAGATGAGGGCTCCCGATGAAGAAGTTCAGGACGCCGTGGATGAAGGCGTCTTTCTTCACACCAGCCGGGCCCCGGTGAAAATCCACGGGCAGAACGGAAAAGTAACCGGGCTGGAGACCATCCGGATGGAATCGATATATGATGAAGCCGGAAAACGGACCCTTAACTTCGTCCCCAACTCGGAAGAAATCATCGAGGGCGATACCATCATAGTGGCCACCGGACAGGGCAGCGACCTCTCCTTTATCAATCCTAAAGACGGCCTTGAAGTTAGCACCTGGGGAACCATTTTGGTGGACCCCGACAGTCTGGCCACTACCGCTCCCGGCATTTTCGCCGGTGGTGACGTCGCCTTCGGGCCCAGAATCATCATCGAGTCAGTCAAGGACGGGCACCAGGCAGCCAGATCTATCGATGATTATCTACAGAAGAGCCCCGCCAGTATCATTCACCGGACCAGCCTTCAGGAGACACCCGCCAGGGAATGGTTCGTCGAGGGAGGTTTGGAGATAGCCAAAGAGAGAGCTTCTCTGCTCCCACTGGACCAAAGAACCGGGGTCTCTGAAGTAGAACAGGACTATGATGAAGAAACGGCTGTGGAGCAAGCCGACCGCTGTCTCCGCTGTCACATCCAGACTGTTTTTGACGCTGACCTGTGTATCCTCTGCGGAGGGTGCGTCGATGTTTGTCCCCAGAATTGTTACAAGATGGTCAGGCTGGACAAGATTCAAGGAAACCCCAGGCTTGAGGCAATAGTCGAGACCAGGTACGGAATATCTTTGGATTCATTTCGTAAAGGTGGGCAGGTTCTGGACCAAGGAACAGCCATGATAAAGGATGAAACCCGCTGCATACGCTGCGGTCTTTGCGCCAAACGCTGTCCTACCGGAGCTATCACCATGGAAGCTTTCCAGTTTGAGGAGGAGTTGGTTTATGAGGAAAATGCTGGGAAGTCCCTCGGAGAGGGGGCTGACAGTCGATGATGCCTGATATAAATGCAATCTTGAAAATTATCACCCGGAGCCAGATATGGCGCTCCGTTTTTCGCCAGGGTTATCCCAACACTGATGAAAACCGCTCCAAAACAATCGTCAATAGCTGGTTCTTGCACATTCATCCCGTTAAGGTAAGAAAGCATACCCTCAAAGTCAGTTACACCTGGGGAATGGGCTTTATCACCTTCTTTCTCTTCATGGTTCTAGTAGTTACCGGAATATACTTGATGTTCTTTTACGCTCCGTCCATCGAACGCGCCTACACGGATATCCAGGCCCTGGAAACTTCGATTACTTTTGGCATGTTGATGAGGAACATGCACCGCTGGGCAGCCCATCTGATGGTGATCTCGGTTTTCCTTCATCTCTGCCGGGTGTTTTTCACCGGTGGCTACAAACGTCCCCGGGAATTCAACTGGGTAATAGGAGTTATCCTCTGGGTACTAACCCTGGTATTGAGCTACACCGGCTACCTGCTCCCCTGGGACCAGCTGGCCTACTGGGCGGTTACCGTAGGCACCAATATCGCCGGAGTAACTCCGTTGATAGGTGACCAGGTCAGGCTTATCCTGTTGGGGGCAATGGAAGCCGGGCCGGACGCCCTGGTCAGATTCTACGCCCTGCATATTGCCTTACTGCCGGGGGTGATGACAGTCCTCATCGGTATCCATTTCTGGAGAATCAGAAAAGACGGCGGGCTATCCAACCCGGATGAGATCACTGAGGACCAGACGGAGGGAGCAGCATAATGAGCAAAGACCCCGGAGAATTGTTCCCCAAGGATTCTAAGAAGAGCTACGGCCTGATGGAACTGGTCAAAGGTACCAGCCCAATGGTGGACAAGGGCCCTGAAGATACGGTCACCTCCTGGCCCCATCTCCTGATACTGGAGGTATTGGCCTCCCTGGGTACTATGGTTCTTCTCCTGTTCATGTCCGTTGCCTGGAACGCCCCTTTAAGAGAATTCGCTAACCCGGATGTAACCGAGAACCCTTCCAAAGCTGCCTGGTACTTCCTGAACCTCCAGGACTTACTTCTTCACATGAACCCGGCTCTGGCCGGCGTTATCATCCCGACAATCGTGATCGTTATCCTGATGGCCATCCCCTATATTGACCGCAGCAAGGCGGATATCAGCATATGGTTCGCTTCCCAGAAAGGCAAGGCCATCGCCACATTTGCCGCTGTCTACACCACCATCTGGCTTGTGGCCCTTGTTCTGTTCGACGAATATATTCAAGTCAAGTCGTTTATAAGTGAACCTGAAATAATACCGGCCTGGATTATCCCTATTATCGTTATAAGCGGGCTCACCGGTTTACTCATAATGATCATTCGCCGCAGGTGGAATCCCACCAAAAGAGAGATGATGGTAGGCCTCTTCAGCGCCTTTGTCACAACCTATGTCGTACTTTTGATTGTTACCCTCTTTTTCAGAGGGTTAGGCCTGCATCTTGTCTGGCCCTGGAATTTGCCACCGGGTGCCTTACCATTTTGAAGCCCTGGCCGGGGTGTATGAAAGCAGAGGTTTGAGATGACGAGCTCGGGAAAAAATCCAAAAGAAAATAAAGGCATGAACAGACGCCAGTTTCTGAGCCTGGCCTGGTGGGCGGCCGGTGGGCTGATTCTCGCTGAATCTACCGGTGGACTGGTAGCTTCCCTATGGCCCAAGCTGAAAGAGGGCAGTTTCGGAACCAAGGTCAAGGTAGCCAGTGTGGAAGAAGTTCTGGCTATGCCTGTAGGCACGATAACCAGCTTCCCGGAGCAACGTTTCTTCCTCTCCCGTGTCGACTCCGGATTTCTGGCCCTCTATCGCCGGTGCACCCACCTCGGCTGCGTACTACCCTGGCGGGCCGATGACCCCACCGAAGACGACCTGAGTGAAACGGGCAGGTTTAATTGCCCCTGCCACGGCGGCATCTTTGACCGCTATGGGGTCGTCCAATCCGGCCCCCCACCCCGCCCCATGGATATTTTCCCCATCAGCGTCGTGGATGGTGAAGTAATCGTGGACACAGGCACCATCTTAACACGCACTACTTTCGAAGAATCGCAGGTGACAGAGATTTAATGCAAAAACAAATCATAATCGGCCTGATTCTAACCATTATGATAGCAGTTTTCATCCCTGTCTACTGGCTGGCTGAGTCAGGACGGCAGGAAGCGGCTGTTATCCGTCAGCATGAAGAGGCGGTAGAAAGAGCCTCCCACGTTTACAGCGCCGCCTGCGCTGCCTGCCATGGCGCCGAGGGCGAAGGAATCGTGGGCCCGGCCTTAAGAAACACCCGGCTTGATGAGAAAGCTCTGGCAAAAACTATCGCCCGGGGTGTCCCGGGAACGGCTATGGTCGCCTGGGGACCGGAAGACGACGGCCCCTTGAAAGACCATCAGATCAAGGAACTGGTTCTATTTATCAAGGCCTGGGGGGAACCTCTGTCTGAAGAGCCCCAGAGCGCGTCCGCGAAAACACCCGATACCGAAACTCTCACCGGGGGTGAACTGTTCACGGCTCGCTGTATTGCCTGTCACGGGGCAGACCGCCAGGGTATCCCAAACTTAGGCCTGCCTTTAACTCCTGAAAGCCTTTCGGAGTTGACCGATACCGAGATAAGGGACACCATCTTGAACGGCCAGGCAGATACGATGATGGCGGCCTTTAAGGATACCCTTACCTCAGAGCAGATAGATAGCCTAGTGCAATTCATCAAGTATACTTCACCCTAGGCTTGCCGGCTCCGAGATTTGGCTTGGCGCCCTGGAACAGCCGGCGAGAAGGGAAATACTAAGCCGTGACCTCTTCCACCCACACCTCCCGACCTATCGGCCCGCAACACAAAGGACTGGTATCCTTGAAATAATTGTTGGTTTTTGCTTGCTTTCTATTTGGAGTCTTTCACGAGACCCTAATCTAAAGCTCACTCGTTCAGATCAGGATGGTTGGCAACATGACTGACTGCCGGTACGGCTGCGGCGATGGCAAAATACAGCCCGGCAACCCCTCCGATCACCGCGCCGGAGCCGACTGAACCCGTAGCAACGAAGGCCAGTCCCATACCGGTGACCGCCCCGATAATAACAAAAACCAAACCGCCGATATAACTGGACATCACTCCCACCCCTGATATCTAAGTATACTCCCAGAAGACTCTGTCAACCAATCGGGCCCAAAATTACTTCAACTAACCCCTACTAAGCGAAAGCTCAATCTCACACCTTGGCCGCCTGACCCACCTTCACCTTTTCCAGGATGTTAGGGTGCCGCACCAGAGCCTGGCCTATTCCATATTCTTTCTTGAGTCTCAGAGGCACACAGCAGCAGGAACAGCAATTACATATCGCGTAGAAATCCTGCCCGCATTTAACGATAGTGTGCAGCAGACCATCCAGGTGGCTCTGCTGAAGAATCTCCCTGGCCCGTTCTTTCGTTATCTGTTCACCTTCGTGATGATTTTCTCCGGCAAAGACGTTATTGCCCAAACTGAGTAAAAGCTCGGTGTTGATCGACTTTTCGCAATTCTTGAACACGGTGCGGCAGGTACACTCGGCCAGAGCAATCCCATCCGAGTTATCGACTATCTCGTTAGCCTCGTCCAGAGTAAGCAGATAAGCGCCGTGCCCTTTCCGGCTGTATAAATCAGCCACCATTCTAACCAGTTTTCCTATCAGGGGCAACCTGGTCCATTTAGCCTGAAAAATATAGTATTTAAGGAAAAGCGGCCGGTAGCTATTATATATTCCCAGAGAATGATGCACGGTTTCTCTCCAATGATTCAATTATACACGATTAGGCCCGGTTCAGGGTAGGCCGGAAGCGGCAACTACCCAAAGATAAGGATTACAAGTTGTGGTATAGTAGTGGCAAAAGGAGGTAGTCCAAAATGGCAGATTACTGGTTGGACCACATCCATCTAATGAGCCCGGACCCACTCAAAACCGCCGAGTTTTACGAGAATATGTTCGGAGCTAAGCGGATCAGCGCCCGTGATGAAGGCGACGGACGAGCTTCGGCCAAACTTGACCTCAGCGGAATAACCATACTTATCGGACAGCGCACCGGAGATGATGCCCAGTTCGGCCTGGTCCATTTCGGCATCGGGACTAAAAACCTGGAAACAGCGGTAGAAACAATGAAAGCTGACGGGGTTGAGTTTACCCAAGATGTAAGAGAGGTACGGCCCGGCTTCAAAATATCATTTCTTAAAGCCCCGGAGGGTGTTTCAATTGAACTGCAGGAGGGTTCCGCCTAGGGTACGGTCCGGCCGTTCCCTTTCAAGCTAAGGCAGCGGCAGGCTGGCTAAACAGCCTGTTTCTTTTTGAAGTACGCCACGTACCAGGGAATAATGGCCTTGAAGCGATGCCGCGTATCCCGCTTATCGTCGGGGTCGTGTTCTTTATTGTAGGCTTCCAGTCTTTGTATCATCTGTGCTTCATCTTCTCCGGCTTTCATCGCAGTCAGAATTATCTCCCCGTAGTCGCTAGTGGTTGCTCGGACGGAACGGATAAATTCGGCTGCTTCCCGATCGGAAGAACCGTGAGAAGCGTAAACGCGCCTGGGGTCAAGATCGCTCATTTTATCAATCGACTCAAGAGCTAGTCCAAGATCAAAGCCGGCAACTATGACAATCGGGTTACTCCCAAGGGTCAGATGGCCCAGCGAGTCGCCGCTGAATAGACCCTGACTCCTGGTATCGTAAATAGACATATGGTGAGGAGCGTGCCCCGGGGTATAAATGACCTTCAATTCTCTGTCACCCAGCCTGATGGTGTCACCATCCTTGACTGCCTCTACCTGTTCTTCGGGCACCGCTATAATTGGGCCGTAGTCAGCTTCAAACTCTTCACTGTAGGCCTGCTTTGTTCCGGTTATCAGCATCGCCGGGGCTGTCAGGTGCCGTGCTCCCCGTTCATGAACGATCACCTTCAACTGGGGAAACTGCTGGGCCAACCTGCCCACACCACCGGCATGGTCCAGGTGAATATGGGTCAGAATAACGGATGAAAGCCTGGCAGGGTCATGGCCCAATCCCTTGATTGCTTCCAGCACGATGGGGACTACCGCCCCCGGACTGGTCTCTATAAGAGCCGTCTGTTCCCCGTCAACCATAAAGTAGACCAGACTGCAATTGAGTCTTTCTTTTGATCCGGCCCCCTTAACCTCGCCCATATCTATCAGGTAAATACCATCAGATACTTCCGAAACTTTAGCCATATCGTTCACCTTTCCGGGTCCGGTCGGTACCAGCAACCCCTCAAATCAGCAGTGGAAACCCCGGTTACTTCAGGCAGGCGGCCATCTTCCTGGCCATTTCTCTAGCCTCCTCAATCTGGGACGGGTTTTTAATGGCGTCCCCTATCTCGGTCGCATAGCCGGTGGCGGTAAATACGGCGGCGTCGCTGACGTCCATTTCTTTAAAAAAACCGTTTCAAAGTGTACACCGTATCTTCAATCCCGATCTGCTCAGCCACCGCAATGATGCCGATAGTCCTCGCTTCATACTTCAGATCATGCACCAGTAATTTCTGTCCATGAATACCTTCATCTGGGCCGAAACATTATAGTAATAAACCGGAGTAGCCAGAATAAGTCCATCTGCAGCCCGAAATCTGTTCAGTATCCAGCCGGTGTCATCTTTCTGAGTGCAGGATTGATATGAACCACATCCGTCATACCCAGATAGGGATTCACCTGGTGCTGACTGAGGACGATCTTTTCAGTATCTATGGCCCGTTTGGTTATTTTCTCCAACGCCTGGCCAACTAGATAATTTGTATTCCCTTTGTTTTTGGGGCTACCGCTAATAGCCAGTATCTTCAATGCCTGTCTATCTCCTCTCCATTAATGGGACGATGGGGAAACCGGTCCGCTGTAAATTAGGCAGGGCTTCTCGAATCTGGCTGGTCCGTTTCAGGCACCATTATAGCACGATGCAGCTTGTCAGGGCCAATTCAATGAGTCTGTCAAACCATCCGCAGAGGCAGACCTGCTTCTCTGCCATTACCTCTCATGCTGTTGACCCGAACCTGAGTCAATGTTACAATACTCTAACTCAAAATAGATAGTGAAGGAGCACGAAATGGCCGGAGGAAACATGGGAAAGCTCCTCTGGGTGGACCTTTCCACCGGAGAGATTACCGAGGAAACACCTGACGAAAGCCTTTACAGAGACTATGTGGGTGGCTACGGCATCGGAGCCAGGATTCTCTATAACCGCCAGAAACCCGGGGTAGACCCCCTAGGACCGGACAATATCTTTGGTCTGATTTCCGGTCCCCTCGCCGGTACCCAGGTCCCTTCGGGCTGCCGCTATACGGCCGTGGCCAAATCACCTCTCACAGGCGGCTGGGGTGATGCTAACGCCGGCGGGGATTTTTCTCCTCACCTCAAGTTCTCCGGATATGACGGCGTCTTCTTTACCGGAATATCGGAAAAACCGGTTTACCTCTTTATTGATGACGGCCACGCCGAATTGAAAGACGCCGCCCATCTCTGGGGGAAAGATTCCTATGAGACGGAGGACACGGTAAAGGCCGAGCTTGGAAAAGGTGTCGAGCTGGTCTGCATCGGTCCCTCCGGAGAGAAACTCTCGCTCATTTCCTGTATCGTCGGCAACAGGGGTGCCGCCGCGGCCCGCTCCGGTTTGGGAGCGGTAATGGGATCAAAAAAACTCAAAGCGGTGGCTGCCAGGGGAAATCAGGAGGTCCCCGTAGCTGACAAGGCTATGGTTCTCAAGTTAAGGAAAGAACATATTGACGCTTTGAAGACACCCGGGCCGGACGGCACCTCGACAATGGAAACATCGCACAAATACGGTACCGCCCGGATGACCGCCAGGTCGGCCCATAGCGGCGATTCGCCGGTCAAGAACTGGGCTGGCATCGGCCTTATCGATTTTCCGGAGGTCGAAAGCATCAACGCGGATGCAGCCATAGCCAATCTTGAGCGCAGAGCCGGCTGCTGGCATTGCCCCATTGCCTGCGAAGGCCGCTTGAAAGCCGGGGCGGAGCAATACAAGTACCCGGCGGGCACGCGCCGGCCAGAATATGAAACCTACTCTTCCTTCGGCTCACTTTGCCTCAACAATAATCTGGAAGCGATAAACATGGCCAATCACATCTGCAACGCCTACGGGCTGGATACCATTTCCGCCGGCTGCGCCATTGCCTTCGCCATGGAGTGCTATGAGAACGGCATCATCAACCAGGAGTCCACAGACGGGATAGAACTCACCTGGGGCAACCACCAGGCCATGATAGAGATGACCCAAAAGCTAGCCGTCAGGGAAGGTTTCGGTGATATCCTGGCCGATGGGGTCAAGGTAGCCGCCGAGAAAATCGGCCGGGGATCGGAGCAGTACGCGGTGCACATCGGCGGCCAGGAGCTGGGAATGCATGACCCCAAACTTGTTTCAGTTGCCCGGGGCGCCCGCCCTACCGCTGCCCGTTATCAGCTTGAAGCCACCCCCGGTCGCCACATGCAAGGATTTGGTCCCTCTGGCTTCCCGACTCACGTTATTAACGCCAGTGGTGTTTGCCTCACCGCCGGTTTCGGTCGGGCTCCGGAACGGGTAGCGAGTTTCCTGAACGCCGTCACCGGCTTTGACCAGTCACCGGAAGAAGTGCTGCAGACCGGGGAGAGAATGGCCAACCTGAGACATGCCTTCAACCTTCGGGAAGGTATCAACCCTCTAGAATTGACTGTTCACCCCAGGATACTCGGTGACCCCCCTCAGGAAGAAGGCCCTCTGGCCGGAGTAAGAGTTGATATAGAAGCCCAGGCCTACTGGAACCTGGGAGCTCTGGACTGGGACCGGGTGACGACCAAGCCGAATCAGAAGAAACTGCTGCAACTCGGACTCAGCGACGTAGCAGAGGACCTTTACCCTCAGGAGTAGCTCTCACCAGACGGGTATTTTCTCTCTGTTACCCTCTCCGGGGGAAACCGCGGCTTTACTTAAGCAGCGCTTCCTCGCCGGTGACCTGGTGCCTGGAATACCAGTTTTGTACGATTTCCCCTACCTCTTCAGGGCGGTCGCAGACTCTCAAGAGGCTGAAGTCTTCCTTAGACACAAAGTTACGGACTAGGGCCGAACTCTTCAGCCAGTCCAGAAATCCTCTCCAGAATCCGCTATCGATCAATATCACCGGGAAGGGTTTTATCGTCAGGGTTTGCATCAAGGTTAATACCTCTGTTAGTTCATCGAGTGTCCCCAACCCCCCTGGCATTATGACAAAAGCGGTGGCGTACTTCACCAGCATTACTTTACGCACAAAAAAGTGATGGAATGTGATTGATTTGGTGGTGAACTCATTCCCGGCTTGTTCCTCCGGTAACTCAATATTGAGCCCGACGGACACAACCCCGGCTCTCATGGCCCCTTTATTGGCGGCCTCCATCACCCCCGGCCCCCCGCCGGTTATTATTGAGAAACCCAACTTTCCCAGCCGATAAGCTATATCTTCCGTCTGGGAGTACAGTTCGGTGTCAGACTTAAGCCGGGCTGATCCGTATATGGACACCGCCGGCTCTATCCCGGTAAGGGTATCGAAACCCTCAACAAATTCCCCCATTATTCGGAACATCCGCCAGGACTCTTCTTTGGCCAAGTCATTTATTTCGTATTGATTTGCCATCTCATTCCCCGTCCCCTTCAATTCGGAAAACCTGTATTCCCCTGGTTACTCTATCGGAATCTCCTCTCCGTATTCCGGAGCATAAGCCTTCCAGCCTGTTTTATTATGTATCAATTTGGCCAGGGCGGTGGCCGCCCTTTCCTCCCCGTGGGAAACTAGGATACGGTGAGGGGCCACGCTGATATCGGATAGCCAGGCCAGTAGTCCGTCACTGTCCGCGTGGGCGGAGAAGCCGTCTATCCTGACCACCCGCGCCCGCACTGCGTGACTTTGTCCGAATAACCGGAACTGTTCCGCCCCGTCCAGTAGTTGTCTGCCCGGCGTTCCCTCGGCCTGATACCCGGTAAACAAAACGGTGTTCTCCGGCCCGGTTATGTTGTTGGCCAGATGGTGCTTGATACGCCCGCCGGTAATCATGCCGCTGCCGGCGATGATTATCTTGCTTCCTTTGGTCATATTTATGGCTTTGGACTCATCTGTAGTTTGTGTCATTTTAAGGCTGTCAAACCTGAAAGGTGAATTCCCCTGGTTCAACCGCTGCATCATTTCCCGGTCGAACAGTTCGGTATGGCGCTTGAAAACCTCGGTAATCCGTATTGCCATCGGGCTGTCCAGATAGACTGTAATCGGTCGGATTCGGCCGNTTAACAGCAACTCGTTCAGATGGTAGAGTATTTCCTGACTGCGTTCCAGGGCAAAGCTGGGGACAACGATATTGCCCCCTCTTTTCACCGTCTCGTTGATGCAATCACACAACTGTTCCTGAATATCAATGTTACTGTGTTCAGCGTGGGTACGATTACCGTAAGTTGACTCTATCACCACGTAATCCGCCTCATGGAAAATAGCCGGGTCATTTATGATAGGACGGTCGGGCTCGCCGACATCACCCGAGAAAAGTATGCGGTGCTTCTCACCATTCNGGGTTATGTTGATGCCGACCGTGGCTGAACCGAGCACATGGCCTGCCTCATAGAAGCAGCCTTCCAGACTATCCTTTACCTTGACACAACTTTCATAATCGATGGCGGCGAAATGGGATTCAACCGCTTCAGCATCTTTAGTGGTGTACANCGGCAGATCCGGATATGGCCCGCGCCGTCCTTCACGCGCGTGACGCTTCGCTTTGTAGGCTGCGTCTTCCTCCTGAAGGTGAGCGGAATCAAGCAATATGATTTGGGCTATTTCGGTCGTTGCATCGGTGCAGTATATCTTCCCCTTAAAACCATCCCGCACCAGCTTGGGCAGAAGGCCGCTGTGGTCGAGGTGGGCNTGGGTCAGAAAGACGGCGTCCAGAGTTTCAGGACTGAACGGGAACGGCTCCCAGTTCCTGCCTTGCAATTTGCGTTCCTGATATAACCCGCAGTCCACCAGAACGCGAGCGTCGTCCGTCTCTACCATATAACAAGAACCGGTTACGTTGCGGGCTGCCCCGTAGAACGCTATTTTAGGCAACATATCTCGTCAATTCCCCACTGACAGATTATCTGAAGCAGATGTGCTACAATGCAAGGTACTAATACTCAGGTAGGTTCTCCACTAAGCTAAGATTATAGTAAATTTTNGCTCCCGGCACAACCCGGAGGTTCTTATTAAATCCCGGCTGTCGCCAAGAAAATGGTCGGAACAGTATAGTCTAGCACCACCTCAGCGGCAGNTGAATTCCAGAAGGAGGAGCGGAAACAATCATGAAAACCAGTGACAAACCGAAGGGAACAGCTAAATACATTGCCGGTGACGTCCCCAGATTTGACCAGAAGAACGATATGTACAAGAGGTTGAGGTGGCAGCCCGAGCTGAGGGAGAAAGGCAGGCANCTTTTTGGGCTTGTCTCTCCCACGGACAGGGAAGGTCATACCCTGAAAGACATGGCTTTCAAAAACGCCGCCTGGCACATAGAAACCGGCTTTGCTCACGGCAACATAATTCATAACAGCGGTATGTATGCCTGGGATATGCCCCTGACCGGGGTCAGCCGGGTGCCCGAGGGCTTGAAGATGGACGTTGTTGACCCGGCTAAGATGTCCCGGGACGTGAAAAAGGTGGCCAAGTTCCTCGGCNCCTCAGCGGTGGGCATCTGCCGCATTGACCGACGTTGGGTATATTCTAACGCCTTTCACTTTGCCACCCGGGAACCCCANGAACTGAATTTACCTGAAGAGTACAAGTTTGCCATCGTCATGCTCTTTGAAATGGATTATGAAATNGCCAAGACGTCCCCCACCTGGGTGGCGGAAGCTACCGAGGGCAAGGGCTACTCGATGATGGCCGTTACCGCCACTATGGTGGCCCAGTTTGTACGCGGCCTGGGCTACAAAGCGATACCAAGTGGCAACGACACCTCCCTTAATATTCCTCTGGCCATCGATGCCGGATTGGGAGAACTAGGCAGAAGCGGTCTCCTGATAAATCCAAAATATGGCCCCCGCCTCAGAATAAGCGAGGTTCTAACTGATCTGCCCCTGGCCACCGATGAACCGGTAGACTTCGGGGTAACNGAATACTGCGAAAAGTGTAAGAAATGTGCCACCTACTGTCCCGGCCAGGCCCTCATGTCAGGAGAAAGGACCACCGAACCCAACAATATTTCCAATGCCACCGGCGAGCTAAAATGGCCCATAAATGCCGAAAAATGCTTTGACTTCTGGGCCCGCAATGGAGGCTCATGCATGAACTGCATCCGGGTCTGCGCCTTTAACAAGTCGGCCAACAAATTGCACAATGTCGTCAGGTGGTTCATTAAGCACACTCCCTGGCTTGATCCGCTCCTCATCAAGATTGACGATTGGATGGGCTATGGCAAGCAGTCCAGAGCAGACAAGTATTGGGAAGATTGATCGGGACAAAAGCAGAAATACCGCGCCTGTCGACTATTCTTCATCTTTGAGCTTGGAAAGGAAAACGGAACTGGTTTCTTCAACCTGGCCGTATTTTTTCAGTTCCTCCAGCAATTCTTTGTTCCATAGGCCGTCCTCTATAACTCGGGAAAGAGATCTGGTATCGAGCTGAGATACCTCAGGCCACTTACCGGCAGCCATTATTGAATCATCGAGTTGCTTGCGCCCAGATTCGTTTTTACCCGGAAACTTCAACTGGGTATCAAACCTGATTCTGAGNTGCTGCTCGCTACCTTTAATTACCTGGACGTCTTCCCGCCTGGCGTAATCGATGATGGCTTCCCTTATCCTGGCCGCCTCCGCCTCAATCTCCCCCACCTCTTTCTTCAACTTGGCATACTTATTAACCAGGCTAACTCCCGTTTCATTCAGGTACTCGTTCTCCGGAAGCACCTCTACCGTGTAGAGGTGCTTCCGNGTCGGNCACAGGTCGGGGTACTCGCACCAGTTACAGAGACCGGACTCCTTGGGTAGGAATTCCTGGGTAGCTTCTATCGTATCGATAAGTCTGGTAGTNTCCTCCACCAGGCCTGAGATTGTTTCGTCTGAATGGGAGCTGACCAGCTCCTTGCCAAAAGCCAGGTAGTGCCAGACGAGTCGCATGTTCCACATATCCGGCCATCTTTTTTGCACCCCTATCTGATAAAGGGCCAATTGGCGGTCACTATCAGCAACCTCCTGACTGGGCAGGTTGGCCGAGGTCTTGTAGTCGTGGATTTCAAAACAGCCATCTTTATTGCGGGACAGGCGGTCCACAAAGCCCATTATTCTGTACTTGCCGTCCCCGTCCAAAGGGAAATTTAGCCTCAACTCGGTAGCTATCGTCCTGTCTGAATCAAATGGGGCATATCGCTGGTAATAAGTCTCGATAAACTTCTTGCCCAGGTTGTAGTAGTGATCTTGAGTAAACTCCTGCCTGGTGATGACAATGGAATCATGCCATTTTCCCTGCCAGACTTCGTCGTANTATGCAAGTAAATCCGCCAGGCTGTCCTGTTTGGTCAAGCGGACATCGTCATAGGCTTTTTTCAGNACATCGTGAGCCCTTGAACCGAGAAAGGCCTCCACTCCNTCGACATACCGCTTTATCTTATCGTGATATTGCAGTTTGTACTTCAGGGGGCAATTCTGGTAGACGCTTAACCGTGAGTGAGAGTATACGGGCATATTNTTCTCTCCCCTTTTTGCCTTATTATACACCCGTTGCCACTCCACTGTATCTGCGAGGCGCACTTCAACCGGACTTCCCTCCCTCGCCGGGCTAGACTTGACTATCGAATTGACAAACCCTCAAGAGGAGACTAAACGCAGAAATCCTGGGCAGTATGGGCTTATCGGCTGCCGAACTCCGGACCCGCCCCCTNGCCCACTTCGCCCGGAACCTCATCTGAACTGTGGGTAAAAGCCAAGAGGGGCCTTAGCCCCTCTTAAACTCACTTTTAATAGATCCGGTTGGTTAGCGTGACAGAGCCGCAGCACCCGCCGCAGCCGGTTGACCTTGTGGCAGCCTCTGGGCAACCACCGGAGAATGGGGCTTGCAAAGAACCTCTTTGATTCTCATATCAAAGAAATCACTCGTATTGGCCGGGCTGAGCACCACGGCCGTGTCTGCTCCCCGGCCGCTGCCCGCAATGGCGACAACATCCTCACCGATGGGTATCGCGCCGGCATCAGCCGCCATCAGGGCGATTTCGCAAACAACTTTCATTCCAGCNCCGAAGATGCGCAGGGTGTCAGCTATGATATCGCCGAGCAGGTACATACTGTGCTTCTTGCGCATGGCCCCGCCAATGCCGGTNAAGGCATGAGAAGCGGTGATCAGGACTCCGCCCCCGTTCTTGATCGTCGCCCGGTTTTCATCGGTCACTTCCTGGACATTAGGCCCTCTCATACCGGTAACATGGGTGACCGCCACCACTTTCATCCCTCCGAAGAAATCAACCGCCTTGGCCGCCGTATCACCAACAGTAGTAGCCATAAGTATTGTCTTGATACCCAACTCCTCTGCCCGTTCTCTGGCGATGTTGAGCACCTCGTCGGTATTGTCTCTACCTTGCTTCTCAAAATAGACCGTTTTAAGNTCCAGTGCCATTTCCAGACCTCCAACTANTATCATTTTTCTTGACGCACTCAACAGAATAACGCTAAATGAAAGCCAAGTCAAGAAGCAGGAAAACTCCAAACACTTGATCCTGGTTGAGATAATACCTTCGCTTCTTATTCACCCTTCCCATTTTCCANGCAGTCCGAGAGGAGAGAGGGATCAAAGGGGTGAGGTTGACAAATCGCTAGTAACGAATACCACTGAAAACTTTACTAATGCTTTTACGAAGGGCTATAATTGTTGCGGACTACCGAGGCTGGGCTCCATTCCNTCGGTAGTAGTATTTTTGTAACTGGGACAAAACCGTGGTTGTGATGAAAAAGGTCGGCATTCTATACCACCCGATGAGGGAGGCCGCTTCTGCCNTGGCCGGGAAGCTGGAAAAGTTTCTGGTCGCCAAGGGTATTTCCACCTGGGTCTGCTCTGCCTGGGAAGTAGAGGAAGCCAGAGCCCAGGTGAATGGCACTGACCTGATTCTCAGCATCGGGGGAGATGGCACGATTCTGCGAGCCGCTCAGACGGTAGTCCCCGAGCCCACCCCCATAACCGGCATCAACCTGGGAAATCTGGGATTCATGACCGAACTCAGCGTTAATGAAGCTGAGGAAAAGTTGACCGCGCTGATAAACGGAGAGGGCTGGCTTGACGAGCGTTGCCTGGTTGAAGCAGAGCTCACCTCCAACCAGGACGGAGAACAACCCCACAAGTTTTACGCCCTGAACGATGTCGTGCTGGCTCGTGGGTCCGTAGGCCAGGTAATCTATGTGGATGCCAGAATTAACGGAGAATCACTGACCACCTATAAGGCCGACGGAGTGATCGTTGCCACGGCCACCGGCAGCACCGGCTATTCACTGGCCGTCGGCGGACCGGTTCTCCATCCCCAGGCAGAAGAATTTATNCTGCTGCCGGTAGCGCCTCATCTCAGTTCAGGGTATAGCCTNGTACTACCATCCACGGCAGCAGTTGAATTACACTTCACCATCGGTCATTCAGGTACACTGAGCGTGGACGGCCACACAAATCTACCCCTGTTGAGCGGAGCCGTTATCAAGGTAAAACATAGCTCCAACGTCGTCCGCTTTCTGAGAATTCACCCCAAGACCTCCTTCTACGGCTCTCTGGAACAAACACTGAAGGGCAAGCAATAAATTGAAACTGGCAGCAATAACGGTTGAAAAAGCCAGGACCGGTGATACCGACCGGATTCATCAGCTAATCAGTTACTTTTCCGATAGAGGTGAAATGCTGCCCCGCCCCCTTAGCCGGATACAGGAAGGTATCAGGGACTACTTTATAGTTAAGGATGGGGAGCAGGTGGTCGGCTGCGCCGCTCTGGAAATCAACTGGTCGTNTTCAGCCGAGATCAGGTCGGTAGCCGTGGCCGAGGACAGTCAGAAACAGGGAATTGGCCGCCGNCTGGTAAAAGCCTGCCTCGAAGATGCCAGAGCCCTCGGAGTCCCCGCCGTCTTTTGTCTCACCTCAAAGACGGGCTTTTTTAAGAAATTTGGCTTTTCGCCGGTGGACAAAACGGAGCTACCCTCGAAGATCCTGGACGAGTGTTCNCGTTGTCCCAGATTCCCCGACTGCGATGAGGTTACCCTTATCTGCCACCTGGAAACGCCCCCTCACAAATANTTNTTCTATCGTGGAGGCTGATTTGGCTGAGGAAAAGACGCTGTCCAGTCGATTGATCTACAGCGGGCAGGTAGTAAAACTGCGAGTCGACGCCGTGCAGATGCCCGGTGGTCGTAAAAGCACCCGGGAAGTTGTGGAGCACGATGAAGTAGTGGTCATCGTGGCCATTGATGCTGACGATAACGTGCTGCTGGTCAACCAGTTTCGCCAGGCGCTTGGTAAAGAGCTGCTTGAGATACCAGCCGGGGGCATNGACGGCAAAGAACAACCGGAACAGGCTGTACTCCGCGAGATGCAGGAGGAAACCGGCTACCTGCCCAACAAAATAGAACGGCTGGGCGGGNTCTACTCGGCCCCCGGTTTCTGCACCGAATACCTGCACCTCTACCTGGCTACTGACCTTGCCCCCAGCCGCCTTTATGCCGAGGATACCGAGCTTATCAAACTGGTNCGCCTGCCCGTAACAGAAATTAGCAGCCTGGTCACCTCCGGCAAACTGTCCGATGCCAAGAGCATCGCCGGATTACTTACCTTCCTGGAGTACAGAAAATCCCACTGATAGAAANAAGCCTTCATGTCCTCGGATAAGACACTCGGACTGACCGCCACACCGGACCGGAAACCCCGTTATTTCTACGGTTGGAACATCGTCATCGCCTCTTTCCTGTCGCACCTCTCCTACGCCGAGCACTTTTCATCCATGCTCGGCTTCTTCTTCAAACCCCTTCAAACCGAGTTTGGTTGGAGCCGTAGCGCCATTGCGGCCGTCCAGACCGTCGCCAGGGTCACCGAGGCATTAACTNCCCCCATAGTAGGCCCCATCGTAGACCGCCATGGGCCCCGCGTCCTGATGCCCATCGGGGCCGTCATTGTCGGCCTGGCCATGCTGGCCGTCACCCAGATTGAAGCCGTCTGGCATTTCTACCTGCTGCGGGGGGTGTTGGTAGCCGTCGGCTTCGCTCTAATGGGAAACCTGGTCAGCGGTGTCGCCATCAACAACTGGTTTATTCAAAAACGGGGACGGGCCTTGGCCATCGCCCGCCTCGGAAACAATCTGAGCAACATAATCTTCGTGCCCGTTACCGTGTTCGTCATCGCCGCCTCCGGCTGGCGGACGATGTTCGTCATTTTCGCCGTCGTCACCTGGCTGGTCGTCCTCATCCCCTCGACTATTCTCATGCGCCGCCGTCCCGAAGATATGGGGCTTCTCCCCGACGGAATCGACCCCGGCAAAGCAGACCAGGAGTCGTTCTCCACCCGGATCACTCCCCAGTTGGAACCCGTTTGGACTCGCAGGGAGGTCTTGAAAACGGGCAGTTTCTGGCTGCTGACCATCGCGCTGGGTATCAACAGCATGGCTTTTCAAGGCATCAACATCAGCCTGGCGCCCTATATTCAGGACCTGGGTTACGCTGAAACCGTGCTGGCCTCGGTAATGACCTTCCGGGCTATCTTCCAGGCCGCATCACTCCCCATAATGGGCTTTCTGGCCGAGCGGGCCCACCTCACTACAGTTCGCGTCATACCCTTCGTCATCCAGGGTATCGCCGTCTATCTCCTCCTCTCAGCTGAAAACCCGTTCTATCTCTGGGTGGCTGTGTCTCTCTATGGATTCGGCATTTCCGGCATTACCATCATTCAAGAGGTAATCTGGGCTAATTATTTCGGTCGTCTGAGCCTCGGTATGGTCCGCTCGCTGGCATTCCTGACCGCTTTCACTTTGGGGGCCGCCGGTCCCATTGCCATGAATGCCGTTTTCGATATTCTGGGTTCTTATCACCCGGCGTTTATGGTGATTATCGGCTTGTTCATTGTTTCAGCTCTTATCATGGCCGTGGTGCGGCCGCCGACAGCTCCCCGATACGTCATCGCTGATGAGATAACCCCCTCTGCCTACAAGGCCGTCCAGGACTAGACGTCGCCATAGGCAGACAACAAATCGAAAACAGGCTAGCCCAGGGCGCTCGAAAGCTGGCGGCCGCTCAGCAGGTGCATGTGGAGGTGGCCGAAGCCGCCCTAAAGGCCGGAGCCGCCATGATAAACGATGTCACAGGCTTGGAAAGGGATGATAAACTGGCCGGGGTGGCCGGCCGGGCTGGAGTGCCTGTCGTCCTGGTAAGCAACCAGCGGGAAAGACCGGGAAATTATGATATAATGGCTGAAGTTATATCGAGCTTGGAGAGGAGCATCGGTTTGGCCCTGGAGAAAGGGGTAGCCACCCAAAATATTATCGTTAACCCTGGTATCGGCTTTGGCAAAAGCCCCCGCCAAAACCTGACCCTCATTCATCGTTTGGCCGAGCTCAAGGTTCTCGGCAAACCCATTCTACTGGGCACATCACGTAAGTTTATGACCGGTCAGGTACCTGACCGGAGGCTGGAAGCAACATCAGCCACAGTAGCCATTGGCATTGCCCACGGCGTTGACATGGTGCGGGTCCATGACGTCGGGCAGATGGTACCGCTATGCCGCATGAGCGATGCCATTATCAGGGAGAAAACTGGATGACTTCTGAACAGGTAACGGTGTATCTTGGACTCGGCTCAAATGTGGGTAACCGCCAGTCCAGCCTGGACAAGGCCATCGACCTTCTGTCACAAAGAGTACGACTGGGCAAAGTTTCCTCAATCTACGATACCGAACCGGTGGGCAATACCGACCAGCCACGTTTCCTTAACCTGGTCTGCCGGGTTACTACCCGGTTAGCCCCGGAAGAGCTGCTCACCCTGGCCAAGGGCATTGAATCAAAGCTGGGCCGGGCCCGCGGCACATCGGATTCGCCCAGACCCATTGACATAGATATCCTCTTTTACGGTGACCGGATAGTTGAAACCGAAGAACTGGTGATTCCTCATCCCAGACTAATCCACCGGGCTTTCGTTCTGGTCCCTCTGGCCGAGATTGCCCCGGACCTGGTTCATCCAGAAAATGGCAAGACGGTCAAAGAGCTACTGAAAGACATAACCGAGACCCAAGGTGTCTTCAAGTGGGAGACCAGCTAAGGAGAGTGAGATAATGTACCTGGTATCTGTGCAACAGCACTTTGATGCCGCCCATTATCTGCGGGACTATCAGGGCAAATGTGAGGCTTTGCACGGGCACCGCTTCCAGGTGGTAGCCAAAATAGCAGCTTCACAGGTTAATGATATCGGTCTAGCCTATGATTTCACCCTGCTGAAGCGCCACTTGGGCGGTATTGTGGACCGCTTTGACCATGCCTGCCTCAACGATATGGCCCCCTTTGATAAAATCAACCCTTCTTCGGAGAATATCGCCTCGACAATTTATCATGAGCTTGACCCCAGGCTGACTGAAGACCCCGTTTCGCTTTCCTTTGTAGAGGTTTGGGAATCCCCGGACAGCTGGGTGACTTACAGCCCTGATTAGTCACTCCGCTCCGGCGGCAACAGATTGGGGATGGTGCCCGTGATCGGATAGCCCATCTGGCACTTCCGGCAATAAAGAGAACCACTGACCACCTCCTTCTCATCCTCCTCTTCCACGCTTAGTTCTAGCTCCCCCTTGCACACCGGGCAGACCAGTATCTCCATCAACTCTTTCTTCATGGTTCAATCATATCACAGGAGGTCGTTGTCCGACCCGTATACCTGAACAGAAGGAAACGGGATTCAGACGGGCAGCACTCTACACTCAACAGAGACCGAATACTTCGAAAGCTCGAAGGAAAGAAGCCCCTTCGAAAACCCGCCTACTTTCCCTGGGTCACCCCTCTGTAAATAGTCAGAAACTGGTGTAATATCCGACCACTGGCCCCCCAAATCACTTCACCCTGATATTCATAGGTGTGGGAGGCCATTGCCCGGCCCCGCCCCTTTTCAGACTCCTGGGGCTGAGAATCGTCATCCAACAGGGCTAAAACCGGCACTTCGATTATTTTAGCCACTTCCCGGGTGTCCAATCTGAACTGGTACGGCCATGGGATAACGCCCACAAAGGGAGAGATGACAAAACCTGAACCTGCAGTACGAATATCATCCAGTTCACCCAGAAGCTCGACATCGTCCTCGGATAGGCCGATTTCCTCAAAGCTCTCCCTTAATGCGGTATCCCGCAAGCTAGCGTCGTCTTCCTCGTAAGCTCCCCCGGGGAAGGATATATCACCCTTGTGATCTTTCACCTTGTCAGTCCTCCGGGTAAAAAGAACCTGGTCCTCCCCCTCTTTATGGAAAATAGGAACCAGAACTGCCGCTGGTACCAGGCCACTACCGACAATGCTGACTTTCTGCCGCTGGGCAAGGGCTTGTTTCAGTCTCTCTTTCACCGGTTTATGTTATCACCGCCCGGTCCTACCGGGCAACGCGAGCGACTATCTCCCCTCGGCTTCTCTCTCCATCAGGTCCAGCCTAGTATAGTAATCGGGAATCTCATTCAGGTGAGCCAGGGCGATTTTAGCGGTCATTATCGGGTCATCATCGGTAACATTAGTGTCAGGGGATATCAACCCGTGTTCCCGTTCAACATCCAACCCCATTCTGAATTGCTCGACATCATAGGCACCCCAGTCTATACCCAGTTGCTCTCCGATTTGTCCAGCTTCTTCGGTGGTGAAACTGTCTCTACCAGCCATCTACACCTCCCTGTAATACTAAAATGTTATACTCCATGACCGTCTGACAGTATTCGGGCCTTGTGACACCCTTACGGCCACTGACTATACTTCAGATGGTATCTCACGGGTGAACGAAATGAGTAGAAAAAGCATTCTCCTGGACGCAATCCTCCTTGTCGCCCTGGTGCTTATCCTTCTGATCATCATCCGGCAATTTCATCGATACTCAAACAGCTGGTATTGCTCCAGATAGTCATTGTCATCGGCGGGGCTTTCGCTCTAAGATATTTCGTCCAGAAGATACGCAACAGAGTAAAATGATGCAGTGCCTCAGCCACCCACCTCCAGTTTCTGATGTTCCTTTTTGATGCATTTGTCCATGACCACTTTTAGCCCCGCTTTTGCCGCAAAGCCGGCGGCTTCTTCGTTTATCACCCCTTCCTGCATCCAGACCGCCTTTGCTCCTATCCTGACGGCTTCCTGGGCGATCGGCAAGACATCTTCCGATCGCCGGAAGACGTCAACCACCTCCACCAGTTCAGGAATGGAACCGAGGTCAGGATAACAGGTCTCTCCCATGATTTCCTTTTCGTTGGGATTAACCGGGATTATCCGGTAGCCTTTTTCCTTCAGGTAGCCGGCCACCACGTTACTCGGTCGTTCCGGATTGGCAGACAGGCCGACCACAGCAATCGCCCCCTTGTTCCTCAGAATTTCTTCCTCGGTGGTCATTCCGTACCTCCTCTTAGAACGCAGTCAGACTCAATGTAGCCTCTCGCGCCCGCAAGTGTCAATCTCTGTTCTCCCGGATGCGGCAGGACAACGCCGCCAAGGATGAAACCGACCCGGGCAGAAACGCTTGACAAATCGACGCAGTCTGGTCTATAATAAAAAAAAACTCCCCGCTTCATCTTCCTTTTTCAAAAACCCAGCGCAGAATCGTCTTTCGTGCACCCATAATGTTTGGTTTTCCTCTATGTCAAAATACATCTTTGTAACTGGTGGTGTTGTTAGTTCAGTAGGCAAGGGTATCGCTGTCGCTTCGATAGGTACCATCCTGAAGAGTCGCCAGATCACCGTATCTCTAATGAAGTTGGACCAGTACCTCAACGTCGACCCGGGCACGATGTCACCCTACCAGCACGGCGAGGTATTTGTCACCCAGGACGGGGCCGAAACTGACCTGGATCTGGGTCATTACGAGCGTTTCATTGATGTCAACCTGACCGCTGAATCCAATGTTACCTCCGGTCAAATCTACAGCGCCGTCATTGGTAAAGAAAGACGGGGCGAGTTTCTGGGAGGCACGATTCAGGTGGTGCCCCACGTTACCGCTGAGATAAAAAAACGTTTTGCAAAGTTAGCAGAGAAATCACAGGCTGACGTGGTTATTATAGAGGTAGGGGGAACCGTGGGTGATATTGAGGGGCAGCACTTCTATGAAGCTATCCGCCAGATGAGAAATGACGTCGGACGGGAGAATGTGCTCTACATCCACGTTACTCTTCTTCCCTATATCGCCACCACCCAGGAGCTCAAGACCAAACCCACCCAGCACAGCGTTAACGAGTTGCGTCGCATCGGTATCCAGCCCGATGTTATCATCTGCCGGGCGGATTTGCCCATCCCAGAAGGGATAAGAGATAAGATATCGCTGTTCTGTGACGTGGACCGGGATGCGGTCATACCCCTGCCCACCATTCCCTCGATCTACGAGGTACCGCTGGCCCTGGAAGAACAAGGAATAGGGCACCTGATTGTGGACAAGCTTGAACTCCAGGCAGCAGAGTGTGACATGAGCCGGTGGCAACAATTGGTAGATTCTCTCCATGAACCCCATGGCCAGGTCAATATCGCTCTGGTCGGCAAGTATGTGGAACTAAAGGACGCCTACTTCTCGGTTCGTGAAGCCCTTCACCACGCCGGACTGTTCCACAACAGAGATATACATCTAACCTGGATCGCCTCCGAGGAGCTTGAAGAGAAGGGTGGACAGGCTCTGCTGCGTTCGGCCCAGGGGATAATAGTTCCCGGTGGTTTCGGCATCAGAGGGATAGAAGGAATGATTGAGGCAGCTAAATATGCCCGCAACAACAAAATCCCCTATCTCGGACTATGTCTGGGAATGCAGGTCATGGTGATCGAATTTGCCCGCCACGTTCTAGGCACATCCGAGGCAAACTCGACCGAGTTTGAGGCCGAAACTCCTTATCCCGTCATTGACCTCCTCAATGACCAGGAGAACGTAGAAGACATGGGCGGCACCATGCGCCTGGGTAACTACCCTTGTGACTTACTTAGGGACAGCCATGCCGGCAGAGCCTATGGAACAACCAGGATTGAAGAGCGCCACAGACACCGCTACGAGTTTAATAACAAGTTCCGTAGCCAACTGCAAGAAGCAGGAATGGTCTGTAGCGGCTTATCGCCCGACGGTAAGCTAGTCGAAACCTGTGAGATACCGAACCACCCCTGGATGGTGAGTTGCCAGTTCCACCCGGAATTCGGCTCTCGCCCCGGCCAACCCCACCCCCTGTTCCGTGATTTCGTCGGGGCTGCCAAGAACGTGCTACGAGAAGGGGCTCAACCATCGCTGCCCCTTTCAACAACTTAAACAACAAAACTAAAATACCTGTCCCGCTGACAGCCATTTAGTTTCTCAAGGAAGTGACAAATGCGTATCTTTCTGGACACAGCCGATATTGAACAAATCAAGCAGGGTGTCAAACTGGGTGTCATCAGTGGTGTCACCACCAACCCCAGCCTGGTGTCGCAGGCCGGAGTGACCGATTACGAAAGCGCCATCAAGGAAATCAGCACCATTATTCCCGACGGGCCGATTTCGGCCGAGGTGGTCGTTGAAGGCGTAGGACCGATGATTGAGCAGGCCCGTCAGATAGCCAAATGGGCGCCAAATGTCGTAATCAAGATTCCGTCCACTGCCGAGGGTCTGGAGGTAATCTCAGCCCTGGCCAAAGAGAACATAAAAGTGAATTGCACCCTCTGTTTTTCGGTCAACCAGGCCCTGCTGGCGGCGCTGGCCGGAGCTGCCTATATCAGCCCGTTCGTCGGCCGACTGGATGACATCGGGCAGGACGGTATGCAACTGGTAGAAGATATCCTTGATGTTTATGACAACTACGAAGAGATTGATACCCAGGTGATCGCGGCCAGCATTCGTCACCCTGAGCACTGTGTCCGGGCCGCCATGGCCGGGGCTCATATTGCCACCATGCCCCTCAAAGTAATCATGCAGATGATACAGCACCCACTCACTGATATCGGTATTACCCGCTTTCTCGCCGACTTCAAGAGTGTTTCCGGGAAGTAATTCAGCCGAACGGGCGGCGGAAGAAGCTGGAGAAAAACAAAAAACCTTAGAAGCGAGATTTAGAATGGAAATTAGTCAACTGGAAAAAAGAACCAAAGACGAGTTACTTGGGCTGACCAAAGAACTGGGAATCACCGATTCCGTCGGCCTCAAGAAACAGGAAATCATTATGCGCCTGCTCCAGGCATACACGGAGCAAGAAGGGAATACCTTCTGTAGCGGCGTACTGGAAATCATGAATGACGGCTTTGGTTTCCTCAGAAACGGCAGCCTGTTGCCAAGTTCGGCCGATATCTATGTCTCGCAGTCGCAGGTTCGCCGCTTCGGTCTGCGTAATGGAGACAAGGTCGCCGGTCAAGGCAGACCGGCCAGAGCCGGAGAGAAATATTTCAGCTTGCTCCGCATAGAAGCCGTCAACGATATTAATCCTGAGATGGCCAAGAGCAGGCCTCATTTCGGTTCACTGGTCCCTACTTTCCCCGACAGTTTGATCAACCTGGAAACCCCGGCAAATAACATATCCTCCCGCCTCTTAAACCTCGTCGCACCCATCGGCCGTGGGCAGCGGGGGCTGATCGTGTCGCCACCCAAAGCCGGCAAGACAATGCTGCTCAAATCTATCGCCAACTGTGCCAGCACCAACTACAGTGACCTTCACCTGATTGTCTGTCTTATCGGGGAGCGGCCGGAAGAAGTTACCGACATGAAGCGTTCCGTCAACGGTGAGGTGATAAGCGCCACCTTTGACGAGCCGGTTGACGACCACACCCGTGTCGCTGAGCTAGCCCTGGACCGGGCCAAGCGCATGGTGGAAACCGGCAGGGATGTCTTTATCCTTCTTGACGGCATTACCCGCCTTACCCGCTCTTATAATCTGGCTATGCCCTCAAGCGGCCGTACCCTCTCCGGCGGGATTGACCCGGCAGCTCTTTACCCGGCCAAACACTTCTTTGGGGCCGCCCGCAATACCGAAGAAGGCGGCAGCCTCACCATCATCGCCACCTGTCTGGTTGAAACCGGCAGCCGCATGGATGACCTTATCTATGAAGAGTTCAAAGGCACCGGCAATATGGAAGTCCACCTGGACCGCCGCCTGGCCGACCGCCGCACTTTCCCGGCAATAGATATAGAGCGCAGCGGCACCCGTCGGGAAGAGTTACTGCTGGACGAGGACACCTTAAAGAAGGCCTGGCTGCTGCGGCGAATGACATCGATGATCTCCTCCAACTCAGCCAACTACGCCGACGCTATGGAACGACTCATAGACCGCATGAAGAAGACCAAAAACAACACCGAGTTTCTGGCCACCCTAAACCAGGAAGCCTAACCGTTCAGACTCTTCTATCACTCCCGCGCAGGCGCAAATCCCCTCCCCTTCTTGAGCAGCAGCAAAACGTTTCTTCTCGACAAGAAAAGACCCATCAGATCTCGCCCATCATGGGAAGTCTAAGGGGAGCGTAGCCTCTCTTCAAAACCTTCTTCACTAATCCACCCACCATTTTTGTATCTCCCCTAGCTTTTGTCATAAAATGGTTTATCAGGACTATGGCATCAACGAATAATCTGATAGCAGCCCAGTTAAAACAGCTACCCACCAGCCCGGGTGTTTATCTGATGAGAAATGCGGAGGGCACCATACTCTACGTGGGTAAGGCGCTCAGCCTGCGCAACCGGGTAAGGTCATACTTCGGGACCACCCAAAAACTGACCCCCAAACTGCAACGCTTGGTAGACCAGGTCCATGACCTCGATTTCTTCGTCACCGGCTCTGAACAAGAGGCCCTTATCCTTGAATATAACCTGGTGAAAAGGCACCACCCTCACTTCAATGTCCGTCTCAAGGACGATAAAAGTTATCCTTTTCTCAAGATATCCCTCAATGAAGAGTGGCCCCGGATATACTTTACCCGCCACATGGAAGAGGACGGAGGGCGTTACTTCGGCCCCTTTACCAACGCCAGATCAGTGCGCCAGACCCTGAAAGTGCTGAAGGGAATCTTCCCTTTCCGTTCCTGCTCCCGTATCATCACCGGCAATGACCCGCGGCCCTGTCTTGACTACTACATCTACAACTGCCTGGCCCCCTGTGTCGGAGCGGTCGGCAAGCAGGAATACTCGCGGGCCGTCAAGCAGGCAATCCTCTTCCTTGAAGGAAAGCAGGATAGAATCGTCCGCGACCTGGAAAGTAAAATGGACAAGGCCTCCGAGGCTCTCGACTTTGAAACAGCAGCCCAGCTCAGAGACCAAGTCCAGGCAATAGCCAGGGTTATTGAAGGTCAGAAAATCGCCGCCAGGGTAAGAGGTGAACAGGACGCTATCGCCTTTGCCAGCGAGCGGGACAGGGCTTACGCCCAGGTCTTCTTTATTCGGGGTGGTAAACTCATCGGACGGGAGAGTTTCATCCTCCAGGGTACCAGCTCCGAGGAACCGGAACAGATAATGACCAGCTTCGTCAAGCAGTTTTATGGCTCTGCTCCCTATCTGCCCCCCCTGTTACTGCTCCAGCATCCCGTGGAGGACAAGACGGTTATCGAAGACTGGCTGCAAAGTAAGAGGGGCAGCAAGGTTCGTATTCAGGTACCATCCCGGGGCAGCAAGAAGCAACTGCTGGACATCGTGGCTGAAAACGCCCGGCAGGGATTGCATCAGCTTAAGGTCAAGCAATTGGCCGCTCCTTCGGCCCTCCCCGAAGCCCTGGCCGAAATAGAGAATGAGCTTCAACTGCCTCATTCCCCTTCGCGGATGGAGTGCTACGACATCTCCAATATACAGGGCAGCGCGGCTGTCGGCAGCATGGTGGTCTTTGAAAATGGAAAACCAAAGTCATCTCTCTACCGACGCTTCAGAATCAAGACAGTCTCCGGGGCTGACGATTACGCAATGCTCCAGGAAGTGTTGAGGCGCCGATTCAAACGCTATAACCTCCAAAATGAGGTTACCTCCACCCCGGATAGCTGGGCGGTGCTGCCCGACCTCGTCCTCATTGACGGCGGCAAGGGACAACTGAGTTCCGCCCTGGCGGCCATGAAGGAAACCGGGGCCGCGTCCGTGCCTCTCGCCAGCCTGGCCAAGGAGCACGAAGAGATCTTCATCCCCGGACGGTCAACCTCTATCAGGCTACCCGGCAGCTCTCCTGGCCTCCAGATGTTGCAGCGCCTCAGGGATGAGGCCCACCGCTTCGCCATCGGTTATCACCAGAAAGTCCGCCGCAAAAACACCTTTACCTCTCTGCTGGACGGTGTTCCCGGTATCGGCCCCAAACGGAAACGTGCCCTGCTTAGACAGCTCGGCTCTGTCCAAGTTATCCGGGAAGCTTCTCTGGAAGAGCTAACGGCTGTCTCCGGCATGACGTCAAGCCAGGCCAAGAAACTGAAGGAATATCTGTAGCCCCGGCTTGGACACAAAATGATGATTGTTACCCTGGTAGAAAGATATAATCCCGAATGGCCCCTGTGGTTCGAGGAAATTAAGGCCTTCCTGGGACAGCGGGTTTCTGATGCCTGTCTCCGGATTGAGCACGTCGGCAGTACTTCAATTCCATGCATGACCGCCAAACCCATCATTGACTTGATTCTTGTTATCGAGCCCCGGAGCTTCCAGAATATCAAGCGGCTTCTGGAAGAGCGTGGATACTATCACAATGGAGACCAGGGCATCAAAGACAGNGAGGTCTTCAAATTAAAAGATACTTCAACTGTGAGTTCAATCCCCCGTCACCACCTTTACGTCTGCCCCAAAAACAGCGATGAATTAAAGAAGGAGCTTGCCTTTCGCCAATACCTCGGGCAAAGCAAAGAGTACGCCGAGCGTCTAAGCAAGNTAAAATGAACATTAGCCGAAGAATTTGATAATGACAAAGAAGCCTACATCGCAGGCAAAGACGCCCTCTGCAAAGAAATAACCGGGAAAGCCCTGGAGACGGGAAGAGAATTGGCCGGCCNGTAAATCAGTGGGCCGTTCAGGAAGGGCGAAGCCCCGTTTCAAAAGAAACCATCTTTCTCAGGACAGTGCTATAATGGAACCGTACCCTTGGGAGGCCGCTATGCCCTTTCGTGCCAGTTGGAACGACGATTACTGGAAAAACCTCGATAAAGAGACATCCAGAAAAATAAGAAGCACCTGCCCCCGTTGCGGCAGTTCCAGGACTTATTACAACAAACAGTTCCAGACTTGGCAATGCGGCAAATGTGAGCACTCCTTCGTCATCAGAGGCCTGGGGGGAAAAGCCCCCTGGTGGAAACGCCTGTTGGGCAAGGAAAACTAGCTGCCAGACCTTGTTGCTCAGCCTGGAATAAGCCCCCCTCCCGGACCCCCTTCCGGACAAACCGCCNCCAACTCCCCGGAGCCGAATAACAGACAGGTAAGGTGAAAAGTATGCCGGTTCCAAGCCAGAGAGTACCAATCGATTCAATTACTCCGGATTTCACGCTTGCGGCCGTTGCCGGAGATAACATCTCGTTGAGCGACTACCGGGGACGGTGCTGTCTGGTTCTGGTGTTCCTGCGTGGCTTCCTCTGACCTTTCTGCCGCCGGCACCTCCGTCAGTTGACGAGGGATTACCGCCAGTTCACCGCAAACGGCATTGAAGTCATTGCCATCGTCAATGATTCGCCAGAGAATGCCCGGGCCTACTTCGGCAAACATAATATCCCCTTCCCTTGTCTGACTGACCCGGANCACCGCGTATATGATCGCTACCAGGTGGAAAGCAAGGTCTTTTCCCTGGGGCAGAGGCCCGGCCTCTTCATCATTGACCGTGAAGGAATGACCCGTTACGCTTACATTGGAAGCCAGCAGTGGGGAATACCCACCAATACGNAGGTTTTGGAGGTCTGCCGCAGTTTGCCCTGCCGCGATGAGGAAGAAAGGTAAGATACCTGGTATTACGGGGCGGCCCGGCCGTCTATCTTAGCTGTATGATCTGCACGTCGGCTTTTCCGGAATCGAGTTCCAGTATGGCCACCGTTCCCAGCCCCTTTTCGTAGTTCTGCAAGGTGGGACTGCCCGGGTTAATATAGAGAACGTCGCCGGANTGATCCACCTTGGGACGGTGCTCGTGGCCNCAGATAAAGATATCCGGGCTGTCCCCCTCATCTTCCTCCTGCCCGGCGGAGTCAACCTTCATCCAGGCGTGAGCAGCCAGATAACGGGGACTAATATGGACCAGCCACACCGTGTGCCCCTCAAGCTCAAGAACGTGCTTCCGCTTCACCCTTTTCACCAACGGNCCCACTTTGGCGTAATCGTCGTCACCCAGAGCCGCCAGCACCGGGGCTATGNCCTCAAGCTCATCAAGCACTTTGAGATCATAGATATCGCCGGCGTGCAGAATGAGGTCAACACCACGGAAGGCTTCCATTACCTGGGATGGAAGTTGGCTCTCAGCCTCGGGAATATGCGTGTCTGAAATGAGTCCGATGCGCATCATGGTTGCTCGTTTCCAATCTGATTATCGGATAAAGAAGAGGCGAAGCTTTTTGGAAGAATCAGGCGCACCTTGGATGATTCAAAAAAGCAGGACGTCAGACGGTCTGACAGCTAGTCGGACTTTTCCAACTGTATGATTTGCACGTCGGCCTGGCCGGGGCTGAGTTCCAGGATNCCCACCGTGCCCAGTCCCTTTTTGTAGTGCAATATGGTAGGACTGCCGGAATTCACGTAAAGCACACCACCGGAGCGTTCTACCATGACTGCGTGGGCGTGGCCGCAAANAATGATGTCCGGCTTGCCGTAGTTTGGGTCATCCTTAGAAATTCTGTTTTGCCACCACAAATCCAGCCACTTCTCTTCTATGGGGAAGTAGGGNCCCTCGTGTNCCAGCCATACCCGGTGTCCCTCCAAAGTCATCACGTGGGACTCCTGGACACGGGGGTCTTCATCGGGATAGTCGTCATCACCCAGGGCAGCCAGTACGGGAGCGATTGTTTCCAGGTCATCAAGCACGACGTGTGAGTAGATATCACCGCCGTGGAGAATAAGATCAACACCTTCGAAAGCTTTGAGTACTTCGCGGGGGAGTTCCTTTTCTTCCCAGGGAACGTGGGTGTCGGTAACCAGACCAATACGCATATACCATTATAGTCTATCTAAAACTTGTGTGTCAAAAGCANCAATCTCCGCCTAGACCAGGAACTTGCTGATCGCTGCCGCCACCCCGCTGTGNTCCACATCGGCGGTCACGTAGTCGGCTACCGCTTTCAGCTTATCGGAGGCGTTTCCCATCGCCACGGCCAGTCCGGCGGTGGAAAGGAGAGGAATATCGTTGGCCCCATCCCCAATCGCCATTACTTCAGACAGTGGTATCTCCAGGAAGGAAGCCAGCGCTTCCAGGGCTGCCCCCTTCGACACCTCGGGAGCAATCACGTTAATAAGGTCAACCCCGGGAAAAGCCGGCGTCGCTGTCCAGGAAAAATTAAGGTTGTTCTTGAAACGCAGATAGACATCGTTTGCCCTGGCTTTCTCCTCGGCGGAGGCAACCACCATCGCCCCNTTGATAATCCTCTCCTCCTGCCAGACCCGGTTGAAATCAACTATGACGGGCTGCAGACCGTAGAAATCACGCCGGATATCGGTAGCCCANGTCTCCTGCTCGATAAAATAGCGGNTGGTCGAATAAAGGTCGATATCCAGGCCAACTTGATGGGCATATTCAACCAACTGCCTCACCGAGTCCGCTCTGATCGGCTCAACAAAGATTTCCTCTCCTTTTTCCAGATTGAATACCAGAGCTCCGTCGAAAAACATGTGAAGGCCGTCCAGGGCTAATTCGTCAATTACCTCAAGACTGGACTGTATTACCCGCCCGGTGGACAGAGACACGCGGATACCGGAATCGCCCACCCTGACGAGGGCTTTTTTGTCCTCATTCGAAATGGTCCCGTTCCGGNCCATCACCGTGCCGTCTATGTCCACCACCAGCAGCTTATATTGATTCTTTGCCACCGGACCTCCTTTGTTTGTGCATCCTCCTGACTTATTTCTGAAGGCGAAAAAGTGCTATACTGGGGCTGAAATGACAGCCGTTTTATCCCGACAGAACATCCACGACCTAATCCGCCAGGAGCCGCCCCTGATAGAAGGCTATCTTGACCTTGAGGAGCAGTTACAGCCCAACGGTTTTGACATTACCCTGCATGAAGTCGCCATGCTCCAGACAGCAGGCCAGATTGCCCGGCAGAACAGCCAGCGGATAATATCGGATGTGGCCCCCCTGGTATTTGACGGACTGGACTACATTGACCTCATTCCCGGCGCCTACACTGTTTTCTACAATGAGGTCGTCCACTTNCCAAACAATGTTATGGCATTAGCCAGACCCAGGTCAAGCCTGCTCCGCTGNGGGGTTACGGTGGGAACGGCCGTCTGGGACGCCGGATACTCGGGCCGTTCCCAGTCCCTGATGGTGGTCTACAATCCCCAGGGAATCCGCCTCCAGAAAGATGCTCGGATTGTCCAACTGGTCTTCTTCCAACTGACCGGCGAAACCCGGGGCTATGACGGAACTTATCAGGGGGAAAACATAGTCTGAACATCACTGCTGGAACGCGATATTCAACGAAGGCGAAGCGACGGGGCGTTTTTGATATTCTCGCCCACCAGACTCATACTTTGACGCCTAGTCTAGGTAAGTGATTTCAGAGGGAGGTCTCTGCTTTATGTCAATCTCTATGCCGGCCTCTTCAAACATCTCAATGAAAGAATCATCGCTATATTTTCTGAAGCTGACAAACCGTTCTATCCGGGCGTTGACCAGCATCTTGGCACAGAGCACGCACGGCGTGTGGGTACAGTAAATGGTGGCCCCTTCAATACTGACGCCGTGGAGGGAGGCCTGGATAATCACGTTCTGTTCGGCATGAATCGCCCGACATATTTCCTGCCTCGTGCCCGAGGGTATGCCCAACTCATCACGCAGACACCCCAACTCGAGGCAGTCTTTCAGTCCCGCGGCCGCTCCGTTGTACCCCGTGCTCAGTATGTGTTTGTCCCTGACGGCAATAGCTCCCATGTGATGGCGGCGGCAGGTGGAACGCTCTCCCACCACCGAGGCTATTTTTAAGCAATACTCGTCAAATTCGGGGCGGGTTGTTTCCGTCATTCCGTTATCCGGGAGATAACATTCTTGGCCGCTTCTTCCA
>NYYM01000002.1 GCA_002685815.1 Dehalococcoidales bacterium | reverse complement strand
GTGCCGGGGAGAACAATACAACGCACATTGGGATGCACTTTGTTCCCTTTCAATATCTGAGCGGCAATCCTCAAATCCTCGAGGCGGCCGTTAGTGCAGCTGCCGATCACCGACTGGTCAATCTGTATCCCGCCCACTTGGCTGACCGATTTAGCATTGGCCGGGGAGTGGGGCAGAGAAATCTGAGGTTCCAGGCCGGACACATCATATTCAATAACCCGGGCGTACTCAGCATCATCATCCGGTTCATATACGGTGTAGGGGCGTTTTGCCCGGGGCTTAACATAGTCAAGTGTTTTATCATCCACCATAAAGATACCGGCTTTACCTCCGGCTTCAATAGCCATATTGGCCATAGTGAAACGCCCGGTCATAGACAGTTCATCTATCGCCTGGCCGGAGAACTCCATAGCTGAATAGAGAGCTCCATCAACGCCAATATCACCAATGGTATGAAGAATCAGGTCTTTACCACTGACCCATTTCCCCAGGCTGCCGTGGTAGACGAGCTTGATTGTCGGGGGCACTTTCATCCAGATATCACCGGTTGCCATGGCCGCAGCGATATCAGTCGAGCCCATGCCGGTAGCAAAAGCCCCGAGAGCACCGTAGGTGCAGGTGTGAGAATCAGCCCCGATAACCAGGTCTCCGGGCAATACCAGGCCCTGCTCGGGCAGTAAAACATGCTCAATACCCATTTGTCCGACGTCAAAGTGAAGGGTAGCCTGTCCATGACAAAATTCACGCATCGACTTGGCATTTTCAGCCGAAACAATGTCCTTATTGGGCACAAAGTGGTCGGCCACCATGACTATCTTTTTCGGGTCAAAGACTTTTTCTACCCCAATCCGGCCAAACTCTTTGATAGCAATAGGGGCGGTAATGTCATTAGCCAGAACCAGGTCAACCCGAGCATTAATAAAATCGCCCGCAGCAACTCTTTCCCTATCAGTGTGAGCAGCCAGTATCTTTTCAGCTATGTTCACAGTGTTGTTCTCTCCTTCAATTATTGCGCCCTGTCCCATTCCCTTCAGGGGAGGGAAGATAAATCTCCCGAGGCAGTTGTCTCATTTTCTGAATCTTGACGTCCGGACTGGCCTGACATTAGTAATTCTACCACATTCTAAGTGGGAACCAGCAGTCAGGTAAGAAAGGGTCGGCCGAAAATCAGGTCTGGCGTCCCGATTCAGAGCGCTCAACATGAAAAGGGAAAGTCCCCGACGAGGGAGGNTTCATTCATCACACTTGAGAGACGGCGCAGCCAGGTAGGGGGTATGTTAATTCATAGCCGGTTGTTTGCCGAACCGTTGTCTTCGCGAGGCGCGTGGCCGAGGTGGTTGCGAAAAACGCGGCTCATTGTCCGACCCAGGCTGGCTGTAATCAAAGCCTTCAAGTGTCAGGCGCTCCAGCGGCACGTCAAGCAGCTGTTCAAGAGCCCGTATCTTGGGNCCGTCAGCATTCGTGACGAATGTCAGGGCCTCGCCACTTTTGTCGACCCGGCCGGTGCGACCGATACGGTGGATGTAATCATCCGTACTCTCAGGCATATCGTAATTGATCACGTGAGAAATGGTGAGGATATCAATACCTCGAGCGGCGACATCCGTCGCCACGAGAATCTTGGTCAAGCCTTTACGGAAGCTGGTAAGGGCAGCCTGCCTCTGGTTCTGGGATAAATTTCCTTGCACTGAAGCCACCCTATAGCCCGCCCTTATCAGTTGCTGGGCCACTCGTTTAGTACGGTGTTTGGTGCGGGTGAAGACCAGCACTGAATCCATTTTAGTTTTATCCAGTATTTCTTTCAGCAAGTTTGTTTTCAGATGCTGCTGTACCGGGTAAATGGCATGGGACACGGTTTTAGCCGGAAGGGAGCGATCTATCTGCACCGTAACCGGATTATGGAGCACTTCACTCACCAATCGTCGGATACCGGGGGGCATGGTGGCCGAGAAGAGCAATGTCTGGTGTTTGTGCAGGATACAGCTCAGAATCTTGCGTATATCAGGCAGAAAACCCATGTCAAACATACGGTCGGCCTCATCGATGACGAGGATTTCCAGTTCTGTCAGACTCAGGGTACCCTTCCATAAATAGTCGAGTAGACGGCCGGGACAAGCGACAACGATCTCTGCGCCATTGCGCAGGGCCAAAACTTGCTGCTCCATACTTANTCCGCCGTAAACAGCGACACTCCTCAGGCCAGTTTTNCCACCCAACTTGCCGATTACGTCACAGGTCTGTTCGGCCAGTTCACGAGTGGGCGAGATTATCAGAGCCCGAACGCCACGGGGGGCCTCCGACTGCAGACGCTGTAAAATCGGCAGCACAAACGCGGCCGTCTTACCGGTGCCGGTCTGGGCCAGGCCGATGATATCCCGTCCCTCCATGATCAGCGGGATGGTCTTTTCTTGTATCGGGGTTGGGGTGGTGTACCCGAGGGCACGTACACCGTCCATGATCTTGGGATAAAGATTAAAGGTTTCGAAATTCATATGTCTCCTTGAAAGAATAGTGATCAACCTCCTGTATTACAGGTGCTTGATCAACTGTGTCTCACATTCTCCTTCTTAATAGAATTATTTATGGTGCCCCTATTTGCNCCAGGATTCGGTGTTTTTANCGCCCACGGCGATGGCAACGGGGGACACTCTAGCGCGGAGTTCCGTAACCGCCGTCTCCTGGTTCTCTCGGCTCAGCGCCATTCCGGACGGCACTCGGCCTTGTTAGTGTGGTTTTTAAACGGCACAACTNCCGGGATTCATGACTGAAAGCAAGAAAGCAAGAGTGGCGCCGAAACCGGAGCGGGGGACTGATCTGTCCTCAAATCTCAGTGGATGGCCTTCTCTCTACAAGATAGTCAGAACTCGAGTCATCCAATAATCAAGAATGCTGAAATTAAACACCTTCCGCATGATCTTAGGCAACCTAAATTAAACCTATCTAAGTATAACACACATAAAGCAAGCTGGCAATCAAGGCTCTGCCGAGGGAAAGGATTGCCCGGACAGGCCACCGAGACACTATCTAGGCAATCAAGTTCCAGACGGACGATATGTAAGGCCAAAGAACAAGAACCTCTAGTCAGCCTTCTTCACCGNCAGCAGTCGATTAAGGGCATTGGTGTAGGCCTTGGCACTTGCCACAATGATATCAGTATCAGAACCCCGTCCGGTATAGGTGGTGCCGTTACTCTCGATTCTTATCAGCACCTCACCGATAGCATCAATGCCTTCGGTTACCGATTTAACACTGAATTCGATGAGTTNATTGGGGACTCCAACGAGCCGGTTGATCGCCTGATAAACGGCATCAACGGGACCGGTACCGAGAGCGGCGTCAGCCAAGATCTCACCANCCGGCGCGANGAGCCGAACGGCAGCGGTGGGCATACCCCTATCGCCGCAGGTTACCTGAATGCGGTCCAGATGATAGATTTCAGCCACAGTACGTTTCTCTTCAGCAACAAGGGCCTCTATATCCCGATCCGTAACATCCCGCTTCTTATCGGCAAGTTCTTTGAAAGCGGCAAAGGCACGATTGAAGTCTTCTTTAGAGGGACTGTAGCCCAGTTCCGTCAACCGTTCCCTAAAGGCATTGCGTCCACTCGTTTTGCCCAGCACCAGGCTACTGGAGGCAACGCCGACAGCCTTGGGATCCATTATTTCGAAGGTTTGGGCCATCTTAATTACACCGTCCACGTGAAGCCCTGACGAATGACGGAAGGCATTGGCCCCGACGATAGCTTTATTGTCCTGAACGGCAAAACCTGTCAACTCACTAACCAGCCGGCTGGTCTGGTATATCTGGGTGGTATCAATACTGGTAGTCAGGTTGAAAAANCCGGAGCGAGTCTTGACAGCCATGACAATCTCCTCCAGTGAGGCGTTGCCAGCTCTTTCCCCGATGCCGTTTATGGTGCCCTCCACTTGCCTTGCTCCACGTTTGAGGGCTTCCAGGCTATTGGCTACCGCCATACCCANGTCATTGTGGCAGTGGATGCTGACGACAGCCTGATCAATATTGGGCACATTGGCAAAAACCCCGTCAATAAGTCCGCCAAACTCATCAGGCATGGCATATCCGACGGTATCAGGAACATTAACAGTGGTAGCGCCGGCCTGGATGACCGCCTGCAGAATCTGGTAGATATATTCCGGCTCGGTCCGGCTGGCGTCCATAGCCGANAACTCTACGTCATCGCAATACTTCCTGGCCCGGGCGACCGTATTACAGGACATCTCCAGGATTTCTTCACGGCTTTTTTTCAACTGATAAAAGAGGTGAATATCCGAGGAGGAAAGGACGATGTGAATCCGGGCCCGCTCGGCCCTCTTGACCGCTTCCCAGCTCTGGTCGATAGCTTGGAGATTAGCGTGGGTCAGGACACAAATCACCGGTTTGCGGACTTGCTCAGCAATAAGCCTGACTGCCTCAAAATCACCCGGTGAGGTTACCGGAAAACCCGCCTCGATTACGTCTACGCTCAGTTTCTCCAGCTGCCGGGCTATCTCCAGTTTTTCCTGGACATTCAGCGAACCCCCAGCCGCCTGCTCCCCATCTCTTAGTGTAGTATCAAATATAGTTACCTTATCCACAGTTTCCTCCCTGAAAGAAATATTTTTTAGTCGAACGGGTGCCTCCCCTCTCCTTAATCAGGAGAGGGGCTGGTAAGGATGAGGCTATTTCTTTCAGNAAAGGATACCTTTTCGTATTCCATAATCACACTACTCTATTTATCCCTCAGAGTTCATATACTGCTGCTTGATGGCTTCAATATGCTCCAGNTGTTCTGCCAGGTNTTCACCTAACATGCGGATGATTTGACCCGCGCTTACCTTCTGCGGCTCTTGTCCCTGAGAAACGTTGAAGGTCACATATTGTTCCCAGGCATCAGGAAAGTGCTCGGCGAGTTCCGAGATAAGCCGCCGGTGCGATTTGATAAGCATTACGGCCGTATCAACCGGGCGCTCATCGAAGACCAAAACATCTGCCCAGGCTTCNTTACCGGGGAATCCCCCAAACTGAATTGTCGCACCAGGTGTGGCAATCGCTGTCTGGAAGGGCATTGACCAGGCATCACCATCGCTGGCCAGGTGGCAAACGATTTGCCGGATTGTCCATTCATCCAGAGCACTGGGAAAATCAAGCGCTTGATCAGACAAACCGGTAACGGCCATTTCAAGCCTGTCCGCACTTGATATGAAAAGCTCCAACGCTTCTTTTTGTGATATTTGTAGCTCTGACATAAGACTGCTTTCGCCTAGAAATACTACCTGCTTGTNCAAGGTTATCACTTGAGCCAAGGCATCATTTTACGCAATTCAGCTCCAACTTCCTCAATAAGGTGTTCTTCACCCATACGCTTCAGGGAATTATAAACCGGGCGCCCAGCCTGATTTTCCAGTATCCATTCTTTGGCAAAGNTNCCGTCCTGNATNTCAGNCANNATTTNCNCCATNTCCNCNCNGNCCATNTCNTCNANAANCCGNGGNCCCCGNGTATAGTCACCATATTCGGCGGTATCGCTAACCGAATAGCGCATAAAGTTCATGCCGCCCCGGTAAATCAGATCTACGATAAGNTTTACCTCGTGAAGCACCTCAAAGTAGGCTATCTCCGGTTGATAACCGGCATTGACCAGTGTTTCGAAGCCGGTTTTCATCAACGAGGTTACCCCTCCGCAGAGAACAGTCTGCTCGCCAAAAAGATCAGTTTCCGTTTCTTCAGCGAAGGTTGACTCAATCACCCCCGCCCGACTGCAACCGATGCCGGCGGCGTAAGCCAAGGCGTTTTCTCTGGCCTTGCCCGATTCATCCTTGTAGACAGCAATTACGGCCGGAGGCCCTACTCCCTCGGTGTACAGTTGTCTCAACATGTGACCTGGGCACTTGGGGGCTATCATGGAAACATCGACCCCGTCCGGAGTGACAATCTGCCCGTAGTGGATATTAAAACCGTGAGCAAACATCAGAGTATTGCTCGGGACAAGTTCTTTTTCAATTGACTGGCGATATATATCACCCTGAGAATGATCAGGCGCCAGCATCATGATGATGTCCGCCTCCCGGGCCATTTCCACTACGCCGGTTACCTTAAGGCCATTATCTTCAGCTTCCTTCTGACTCTTGCTGCCCTCCCGCAAGCCGACCACCACCCGACAACCGCTCTCTTTGAGATTTAGGGCATGAGCGTGTCCCTGACTACCGTAGCCAACAACGCCGATTACTTTGCCATCAAGCAGATTCAGATCACAATCCTTATCATAATATATCGTAGCCAAAATCAGTTCTCCTTATTCAGTATCGAATCAAATCATCGGGGCCTTACCGCAGGCCAGTCGGCTCAGTTATTCCTGGTCATGGCAATGCGGCCTGTCCGGGCCAACTCCTTTATCCCAAAACCACTGAGCAGGTCACACAGGGAAACGATCTTTTCCTCCTCTCCGGTTACCTCTACGGTTACAAATTCAGTGGTAACATTGACAATATTGGCCCTGAATATGTCCACAATCTGCATGATCTCACTCCGGGAGGCCGGTGTGGCTTTCACCTTAATCAAGGCTAGTTCCCGGGCGATCATATTATCGTTGGTGANCTCAATCACCCTGACTACATCAACTATCTTGTCCACCTGTTTCCTGACCTGTTCGACTATGCCGCTGGGCCCGCTAACAACGATAGTCATACGGGACAGGCGAGGCAACTCACTATGCCCGACGGCGATGCTTTCAATATTAAAGCCACGCCGGCGGAAAAGACTAGCCATCCGGGTGAGCACTCCCGGTTTATCCTCTACCAGGGCAACTATGGTGTGCTTGGCTGTTGCCATACTGCCTCCTCTTTCTTAGGTGCCTCGATAGTCTCACTCAAAGACTCTCCCGGGGCAACCATCGGGTAAACATTCTCCTCCGGCTCTACCAGAAAGTCTAGCAAGAAAGGCCCATCCTCGGCCATAGCCTGCTCGATGGCCGGACCGATTTCTTCATCACGCTTGACCCTGAGAGCCGGAATCCCGTAGGCTTCAGCAATCTTAACAAAATCAGGCCCACTGAGAGGAGTGGCTACATATCTTTTTTCGTAGAACAGATCCTGCCACTGTCTGACCATCCCCAGATATCCGTTGTTGAGAATGGCTATCTTCACGCCTACTTTCTCCTGTACCACCGTGGCAAGTTCCTGGATGTTCATCTGGAAACTACCGTCCCCGTCAATGCACCAGACGGTCTTATCGGGACAAGCGATTTTAGCCCCTATCGACGCCGGTAGTCCATAACCCATTGTGCCAAGTCCGCCGGATGAAATCAGGGTATTGGGTTTATCATAGTAATAATGCTGGGCAGCCCACATCTGGTGCTGACCCACCCCGGTAACAATCACAGCCTCACCATGGGTCTTCTCATATATCCCCCNGACCACGGACTGAGGCCTCAGTCCGTNGNCGGTCCTGATATCCAGGGCCGGGTGCTCTTTGCGCCAGGTATCAAGCTGGTTAAACCAATCCAGGTGTTGCTTGTCCGAAACAAGCTTGTTCAGCTCTTCAAGGACTATCTTGACATCGCCAACTATGGGCACGTCCACGGCTACGTTTTTCCCGATTTCTGCCGGGTCTATGTCAATATGAATGACGCGGGCGTGAGGGGCAAAACCGCTCACTTTTGCCGTGGCCCTATCGTCAAACCTCATACCGATGGCAACAATAAGGTCCGTGGCGCTAACTGCCATATTAGCGTAGGCCATACCNTGCATTCCAATCATCCCAAAGCTCAAAATATGGTTTTCAGGGAAACAACCGATGCCGAGCANGGTTGTCACCACCGGCATCTGGGTAATCTCGGCAAGTTGTTTCAGTTCGTCGCTACCCCCGGAGATATTTACTCCCCGGCCGGCCAGGATTAGGGGCCGTTTAGCATCCTTTATCAGCTTGGCTGCCTTTTTTATCTGGGCAGGGTGCCCCTGCAAGGTAGGCTTATAACCGGGATGATCTATTTGTTGGGGAAGGTGATATTCCGTCACCTCAGTAAAAACATCCTTCGGCACGTCAATAAGGANCGGGCCGGGACGACCAGTGCCAGCCAGATAAAAGGCTTCTTTAACCGTTCTGGCCAATGAGGCGGCTTCAAGGGAAAGATAGTTCTGCTTGGTAATAGGTATGGTAATACCGGTAATATCCACCTCCTGGAAGGCGTCCCGACCAATAAACTGCCTGGCTACCTGACCGGTTATGGCGACCATAGGAGCCGAATCAAGATAAGCGTTGGCAATTCCGGTTACCAGGTTGGTCGCCCCGGGGCCGGAAGTGGCAAAACAGACCCCCACTTTCCCAGTGGCCCGTGCATAGCCCTCGGCCGCGTGGGCAGCGGCTTGCTCATGACGGACCAGGACGTGACGGAGTTGAGGATATTGAGGCAAAGTATCATAGAGCGGTAGAATAGCCCCGCCAAGGATGCCAAAAATAACCTCTGCTCCCTCTTTTTGCAGGGTCTCACATATGATCTGGGCGCCAGTCAATTTCATAGCAGATTCTCCTATTCCGTAAATACAGCCCCGGTGCTGGCCGAAGACACCTTTTCAGCATAACGCTTCAGGTATCCTGATTTCACCCGGGGAACAAAATCAGCCAGTTTTGCCAGTCGGCCATTAATCTCTTCTTCGGTTAGTTCAACTTCAATTTTCTTGTTGGGAATGTCTATCTTGATGGTATCTCCGTCTTTCAGGACGGCGATAGGTCCCCGACCGGCCGCCTCAGGAGNGACGTGGCCGATTGCAGCTCCCCGAGTCGCCCCGGAAAAACGTCCGTCAGTTATCAAAGCGACCTCTTTATCCATCCCCATTCCAGCCAGCAGAGAGGTAGGAGTGAGCATCTCTCTCATCCCAGGGCCTCCTTTGGGTCCCTCGTAGCGAATAACTATCACCTCACCCGGTTTTATGGCGCCATCCATGATAGCCGGAGTGACCTCTTCTTCAGAATCAAAGACCTGAGCAGGCCCGCTGTGTACCATCATCTCGGGAGCCACGGCTCCCTTCTTGACCACCGCTCCATCCGGAGCCAGATTCCCAAACAGGATAGCCAGGCCACCGGTGGCCGAATGGGGGTTTTCTTTTGAGCGGATAACTTCTCCATCCAGCACCAGTTTACCGGCGATATTCTCCCGCACCGGTTTTCCGGTTACGGTTATGTTATCGAGTTTCAGCAGGCCTTCCACTTGTTTCATCACCGCCTGAATACCACCGGCCCGGTCCAAGTCTTCNATGTGAACATCACTGGCCGGACTCAGCTTGCATAACTGAGGGGTAGACTCGCTCACTTTATCAACCATCTTCAGAGAGAACTCTACGCCTGCTTCGTGGGCAATAGCCATCATATGCAGTACCGAGTTGGTGCTTCCGCCCAGGGCCATATCAACAGTAAAAGCATTGTGAACGGCATCGGCGTTGATAATATCGCATGGGCGGATATTCTTATCCAGCAGTTCCATAATCTGCTCACCGGCTTGTTTGGCCAGCCCCAGACGCCGGTTTTCCACCGCCGGAATAGTCCCGTGACCGGGTAGACCCATTCCGAGAGCTTCAGTCAGGCAGTTCATGGTATTGGCGGTAAACATACCGGCACAGCTACCGCAGCCGGGGCAAGCCAACGTCTCCAGTTCTTCCAGTTGCTGCACTGTCATTTGCCCGGCAGTTACCTTGCCGACAGCCTCAAAGAGAGAACTGAGGTCAACACTGTCAAAACCGCCTTCAGCAGGTAGCTGTCCGCTCAACATGGGTCCACCACTGATGAAGATGGAGGGCAGGTTCATCCTTACCGCCGCCATCAGCATACCGGGGACAATCTTGTCGCAGTTGGTAATAAAGACCAGGGCATCGAAAGCGTGAGCCTCGGCCACTATCTCTGCCGAATCAGCGATTAATTCCCGGCTGGGCAGGCTATATTTCATGCCCGGATGATTCATGGCGATACCGTCACATACGGCGATAGTATTGACCTCAAAAGGCACCCCGCCTTTACTGCGAATTCCAGCCTTAACGGCTGCGGCAATACTTCCTAAATGGGCATGACCGGGCACAATCTCGCTGAAGCTATTGACAATACCGATGAATGGTTTATCCATCTCTGCCGGTGTACAGCCCAAAGCGTAGAGCAGAGACCGATGGGGAGCCCGCTCTATACCTTTCTTAACAGAATCACTTTTCATTTTTCATTTTCTCTTAATTCTCTCTTCTTTCGCGACCTTTTTCTCACTTATACAAAAAGAGCCGTCCTGTGGAGGCGGCCCCTAATCCTTTGGACACGACCCACGGACGGATTACATATCGGTAACGAGTACTAAGACAACAAGGTTTTTNATCATTATGACAATAAACTAACACAATTCCAATGCGATGTCAAGGACAGCGGTGCAGTCAATCCTCCATACCGGCTATCTTCTCCACCCGGAGCCGGTGTCTGCCTCCTTCAAACTCAGTGGACAGGAAGGTATTGACGATTTCCGATATTGGTTCCGGGGTTTCTTCCGAAGACAGGCAAAGGATGTTGGCATCATTATGCAGGCGGGCCCGAGAGGCACTCAGGGTGGAATAACAGAGGGCAGCCCTGATACCACGGACTTTATTGGCAGCAATACACATACCGATACCAGTACCGCATATCAGAACACCCCGGTCAAAATCGCCTCCGGTCACCGCTTCACTCACTTTCCCGGCAATGTCAGGGTAGTCTACAGAATCGGCGGTATAACAGCCGAAATCTTCGCATTCGTGCCCGGCGACAGTAATCAGATTAATGATAGATTCCTTCAACTCCAGGCCCCGGTGGTCAGAGCCAATGGCGACGCGCATAATTTAGTCCCCTTTCTTAGAGTCAATACTTCCCAAAACTTTTTCAAGTTCTTGTCGTGATATGGCGCCTTCCCGCAGTATCAGGGGCGTTACCCCGGTTACATCAACCAGTGTGGATTCCCTGCCCCCGGGGCAACGTCCGCCATCAATGACAAAATCTATCTTAGAGCCAAACTGAGAGCAGACCTCTTCAGCCGTTAGCGGATTGGGCCAACCGCTGAGATTGGCGCTGGTGCCTACAAGAGGAGTCTCCAAACCCTTAGCCAGGGCAACAGGGACGGGATGGGCGGGGATACGAAGGGCAACAGTTTTCCCTCCGGCCGTGATGATGTCCGGGACCGAGGCGGAGGCGNCCAGGACCAGAGTCAGAGCACCGGGCCAGAAGTTACGAATCAGCAGCCGGGCGACCGGCGGTACCGATTCAGTCAGTCCGGTTATCTGGGAATCGTCGGCTAGCAACAAGGGTAGCGGCATGTTCCGAGGCCGCTCTTTTACTTCATAAATCCGCTCCACCGCCTGAGCCAGACCCACCGAGGCACCGAGACCATAAACGGTATCGGTAGGGTAAGCAACTATTCCGTCTTGCCTGAGAATAGAAACACCTTTTTCAATTTGTTCCCGGATATTCAAAGAGAGTTCACTTGTCATTGGCCGATAGTCGTTATTGGGAAAAGTGTTCAGGCTCGACCACAGTATACCACAGCAACGAAAGGCGGCCAAACATAAAACCCGATAACCAAGGGCGTTTAAGGAAAAGGGGGCGGGGATTTAAACCGTAAGTCATAGATGGCTAAACCCCTTCTTTTTTATCAGTTTTATGGTGAGACTTTGGTTAATTAGTGCTATAATAAGAGAACGAAAGACGAGATGGATAGAGATGCCCAAAAGTAAGCCGAAACAAAGCTCATCAGCCAACCGCCGGGTGGCTACCAGTGACGATATTGAAGTCTCTACTTATCTGGAGATAGCCAGGGAGATAAGTGGAGAGCAAACGGCGGTCACCAAGGAGGAGGCCGTCGCCCCATCCGGGCAAGAAGCTATCGTGGTGGTTGATTTCGGCTCCCAGTACAGCCTGCTGATAGCCCGGCGAATACGCGAGTGCCACGTGTATTGTGAGCTAGTGCCATATGATACCCCCTGGGAAAAGATTGCCCCGCTCAACCCCAAAGGGTTTATCCTATCCGGGGGACCAGCCAGTGTTTACCAAGAGGATGCCCCGCTGGCCCCTGCCTATATATATGAGAGCCACCTACCGGTGCTGGGTAT
>NYYM01000001.1 GCA_002685815.1 Dehalococcoidales bacterium | reverse complement strand
ATGGTTCCAGCAATTTACTACAGAAGCAATCCTGCAGTGCACTCTGTAATGATTGAAGTAAACCGGTCTTTATATATGAACGAAGATACAGGATTAAAAAGAAGAAAATTCGACCACCTCAGTAGCATGCTTCACACCATAATTCAGTCCCTAATCGGTAAAGCATGCGAGAGAACAAACTAAAACTTTTACTCTCAACTTGAAGGTAGAAAATTGGCGTTAGTTTGGCGTTAATTTGGCGTTAAACTGCAAAAGACTGCTTGCAACCAGTTGGTATTCTAGCCTCAATGACGAAAACACAACAAAACTCAATTGAAGCTAAAATTACTGTGTGAACAGTTAGCTTAGAATTAAGAGTCAGCTGCTCTGCCAGTTGAGCTAGCGGCCCGCGGACAACCACCAGTTTAGCAAACCTCGGTGCTCACAGCAACCCAGACTTACCGCTAGCCCGGTATCCCCCCGGGTTTCAGCGGATACTATCTGTCAGGTCCTGACGGACGGTTATGGCAGCGGCAGTTTCCAGGAAGTCTTTTAGCGAATCGCTCCGGCTTCTCAGTTCCTTTAACTCAAGTCCGATCTGACTGGTGAAAGCCGTCCTGTCTGCGTAGGTGCCGTGAAAGGCGAAGTAGGCCTGATTCAGTTTTCTGATGTAGTATCCCTTTGAGGCCAGATATTGCCGTCTCTGCTCCATAAACTCCTCGGCCTGAGCAATTTCTCCCCGGACCAGGTAGGCATCCACCGTCTTTCTTATTTCTCTCATCTCCCGGTTAAAATCAAACTCCGGTTTAGGTGTTTGAATAGCACCGGTTTCATTCCCGGAATAGTATTTCAGATAGACCATAGCCCCGATCTCTCCACTAACCATGCCGGCCAGGCTCTCGTTGATGGTGGCAATATCGTAATTCCGGGACAGCCCGCTTAGATCTAGCAAGTAACGAAATCCCAGTGGTTTGAAGGCCAGGTACTGATGCAGCCACTCTTCAACAATGGTATCTATGGTAAAACGCAGGCTGGCCTCACTATCAACCAGGGAGGGATATGTCGCCATACCACCCAGCCCAACCACCAGAGAGGAAACACCCAGCTCATCGACATTGGATTCAATGGTCTCCTTTTCCTGTCGCGGGAGACTCTGGTTAAGGACAACCTCCTCGACCGACTCTATTCTGTCCCGGGGTGAAACCACCAGCAGGTGGGGCAGTTCCTCCAGTTTGAAGTTCACCGGAGGAAAACGGATCTCCAGTTTAGTAACCGGATTAAGGATACCCTCCTGGGTCAGTACTTGCCTGATCTGCTCACTTATTATCCTCTCCACCGCCGGGGTCAGAGCCATCTGTTGTTCTCGCAGACCAGCCAGCTCGTCTTTAAGGAGAGCCGGAACACCGGCCCCGTCAGCCGCTATTGTTGCTCTCAGAGACCTGATTTGCTTTACAGAAGAAAAATATTCGGTGACCGCCCCCACTTCATCATCGGTCTCTGTCTCCCCGCCGAACAACCACTGCCCCGCCTGCCGGGGTATGGTTCTTAGTTCCCAGGCGGCGATACTGAAACGGTACGGTCTGACTATCGCATTCAACCGGGCGTCAAAATCCCCGTCCGGGGCACATCCGCCACCAAACAGATAAACCATTAATACGCCTAGAATAATGAGTAGTTTCATTAGAGGGAAAAATTGGGTGATTTCTACTTACCGCAAGAACCTGGGCTGGATACCGCCAGTCTGTATTTTGTGTTCAGACAGCAAAAGGGATAAGAAGCCCCGTCTAACTCGTCCTGGCTACAGCTCTGGCCAAATCCCAGGTGTAATCGTAAAGATGCAGTCCTTTACTGGAGGCAACCAAATCGCCATCATTAACGCCGATTTCGCCGGACATATACTCTTTCAGCAATTGAATAGCGGCCAGATTAGATGGAAAACCGGCCCAGAGGTCCCAGGACCTGAAATAGACAAAGAAGTGAAGCTTACCGTCACGAATCCGGGTGTCTATCCCCCTCAGACAGGGCGGGTCCGAGAGATAGATAGATTGCTCGTTACCGACCGACATGTAGGCCTGATTGGTGTTGAAGCCATCCTCTTTGTACATCTTGATTACCTCGGCAATCTGCTTCTCCAGATACTGGCCGTAGGTGTACTGTTCGCCTTCGGCTTTGTGGGCTGTCATCAGGTAGGGCAGATAACTCTCGATATACTCATCGGAGGTAGGACAGGGCACACCCTGAGGTACGTCGGGAATCAAGGGTCTTGTTCCGGGATATTTTATCTTGACGACGATAAAGTCAAGCTCCTTACGCTTTTGCCCGGCATAGCTTCCCCGGTCAATCTCGTATTCATATCCCTCGGTCACCGCTTTGGTTACGCACAGAAACCAGGCTTCAGACAGGTCCCTGGCTTCAATCACCGTTATTTCCACTGCCCTACCTCTGGCTATCGATTCTTTTTGAAGATATCCAGGAATCTATCCTGATACTCTTCAAACAGGCCCCACCGCTCAAGCTCGTCTTTTAGCTCACCGGGAGTACGCTCTNCCCGGGCGACCTTGCCAAAAAGCTCTTCAATACCGGCTCTGGCATCAGCCGGCGTACCCGCTGCATCTGCCTTCAAAAGACCCCGGCTGCCCATCTGACGGAGGTTATCGGACACGGAACTATTGGTCATTTCATAAACAAATTTCATCAGCGAAACGTCCCAAAGGGCGTCCTCACCCTTGATAATGGCCGCCAGTGGGTCACTGCGCTTGTCGATCTCGGCATTGAGCTTGTCCACTATCGAGGACAAGTGTTCGGCCACGATGCTAGTCTCCTTCGGCTCGTTACGGTAAGCATAAAACACGCCCCGAGTGTCCGAACCGTGTTCTTCCAGCAGGGCGGCAAAATACCTTCTGGCTTCCGAACTGAATCCCTCGAGATTAGCCAGATAGTAGGGGGTGACGATCTTGGGTCTTTCGGCAATGACCCTGCCCTCTCTAATCACCGTCTCCGGAGTGTCCTTTATCAACTCGGAGTAAGCCGGTTCTGTGACCAGGTAGTAGTATATGTTGGTTGTGCCGAAGGTATACAGGCTCCGCTTCGGGGCTCTCAGTACCTCCGTGTTCCTGACGGCTTCTCGGATCCTGTCTTCGTCATTTTCCATCAGTGTCTACTCTATATCGGATAGTTCCCGCTTGCATTCGTTTAAATGGTTGATGTAGGCGGAGTCCAGTTGAGTCTGTAGCTTGCGCCACTCCTGCTGAAACTGAGGTTGTTTTTCCACATCAATCTTCGTTGACATCAGTTGCCCCATCTGCTGTTGCATTGCCTGTTGTATCTTGGCGGTCAGGTCAGCCTTTAGTGACTGGTAAGCCTCTTCTCTCTGTTGCTTCCCCTGCTCCTCATAGTGGGTGAAGAGATATCTTATCTTGCTGTAGATATTTTCCACTTCTACTTTATCGTTCTTCAACAGCTTCAATCCATCCATTGATCTGTGGTTAGCCTTTTTGGCCACATCATTCTTCGGCAGGCTGATGTTTCTGACCAATATCCCGGTAGCCCCGCCGATAAGATACTTCTTCACGTTTTCTGCATACTCACTCACATCAAGCAGCAAATCACTGTCTTCATTGAGATACTTGACTGCCAGTTCTTCTCCTTGAGGGCGATACCTCCATTTCAGACGTTCCTCATCGGTGGCCTCGTCCAGCTTCTCCACCTTCTCCATGGCTATCTCAAGTGCGCTCTTTATGATATCGTCCATAAGTCCTCCGCCCGCCGTCCGGTATTTGGAATGCCGGATAGTATTTACTACCGATTATACAGTATGTCGGGAAAAGCATAAAGGAACAGCCTGCCGGGAGGTTTCGTCGTCCGACCGGCTACTAGTCCGGTTCCAGGGCGCTCAGAGTCTCAAACATCTGGAAGTAAAGCCCCTTTTTATCCAGTAACTCCTGATGATTACCGCTCTCAACGATTCTGCCACTCTCAAGGGCTACAATACGGTCGGCGCTGGTTACGGTGGACAGCCTGTGAGCAATAATGATACAGGTGCGCCCCTCTGACAGGCGGCGAAGTGACGCCTGCATGATGCGTTCGGTGTTGGTGTCCACGTTGGAGGTGGCTTCATCCAGTATCATGATCGGGGGATCAGACAGGATTGCCCGGGCCAGGCAGACAAGCTGACGCTGTCCGGCGCTGAGGTTGCTGCCCCTTTCCCCGACAGCCGTGTCATAGCCATGCTCCAGGTGAGTCACCAACTCATGAACGCCGGCTGCTTTGGCGGCATCGACGATCTCATCCCGGGTGGCATCAAGCCGCCCGTATCGAATATTTTCTTCGATGCTGCCGGCAAACAGGAAAGCATCCTGAGGCACAAGACCTATCTGTCGTCTCAACGACGCCTGGGTAATTGAACTTACGGCATGTCCGTCTACACTAATCTCACCCGATGTCGCTTCATAAAAGCGGGCGCCAAGATTGATCAGGCTGCTCTTTCCGGCCCCGGTACGTCCCACTATAGCCACCGTTTCTCCCGGATTAACGGTTAGATCTATGTCGTGGAGTACCTCGATACCGGGCACATACGAGAAGCTGACATTGTTAAACTTAATCTCCCCTTTTATGGGAGGAAGCTCAACCGCCTCGGGAGCGTCCTCAATTGAAGGCTTCAGATCAAGGACCTCGAAGATACGGGACCCGGAAGCCATCGCCCGCTGCAACTGGGTATACATCATCGTCAGTTCTATCACCGGGTCAAAGAAACGCTGGACGTAGAGCAGGAAGGCCATCAGAACACCCACACCCATAGCTCCGGAGAGCACCTGCTGCCCGCCGAAGATAATCAGCAGGCCGTAGGCGACACCGGTCATTACCTGAACGGCGGGCATCATCACCGCCTGGAGTCTGGCAGCCGTTATGTTGGCATCCAGGTGGGCCCGGTTTACTCCGTCAAAATGGTCTACGTTAACGTCTTCCCGGGACAGGCTCTGGACCACCCGAACCCCGGATATGTTTTCCTGGAGCTGGTCATTAACTTCGGCTATGGCCCGTCTCACATTGATGAAAGCCTTCCGGGCAAACTGCTGCCAGATGACCAGTACCAGGCCCAGCACCGGCACCACGCTCAGAGTAATCAGGGCCAGTCGGGGGTTCATGAATAACATAATAACGATAATTGCCAACAACAAAAGGATGCTGGTGAGGATGTTGGCAATGCCCATAGTGAGCACTTCCTGCAACTGGTTTACATCATTCTGCACCCGGGACATCAGTTTACCCACTTTGTTGTGGTCAAAGAAACTCATCGAGAGTTTGTGAAGATGGTTAAACAACTCGCCGCGCATCTGAAGAAGTACCGCCTGGCCGGCAAAGGCCAGGAATAGAGTCTGGAGGTACTGACCGGCCCACATCGCCAGGGCTACCCCGATTAAAAGTAGAATGATGAGATTAAGTCCGCCCCGGTCGCCGGTACTTATGAAATTATCAATGGTCAGCCCCACCACCAGGGGCGTAGCCGCCTGAGCCCCAATACGGAGCAGCGATCCGGCAAGTCCCAGAACTATCCAGGCTTTTACCCCGATCATGAACCTCGGCATCCGGCTGAGTACCGTACTGTCGTAGACCTTACCTAGAATCTCCTCATCGTCGGCATCCATAGCGCCATGGAGCCGACCGCCACCCCCGCCGCCACCCGGTCCTCCACCACCATGAAACATGTTTATTACTCCTCTATTAAGTTGTCTCCGGTCCCGGCAGCAGTCAAAAGCTGTGACTGGAATGTATTGTAGTAGAGCCCTCCCCTGGCCATAAGCTCGTCGTGTTTCCCCATCTCGATTATCTGACCCTGGTCGAGCATCAGGATAAGGTCAGCGTTCTTGATGATGGGCAGACGATGAGTAATGATAAAAGTGGTCCTCCCAACGATAAGCCGGGCCAGAGCCTGCCGGATGAGCGTTTCTGTTTCGGCGTCCACGCTGGACATGGAATCATCCAGAATGAGAACCCCCGGATTTATAAGCAGGGTGCGGGCAATAGCCAGCCTTTGTTTTTCACCGCCGGACAGTGTAAGCCCCCGCTCTCCCACCCAGGTCTCGTAACCATCAGGCAGACCGACTATGAATTCATGAAGGTGGGCAGCCTTGGAGGCGGCCTCTATCTGCTCCATCGTGGCACCCACCGCTCCGTAGGCAATGTTGTTCTTGATCGAGTTTGAAAACAGAAAGATATCCTGTTGAGATATGCCTATGTTATTGCGCAGCGAAGCCAGGGTTACGTCCCGAATGTCGGTGCCGTCAAGGGTGATGCGTCCTCCGGTGACGTCATAAAATCTGGAGACCAGGCTGGCTACGGTACTCTTGCCGCTGCCTGAACCTCCCAGCAGGGCCACCAGTTCACCGGGTTGGGCGGTAAAGTTGATGTTGCTGACGGTGGGAGACACTGCATCGTAGCTGAAGCCGACATTTTCAAAAGAGACCAGACCTTCCACCCGGCCCAACTCGATGGCATCGGGTTTCTCTTTAACGGCCGACTCTACATCAAGTATCTCAAAGATACGCTGACCCGACGAGAAAGTACGGGAAACCATGTTGGCCATGAAACCTAAGCGACGAACGGGCATCACCAACAGGCCCACGTACAATATGAATTGGGTCACTTCGCCTACCGTCAGGGTCCCGTCCATTACCTGCCGCCCCCCGTACCAGAGGATCACCGCTGTAGGCAGAGCTATTAAGAATGCCATAAGGGGCATGTTGAAAGCCTGTATTCGGGCGATGCTGATGTGCTCGTCGTAGAGCACTTTGGCCTGGTCGGCAAATTTTTGTCCCTCTTCTTTCTGACGCGAGAAAGCCTTTACCACTCTTATCCCGGTCAGACTCTCTTCCAGAATCGTGCCCAGAGCGGCCATCAGTTCTTGAATCCTCAGCCACATGGGACGGAGGCGGGCACTGACGGTTACTGCCCGCCAGGCGATAGCCGGCATGAAAGCCAGGGTAAGCAGGGCCAGCTGCCAGTTCAGCACCAGCAGTATTACGGAGATGGCCACCAGCATGATGACCAGTTGAAGGATTCCGATCAGCCCCATACCGAAAAACATGCGTATTGCTTCGACATCGACGGTGGCCCGCGACATAAGCTGTCCCGTTTGGGCTTGATCGTGATAGGCAAAACTGAGACGCTGCAACTGGTTGAAAATGGCGTTCCTGATATCATAAGCCACTTTCTGAGAAACGGCTTCTGCTAGGAAGCGGTTCCCAAACTCGGCAACACCTCTCAACAAACCGGCCCCGATGATAATTCCGGCCGCCACGAAAAGAAAACTGCGTTCCCCTGAAGAAAGAGCTGTATCAATGGCATCACCCATCATTCGAGGTATGATCAAATTGAACCCGGCGCTGGCTACCAAAGCCAAGAAGGCCAGAAGCAACCAGCCCCAGTACTTTTTAGTAAATATTGTTAATCTGAATATGACTCTCATCGTATCTTAATACACCCTCTGCACAACGCTCACAAGTGACTTCCGGTTAGACTTCTGAAATCTCTCCGTGGGCGCGAGAAATCGCTTCACGCATCCGGCTTAGCTTCGCGGAATCAGCCGTACGAGCCTTATCTCTCATCAACCGGGCGAGCTTTTCAAATTCGCTCATCGCCTCGACCACGTCGTCTATATTCTCAGGATTCCACCAGCTACTAATTTGACTCTTCACTCTCTCCCCGAGCTCTTTCTCCTCATCGAGGAACTTCTTGCCTTCTTTGGTAATTGTGAATATCTTCTTCCCTTCTTCTTCTGAGGCGGTGGNGTATCCCATCTCCTCGAGCATCTGCAGGGTGGGGTAAACGCTACCCGGGCTCGGAGTGTAAAAACTATGGAAGCGCTCCTGCAGTCCCCGGATAATCTCGTATCCGTAGCTCGGTTTATCTTTTATGTGCTGCAAAATAATATACTTAAAGTCGCCTCTCTGGAAGGGCCTTCCCCGTCCCCGCCCGCCAAAAAAATGCGGCTTGTGGTCTCCCTGATTTCTCTGGTTCACAGCAATCCCCTCTGTCGGGCCGAGCAACACAGTATTTAAACCGATATATCGCTTCGCTCGCTTTAGTATAAATCAACCAAAAATGACTGTCAAGCCTGTTTGTCCCTTTTCTTCGTATGCGTAAGTTAGTGGGATAGTCCCGGATGACCGGCAGGTAACCGGACTTATCTTCCGGATTATATGCTGAGGTATTGGAAACAGGAGGTACCGGAATGAACTGCCCTGATTGCGAAATACCAATGTATGAATTTTTCATTAAGCACGAAGGTGTTAGAGAACTCTCAAAGTGTCCACTCTGTGGATGCAGAGACGACTGAAAGAAAGAGAGACCGTCGGAGCCAAAGAAACGGGTTAGGCGTGAAAGTAGGCCACATGCCTACCGAGGCCACTTTTCAGCAACGAATTTGTGGTGGTCTCAATTGAATCGGCGGTTATTGCCTGTTGATGCTCACTGACCTGACCCCCTGGAACGATACCAGATATAATCTCATATTGCTAAGTTATCATTCTCCTCAGCCTCCCAATCGTCTCCTCCTTCTCCATCATACCCAGTTTGGTCTTGCGGATGGCTCTCTGCAAAAACTCAATGGACTGGTCGTAGGTCGTTCTGTCCACGGGGTATGGNATGCCGTCCTTGCCTCCGTGGGCAAAGCTGTAGCGGGCGGGGTCGCGGTAGCTGGGAACTATTCCGTAAACCAGCTCGGAAATCAGACTAAGGGCGCGGATAGTCTTGGGTCCTACCCCCCTTAGCCCCAGTAGCTCCTCAAAGCCCTGTGGTTGGCATTCATAGGCGTTTATGAGAATCTTGCTCAGGCTGTCTGGGTGCAGGTCGGCGGTAACTATCTGGTGGCGGGCGGGCAGGTCAAGCGTCTTTATCCTTTTTAGTTCGGTCAGCATCTTTTCCGGCTTCTCGTTGGCCGCTATCCCGGCAATGCTGGTACGGGCGGAGTCGCTCTCAACTGCCACCAGGTTCAGCGCTTGTCCTCTGGCATCGGACAGTATGGCTGAGTGCGGCTCATTGACGAAGTTGCTGATCGTCTCACCCAGCCAGTGGTAGCGTCGGGCATAGCGAGTCTTTACATTCATCCCTTGCTGCACCACGGCCCAGGAGCCATTGGCGGTAAACAGAAAGTTATGGTGGTAGAGCTGGTAGCCGTCCTGGATGGCTGAACTGTCCACTTTGGCGGACATACGGCTGGCATAAACCAGTGGTGCCGGGTCGAGTGAGAGCCTGCCCCCCCACACCTCTATCTCAGATGGTGTCTTCCGCGAAGTGCCTCCCTTGCCCCCGGCAACGAACAAGCCCAGCTCTTTCTCCAGCCCTTTTACCCCCTCCTTCAGTGCACCGCCCAGCGTAGTGGTGACGCCACTGGAGTGCCAGTCAAATCCTAGGATACAGCCGAAAGCCTGGAACCAGTAAGGGTGTGACAGGCGTCTCAGCATCTCCTCGGCACCGAAGTCTGACACGATGACAATGGTGATTTCCCGTGCCAGCTTGACCATTCGCTGAAATAGCCAGCGTGGCGCCTTGCCGTGATGCAGGGGCAGATTGGCGATGCCGGTTCGTCTGGGAGTATTATCCGATGACATATCTCACCTTGAATACAGTTTAGGTACTTTTGACGGACGAGTCAATTGACTTCAGTCGCCCCGTAATGTAAATCTTATGGATCGATTATGTTTATCAACGTGGTTCATTTCTTATATTCTTGTCCACCCAACGATATCTGTTTCTGGACAATAAATGAGAACATAAGTAAAATAATATTCACAAGGTGCAGACTAATCTAATTACTGTCAAGCAGTGGAGGATAGAGTACAATTACATTCGACCTCACAGTTTGCTTGGTTACCGTGTACCTGTTCCTGAGGCTACGCTATCGGTAACTATAACTTGAGAGGTGGGTACCTTTGTGGGGGCATGGCATTCGGTTTAAAAAGTGTCCCATTTCGCTGATTGACAATCCGGCCAATCACTCTTCCAACGGCCACGGGCGAAGATGAATTAAGCATTTACCGACAATTAGACGGAGTTAACAGGACTCGATGAAGAATCTTAAACTGGAAAGACCAATGGCATTCATTGACCTTGAGACGACTGGCAACCGGTATTACGCTGACCGGATAGTCGAGTTCTCGGTACTGAAAATTCATCCGGATGACTCTGAGGAATACAAGAGCCGACGAGTTGATCCGGAGATGCCGGTTTCTCCAGGCGCTTTAGGGGTTCACGGGATTACCGACGCTGAATTAGCAGGAGAACCATTATTTCGCCAACTGGCAAAAGGAATCTGTGACTTTCTTGAAGGCTGCGATCTCTCAGGCTTCAATATCCTGGGGTTCGACCTGCCCTTGCTTGAGCATGAGTTTGAAAGAGTTGGGATTGGTTTCTCCCGTGATAACCGTCAGATTGTTGACAGCATGGCCATATTCCACATGCGAGAACCATATGACCCAGATTCGCCGCGTAACCTAGGAGCTGCTTATCAAAAGTACTGCAATAAGGAACTGGCTAATGCCCATAGTAGTGATACTGATGTCAGGGCTTCAGTTGAGATTCTGGACAATCAACTTCAGGTATATGAGGATTTACCTCATGATGCAGAAGGACTGTGCTCAGTATGTCTTGAGCCGCGGAAGGACTTCGTTGATGTCGCGGGAAGATTCGCCTGGTATAAGGGAGAGGTAACTTTTAGTTTTGGGAAACACAAGGGAAGACCTGTTCGAGAGATAGTAGATGAATATCCGGACTATCTTGGCTGGATTTTATCGCAGGATTTTTCTCCAGAAGTAATGAATATAGTCAAGAATGCTCTTGAAGGCGAATTCCCTGAAAGAACTCTATGAACATGAAACAAGGCTCTGTTCCCTTCACAAAGCATCATTTTTCTCGCGATGAAGTTCTAATACGTCCGTGCCCAATTCCTGCAGGCTCTGGTGTATATGGCTGGTATTTTCGTGAAATCCCACCCCAAGTACCGACCGAGGGGTGTGTTCAAGAGGACGAATTAACTCTTTTATACGTTGGTATTGCCCCCAAAGCTCCTCCTGCCAGGCGGACCACAAGTTCCAAAGCCTTGAGGGGAAAAACACACCGGGGTTGGTACTGGCTGTCGAATTAAAGCACTTGAGAGAAGAAATGGGCGAAATCAGGGAAGTTCAGAAAAAGGGGGCACGATAAAATGAGAGGATTCGTGGAATAGTATGAACATAGAGAAGTTATTAAGCCAAAAACCGGCAAAGTTCACGCGAATAACTGCCGTTATCGGTGCCAGCCACGACATTTATGGCAGAGTGGCTTTTTACATCAGTGCCGTCAACACCGTTATGATATTCGGTGTATTCTATGCCACTGTGATAATACCGACGCCGGCGCTCAGCTGGATCACGTTGCCCTTATTCTTCTTGATGGTACTCTCAGCGGCACTGGTTGCGGCTGTCATTGTCTGGAAGATAATTATCCCCCAAACAATAGCCTACGCGAACTACCAGGGGTACAAACACGATAATCCGATACGCAGGGATATTGCCGAGATCAAGCAAATGCTGCAAGACAAAGGGACCGAGAACGGGGGGACACCTGACCAAGAGGTACCAGAATAGCTATACCATCGTGCTCAATCCGGGTGATGACACTTCCACTGGGATGCCCAAGCAGCGACGGGTGATCGTCAGAGGGACTAAATTGAAAATACCCCGACAATTACGGATTAACGGGTGGCGTCAGCTCTGATAATGGTACCCCTGGTGCGATTCGAACGCACGACACACGGTTTAGGAAACCGTTGCTCTATCCTACTGAGCTACAGGGGCCGAAGCTAAAACGGGGCTGTTATTACGCGCCGTACCAGAATTGCTACTAATTTGCTACTAATCTTTCTCAACAAGCTCATTATA